>CAZXXC010000067.1:0-22000 GCA_964644665.1 uncultured Methylococcaceae bacterium
TTCCAGCTCCAGCGGCTCGCCGTGCAGCTGCCATTCGCCTTGGCGATGGACCAGCCCGCCGCGGAAATCCAGCCCGAGCGCCTCGACCGCCGCCTCGCCAACCGCCAGGCCGCGCACCGTGACGCGACCGGCCAGCGGCGGCGCGCCCGGCAGCAAGCCGCCACGCGCCTGTCCCTCGATCTCGCGCAGGGCGGCCTCCCGGTAACGCAGCCCGGTTCCGCTCAGATTCAGGTCGATCGTGGCCGCGCCCGGCTCCAGACGGCCGTTGCGCCAGACCACGGCGCCCTGGCAGGCGAGCCTGAGCCGGCCGGCCCGGTTGTCGCCCACCTGCAGGTCCTGCACCATCAGCTCGGCCCGCAGCGGCGGCGCGTCCGGCGTCAGCCCGCCGCTGAGGCGCACGCTCAGTTCCCGGACGCCATCCGCGCGCAGGCGGAGATCCCGCGCCAGCAGCTCGGCCGTGCCCACGGGCCTGTCCCTGGGCCCCTGAAGCCGGCCGCGGCTGCTCAGCTGTCCCTTCATGCCGGGGAACCAGAGTCCCGGGGCATCCGCCCGCAGGCTCCAGCCGACATCCAGTTGCGGCCCCCAGGTTCCGGCCAGCGCCAGCGCGAGTCCGGCCCCCTGGGCGCGGACATCGCGGAACTCGACACGCTCCGGATACAGACCGAGGCGGCCGCCGGCCGTGACCGCCTGATCGGCCAGCCGCGCCGCCAGCTCGATGCGCAGATCGGCGGGCTCGCCCTGGACCGACAGGCGCCCCTCCGGACTGCGCCATTCCGGCGGTCCGCGCAGCGGCCAGGCCAGGTTTTCCCAGCGCGCCGCGAGATCCAGCCGTGGCCGATCGGGAAGCCCCTCGGCCATGCCGTTCACGGTGAAGCGGGCGCTTGTCGCAGGCAGACCGACGGCCAGCCGCTCGAGCCGCCAGGCGCCCGGCGCCCCGTGGAGCAGCCGGGCATCCGCCTGCACTTCGCCGAGCTCGGCGATGCGGCCCTCCAGGTGACCGTCGATCGTGGCAGCCCGGTCGGTGCCTTCGCCGCGGAGATCAAGCGCCAGCGGCCCGTCCGGCCAGGCGGGATCGATCGAGCGGGGCCGCAGGGCCGGCACCGTCAGCTGCGCCGTCCAGGCCAGCCGGTCGAGCGGATCCTGCACCACCAGCGACAGCTCGGCGGCGGTCGGCGCCTGCAGTCGCTGATGGACCAGGACACGCCCCGGATGGCCGCCCAGCTGGCCTTCGCCGCGGAACGCCGGCCGTCCCGCGGGGTGCCAGTACCAGCGGGTCCGCAGGGCGATGCCCGCCAGTCCCCCCAGCGTCAGGTGGCCATCAAGCGCCAGGCCCAGGTCGGGCAGGGTCACGTCCAGTTGGCGGATGTCGAGCCCGTCGCGGGTCAGCTCCAGCGCGGCATCGAGGGCCGACAGCGGAATCGGCGCACTGGCGGAAGCCGGCTGCACGGTGCCATCGCGCAGGCTGAGCGCATCGATCGCCAGCGCGAACGGCAGGCGCAGACTCGGCCATGCGATCGGCGAGGAATCGCTGCTCGCGTAGCGCGGCCCGTGCAGGTCGATGCGGTGGAAATGCAGTCGGCCGCGCCAGAAATCGTCGACCGCGAGCCGATATTCCAGGCGGTCGAGATGCAGCCGCTCGGTCGCACCGCGATAATCCAGTCCCTGCACCGCGAAGCGCCCGAGCACGACGCCCTCGACCCGAGCCAGGCTGAACCCGGGCACCCAGGCCCGCGCCTGACGGGCCAGCCAGCGGCCACCGGGCTCGGTCGCCAGGCTCCACCAGCATCCGGCCAGCAGCGTCAGCGCCAGCAGGCAGGCCAGCGCCAGAACATTGGCAAGCGCCCGCATCACAGGTCCGGACCCAGAATCAGGTAGACCTGCACCGGGTCCAGCGCCTTCGACAGCGGCACGCCCACATCCAGCCGCACCGGCCCCACCGGCGACCGCCAGCGGGCGCCGATGCCCACCCCGGTACTGACCGGGCCCTCGAAGTCGTTGCCGACATAGCCAACATCGGAGAAGGCCGCCACGCCCCAGTCGCCGAACAGCACGCGATCGTACTCCAGGCTGCCGACCGCCAGATGCTGGCCACCGGTCCGCTTGCCGTAGACATTGACCGGGCTGATCTCGAACAGGCGGTAGCCGCGCACGGTCGGCGCGCCGCCGGCGTAGAAACGCTCGGTGATCGGCATGCGGTCGAAATCGTTGGTGAGCATCTCGCCGAACTGCCCGCGCAGGATCAGGCGGTTGTCGTCATTGAGGCTGTAGACGCCCTTGCCGTAGAGCCGGAAGCGGGCGAAGGACAGCTGCGAGCCCAGCCCCTGGACGCTGCCGGCAAGGTTGGCGTCCAGTCGCACGCCCTGGCGGGGAAAGATGGCGTCGTCGGAGCTGAGCCAGGTGTAGTTGACGCTGGGAATCAGCAGATCGGTGGTCTGGTTGCCCAGGCCGATGTTGAAGGTTTCCCGCAGATAGTCGAGCGAGAGAATCTCGCGCAGGTCCCAGCGGGTCGTGCCATGGCGGATGCCGCCGCGGATCACCTTGGCGCGGCCGGCGACGGTATCCTCCAGGCCCAGCTTGGAGGTAAGGGCCAGCTGGTCCTTCTCCGGATCGTTCAACGGGATGGCGTAGATGGCATCCAGCTGGTTCCAGATCAGCGACAGCTTGGCACTGGCCTGGAAGGTATGGCCGAGGCTGTTGAGGTAGCGGTTGCGGTAGCCGACGCTGAGGCGGGGTCCGGTATCGGTGCCGTAGCCGCCGCCGAGGTCGATGCGGTTGCGGGGCACCATGTCCAGCGCCACGTCGACGGGCATGCGGCCATCCCTGGCCTGTTCGAGCCGGGGCGCGATGTCGGCACGGGCGAAGTAGCCGCTGTTCAGCAGGCTTTTCTGCAGCGCCAGCACCGCCGAGGCGCGATAGGGCTCATCAGGACTGAAGCGCGCGAAGCGGCGCAGCAGTTCGGGATCCAGCGGGGTCTGGCTGAAGCTCAGCTCGCCGAAGCGGTAGCGCCGGCCCGAGGCCAGGTGCAGGACGATGTCCGCCCGCTGGTCCTTGACATCGACGCGCACCTCGCGGGTGGTGAAACGGGCATCGAAGAACCCCATTTCGGCGGCCTGATCCTGCAGGGCATCGCGGCCCTTTTCGTACTGCCGGTGCTCCAGCACGTCGCCGGGGCGGACCGGAAAGCGTTCCACCAGCGCCCGCATCCCGGGTTCCTGGGCCGCCTCGCCCTCCAGCCGCACATCGACATGCGCCACCCGGACCGGCGGCCCCGGGTCGATGCGGTATTCCGCCAGCCAGTTGGCCTTCTGCCGCTTGAGCGTAGCGGCGATACGCGGCTGGTAGTAGCCATAGGGCTGCAGGGCGGTGCGGATCTCGTCCGCGGCGCGGGCCGCCGCCAGGTCGATGACCGCCTGGCGGGCATCCGCGGTCTGGCGGGCCATGGTCAGGAGGGCGCGGACGTTTTTCTCCAGCGGCTCGTCGAGTCCCGTGATCCGGAGTTCGACCGGCGACGGTTCCGCCGGCGCCGGCCGCGGCAGGCCGGCCAGGCCGACGCACAGGCAGATGGCTGTCCAGGCGCGGCGGCTCCGCTGGTGGACACCCGGCCGGCCCTGGCTGGTGTGGCGCGTGGCGTGACCGTGCGACCCCACCGGGCTGCGGCATCCGCCGGGCTCAGGCCGCCAGCCGCTCGGCGATGGCCTGGCGCCAGTCCTCGAACAGGGGCGCAGCCACTGCCGCGACGATGGAACGCGACAGGGCGCCCGGCGCATAGACCGGCTCGCCTGCCAGCGTGGCGGCGATCCCGCCCGCCTCGGCGAGAATCAGCGCGCCGGCGGCATAGTCCCAGAGCTTCTGCTCGCCGTGGAGATAGACGTGGAAACGCCCCGCCGCCAGCCAGCACCACTCCAGCGAGCCGGAGCCGGTATAGCGCAGCGAGCTGAACGGCGGCCGCGCGACCAGCGCCATGGCCAGCGGCTTGCCGAGGCGCTTGAAGTCGACCATCGCCAGGCAGCGGCGCAGCGGCAGGGCGGCAGACGGACAGTCAAGGCGGCGGCCGTTGAGCCAGGCGCCCTGCCCGCGCACGGCGCTGTAGCATTCGTCGGTGTTGGGATCGTAGACCACGCCGAACTGCGCCTCATGGCCGCGCATGAGGGCCAGCGACAGGGAAAAGAACGGCAGCCCCGCGGCGAAGTTGCTGGTTCCGTCGACCGGGTCCAGGCACCAATAAAGATCCGGATGCCTGTCCAGGAAGGCCCGCTGCGCGGCAGGCGCCATCTCCTCGCCCAGCAGCGGGATGGCGGGATGGCGCTCCGCCAGCAGCCGGCCGAGCCGGGCCTGGGCCGCCAGGTCGGCCTCGGTCACGATGCTGCCGTCGGGCTTGTAGCGGCGCTCCGCGTGGCGGAAGCGCGGCATCAGTTCCTCGCGCACCACCGCTTTCACCAGCGGGACGATGTCCTCCAGCGCGGGGACCATGGACCGTCTCCCCCGGGACTCAGCGACCCGGCAATCCGAACAGCTCGGCCAGCCGGGCGCCCGGGTCCTCGGCGCGCATGAAGCTCTCGCCGACCAGGAAGGCGTCGACCCGGTGGCGCCGCATCAGGGCGACATCGGCCGGCGCGAGGATGCCGCTTTCGGTCACCACCAGGCGGTCGGCGGGTATGCCGGGCAGGAGGTCCAGGGTCGTCGCGAGGCTGACTTCGAAGGTGCGGAGATTGCGATTGTTGATGCCGATCAGGGGCAGGTCCAGCGTCAGCGCGCGCGCCAGTTCCCCGGCGTCGTGCACCTCCACCAGGACATCCATGCCCAGCTCGCCGGCCAGGTCCGACAATTGCCGGAGGCCGGCGTCGTCGAGAGCGGCGGCGATCAGCAGGATGCAGTCGGCGCCGATCGCCCGGGCCTCGGCGACCTGATAGGGGTCGACGATGAAGTCCTTGCGGATGACGGGCAGCTCACAGGCGGCACGGGCCTCCTTCAGGTAGCGCTCGCAGCCCTGGAAGAAATCCCGGTCGGTCAGCACCGACAGACAGGCGGCGCCATGGGCCGCGTAGCTCTCGGCGATCGCCGCCGGCCGGAAATCGGGCCGCATGACGCCCTTGCTGGGCGAGGCCTTCTTGATTTCGGCAATCACGCCCGGCTGGCCTGCCGCGATCCTCTCGCGCAGGGCGCGCACGAAGCCGCGGGGCGGATCGGCCATGGCGGCACGCCGCAGCTGGTCCTCGTAGGAGGTCTGCGCCATGCGCTCGGCGACCTCCTCGGTCTTGCGGTGGAGAATCTTCTTCAGGATGTCGGGCGTGGAAATCTGCATGCGTCTTTGCGTGAGAAGGTGTGCGGGCGGATGGATTCAGCGGGATGGCTCGAATTGGCGGGCAAAGTCGATCAGCTGGTCGAGCTTGCGGCGGGCGGTGCCGGCATCGATGACTCCGGCGGCCCTGGCGACGCCCTCCTCCAGGCTGGCGGCGATACCGGACACGTAGATGGCCGCGCCGGCGTTGAGCAGCACGATATCGCGGGCGGGACCGATGCCGCCGGCCAGGACACCATGGATCATCGCCAGGCTCTCCTCGGCCGAGTCCACCGCCAGCCAGCTGAGCGGCTCGCGGGTCAGGCCGAACTGTTCGGGCGTCAACTGGCGCACGTCGATGCGGCCGTCGCGGAGCTCGGCCACCCGGGTCGGCGCGCCGATGCTGATCTCGTCCAGGCCGTCCTCGGCATGCACCACCAGCACATGGCGGCTGCCGAGCTGCTGCAGGGCCTCGGCCAGCGGCTCCAGCCACTGCTCGCTGTAGACGCCGACGACCTGGCAAGGTGCCGAGGCGGGGTTGGTCAGCGGCCCCAGGAGATTGAAGATGGTCCGGATGCCCAGCTCGCGGCGCGGCCCGATGGCGTGCTGCATGGCGACGTGATGGTTCTGGGCGAAGAGAAAGCCGAGCCCGACCTGCTCGATGCAGTCCTTCACCTGCGCGGGCGTCAGGGACAGGTTGAGTCCCGCCGCCGCCAGCACGTCGGCGCTGCCGGACTTGCTGGAGACCGAACGGTTGCCATGCTTGGCGACCCGGGCGCCGGCCGCCGCCGCGACGAAGGCGGACGCGGTGCTGATGTTGAAGGTATGGGCACCGTCACCGCCGGTGCCGCAGGTGTCGACCAGATGCTCGCCCTGCACCGGCCCCCGGGTGGCCATCTCGCGCAGGACCTGCGCCGCGGCGACCACTTCGTCGACCGTCTCGCCCTTGGCCCGCAGCGCGACCAGGAAACCGCCGATCTGGGCCGGGGTCGCCTGCCCGGTCATGATGCCGCGCATGAGCTCGCGCATGGCCGCGGGCGCGAGATCCTGGCCGTCGAGCAGATGGTTGATGGCGGAGGAAATCTTCATCGTGAGAGCAGCGGGCTGAGCGGGAAAGGTGCCAGGGGTCACTCGGAAAGGGCGGGATCGCTGTCGAGGAGCTGGTACAGCTTTTCCTCCTCCTGCACGGAATCCAGGCCAATCATGACTTCCGACAGGTAGTGGAACATGCCGATCAGCATCGACAGCACCGACAGCACGAAGAGCAGCACGGCCACGATCAGCGCGTTCGCCACATACAGGCTGAGCCCCAGCACCAGGCAGGTGACCATGACGCCCATGACGCCGACCAGCGTGAAGATGAAGGCGTTGCGCATCTTGGCGGCGCGTATCTCGATCGACTCGATCTGCGACTGCAACACCCGCGCCTCCAGCCGGTTGCCGGTCTTGATGGCGACATGCTTGTCCTTGTGGAAGGCTCGCAGGCGGGTGACGATGCCCATCAGGCGGGTATTGATCGATAGCACCAGCAGGCCGGCGCCGGAAATGAAGATCGCCGGTGCCACGAAGGCTTGAAACAGTTCCAGGTCGGTCATGGGATTGGACGGGTCGCAGCGGGAGTTAACCCGACACGGCAGCAGCCGGCTGGCGGGCCCATTTGCGTGCCAGCAGACCGCGCAGAGCGTCGAGCAGCGGTGCCTCAATCATAAGGTGGACCAGTATCCCTGCCAACACCGACAGGCCTGCCAGCCAGGCGGTCAGCAGATTGGCCGCCCAGACAGCCGGCAGTTCCGACCACAGCGGCTGCAAGGGCCGGGACAGGCTCCAGGCCAGCTTGCCGAACGACAGATGCACCAGATAGATCGCATAGGAGGCATTGCCGACCAGCAGCCAGAGGCGCCGGCGAGCCAGCAGGCGGTTGAGCTCCGGGGCCATGCAGGCTGCCAGCATCAGCGCGCTGGAAAATCCGAAACCCAGCAGTGTCAGGGGGTGCGCCGGCCAGGCATCGGACGGCAGGCCGAGCCCCGCGTAGATCCGTCCGGTGGCCACGAAACCGGTCGCGCCGAGGGCGAGGCAGGCCAGGCCGATCCGGTTCCGCCTGGCGGGATCCCAGACGCTGGCCTTGAGGTGCACCACGCCGGCGGCCATGCCCATGAAGAACAGCAGGTTCAACGGATCCGCCCAGAGACCGGGGATGATCGCGGTTCCCGGCAGCAACAGCGCCAGCCAGCCGGCAAAAACCAGCAAGCCCCAGCTGCGGCGCAGCAGAAACGCCGCGAACAGCGCATAGAAAAGCATCTCGTAGGCCAGCGTCCAGCTGACGGCAATCAGCGGTGTCGGCCGCCCGCTGAACAGCCAGGCGTTCGACAGGAACTCCGGCACGGCCAGGCCACCGGTAAACACCCGCCAGCCGCCCCACGACAAGAGGACCAGCCAGTACAGGGGATAGATGCGGATGAAACGGCGCGACAGGTAATAGCCGATGCGGCCGGGCCGGCCGATATCGCGTGCATGGGCGATCAGGATGATGAAGCCGCTGAGGACAAAGAACAGGAAGACGCCGGAGAAACCGGTAAGAAAGACGTCGCCGAACGGCGCCTCACCGAGCTTTCGCTTGATGAACTCGCTGGAGTGGAACAGCACCACCAGCAGGACCGCGATGCCGCGGTAGGCCTGGACGCTGGGCAACATGGGCAGTGGCCGTCAGTGGCGGCGTCGGACGGCAGGCAGGGCGGACGCCGCGCCGTCCCCGGCCCTCACCGGCGCAGGAAGTTGGCGAGCAGTTCGTGACCCTGCTCGGTCAGGATGGACTCGGGGTGAAACTGCACGCCCTCGACATCCAGGGTCCGGTGGCGGACGCCCATGATCTCCTCGATGCCACCATCCCTGTCCTCGGTCCAGGCGGTGATCTCCAGACACGCCGGCAGGCTTTGCTGCTCGATGACCAGCGAGTGGTAGCGGGTGGCCTGGAACGGGTTGTTGAGGCCGTGAAACACACCCGTGTCGCGGTGGTACACCATCGAGGTCTTGCCGTGCATGATCCGCTTGGCGTGGATGATGTTGCCGCC
Organism: uncultured Methylococcaceae bacterium; assembly: GCA_964644665.1. Lineage (GTDB taxonomy): Bacteria > Pseudomonadota > Gammaproteobacteria > Methylococcales > Methylococcaceae > Methylotetracoccus. Next base: position 8,347 of record CAZXXC010000067.1, read on the forward strand.
GAAGGCATAGCCGATGCTCTGGTGCCCCAGGCATACCCCGAGGATCGGGTAGCGGCCGGCATAGCGACGGATGGTTTCCACCGAGATGCCCGCCTCCTTGGGCGTGCAGGGACCCGGCGAGATCACGATCTTCTGGGGATCGAGCCGGGCGATGTCCTCGACGGCGATCTGGTCGTTGCGCACCACCTCCACCTCGGCCCCCAGCTCGGCAAAATACTGCACGAGGTTGTAGGTGAAGGAATCGTAGTTGTCGATCATCAGGATCATGGCGGCTGGAGACCTGGATTTGTCTGGCTTTGCCCACGACCGCAGCCGCTACGACTCCGGTCCTGGTACGGTTTTCTGGCATGCTCGGCCGCTGGCCTCGCGCGGGCGGGAATGGTAGCACGGGTCGGCAGCGGCGCTGGCCCCTCCCCGGAGCGGGCGCCCCGCCCTCACGCCGGGGGCGTGTCGAGGTTGGCCACGCCATGCGGAACATGGCCGGTGGCGACGTGCTGGCTGGCGGAATGGCAATGGCCCTGCTGGTCGTCGAAGAAGATGTCGGCGCCGAAGGCGCTGAGGAAGGGACCCTTGGCCTTGCCACCGAGGAACAGCGCCTCGTCGATGCGGATGTTCCAGGCCCTGAGGGTTCTGACCACCCGCTCGTGCGCCGGCGCCGCCCGGGCCGTGACCAGCGCCGTGCGGATCGGCGACTCGTCGGCGTCGAACAGGGTCTGCACATGGTGCAGGGTCGCCAGGAAGGCCTTGAACGGACCGCCGGACAGCGGCTTGCGCGCCTCGGCGGCCTCGTACTCGGCAAAGGCTTCGAGGCCCTGCTCCCGGTAGATGCGCTCCGACTCGTCGGAGAACAGCACGGCATCGCCGTCGAAGGCGATGCGCAGCTGGCCGGAATCCGTGGCCGGCTTGGCCGAAGCCAGGATGGTGGCGGCGGCATGCCCCGCCGCCAGGGCCTTTTTCACATCCTCGGCGTTGCTCGAGAGGAACAGGTCAGCCCCGAAGGCGGCGATGTAGCCGAACGGCGATGCCCCGTTGGTGAAGGCGGCGCGGACGATGTCGAGTCCATGATGGCGAATGGAATTGAACACCCGCAATCCGGTATCGGCGCTGTTGCGCGACAGCAGGATCACCTCGACGGTCGGCTGGCGCAGGGTATCGTTGATCGCCAGCAGTTTCCTGACCAGGGTAAAGGCGACCCCGGGCGCGAGGGTTTCCTCCTCGTGCTCGATCTGATAGCGACAGAAGGCTTCCTTGCCGCCTTCCTCGAAAATGCGGTGGGATTCGTCCAGGTCGAACAGGGCCCGGGAGGAAATGGCCACGACCAGTTTTCTGGCATCCGTCATGTCTGTGTCTCCCGACTGCTCATCCTGCTGTCCCGACGGCCTCGGGACGGGCGGAAACCAATGGAAAACTCGCTGGTCTGACGGCCCGCGTCCGCACGGTTCGGTGTAACCTAACGAATCCGGCCCGGCCACCGCCCGCGGCGGTCGGGCCACCCATCTGCCCACTGATCATCCAGATAACGAATAAAGGCAAACAAATGAAAGACTTCATCACCAAAATGATCCGCAGCAAATATTCCGTGCTGTACCTGATCCTCTTCATCGGTGGCCTCTACATGCTGCAGGAGAAGGCCATCATGCCGCTGGTCATGAGCGTGGTGAAGTCAGAGGTTTTCTTCGAGAAGCCGATCGAGGAAAACGAACCGCTTGGCAAGCTGGATGCCAAGACCGAGCGTACAGGATACGCCTTGGCCCATTGTCGCAAGGAGGTCAAGGACAAGGGCGATCTGCCCGACAACGTCGAATTCCTGGATGACCAGTACGAGGCCTGGGCCCTTGGCAACCGCCAGTACCTGATCCGCTCCAGCGTGCGGCTAGTCGAGCCCGGGAAGGGCCCGGTGGTCAAGCTCTACGCCTGCACGGTCCGCATGACCGGCGAGGATCAGGCCAGCCCCGACAGCTGGACGACCCTTGGCCTGGATTTCAATCCCGAGGCGGAGTAAGACCTGCCACCCGATGGGCCGGCCCCTCGCGGGCGGAAACCGGCCCGTCGGGACATGCCGGCGTCACACGACCCCGCTCAGGCTCACCGGCTGATCAGACGCCAGTCACCGTGATCGGCCAGCCCCCCGGACCGCCTGACCACAGCCCTCAGCGCCCGCCCTGCCCGAACAGCCGATAGCCTGCCGCGCGCAGCAGGAACAGCGGATTACCGAGCAAATAGCGCTTCATCATGCGCCGAGGCTCCAGCCAGAGGCGGTAAAGCCACTCCAGCCGGCAACGGCGAAGCCAGCGCGGCGCGCGGGGAATGCTCTCGCTCAGGAAGTCGAGCAATGCCCCGACACCGCAGGCGATGCCAACCTGCAACTGCACTTGGTGATCGGCGATCCAGTGCTCCTGCAGGGGATTGCCGAGCGCAACCAGCAGCAGGTGCGGGCGGGCGTCGTTGATGGCCTCGAGCAGTTCCGCCTGATCATGGTCCGAGGAATAGCCATCGCGGACCCCCACCACCCGCACGGCGGGATAGCGGGCCTCGATGTTGCGGGCGGCCAGGGCCGCCACACCGGGCCTGGCACCAAACAGGAACACCCGCAATGCGTCCCGCGCCGCGGTGCGGTGCGCGAAAACGCGGGGAAACAGGTCCGTGCCGTTGAAATTCTCGAGAAACGGGCGGCCAGCCAGGTGCCCGTAGATTTCCAGCCCGACGCCGTCGTTGAGCACCAGGGAAAACCCGTTGAGGACCTCGCGGAACCCGCGGTCGGCATAGGCCAGATTGACGGTATGGGCATTCACCAGGGCCAGCGTGACGGCGGGACCGCCCGGCCGGGTATGGGCGTCGAACCATGCCAGGAATGCCTCGAAGCCGAGGCGGGCAACCCCGATGCCCAGGCAGTCGACGGCCGCGAGCTGCTGTTCGTCCGGCATGGCTCACCCTCCGCAAACGCTATGGATGGATACCCGATGCGGCAGCGGATGCCTGGCACTGCGCCCCATCGCAGCCATCCGGCGGACCGGCACGCCCGTCAGCGCCGCTTCAGCCCGGCGGCCATGCGAGGCGCCGGCCGCCAAGCACATGCAGGTGCAGATGATAGACCTCCTGACCGGCATCGCCGCGGCAGTTGATCACGGTGCGGTAACCGCCGGCGGCGAGCCCCTCGCGCCGGGCGACCTCCTGGACGGCACCGAGCAGTTGCCCCGCCAGGCCCGGTTCGTCGGCCGGGAAATCGTCCAGGGTCGGAATGTGCCGCTTGGGAATCACCAGCACATGCACCTTGGCCTGTGGGCGGATGTCGCGGAAGGCCAGCACATGCTCGTCCTCGTAAACGACATCCGGCTGTATCTGGCCAGCCACCATCTTGCAGAAGAGACAATCCGTCATCGCGACCTCGCTGTCGACAAGGAAAACAGGCCCGCTGGCCAATCCACCGCAGGCGGTTCAGAAAACCTTGCGGCCATTGAAGGCATGGGACAGGGTGGCGCTGTCAACGTATTCGAGCTCGCCACCAAGCGGCATGCCGTAGGCCAGACGGGTGGCGGTGATGCCATGCCGCTGCGCCATTTCATGAATGTAATGCGCGGTGGCTTCACCTTCGACGGTGGTATTGGTGGCCAGAATGATTTCGGCAATTTCGCCCGATTGCAATCGCCGCTCGAGCAGATCCAGCCGCAGCTCCGCCGGGCCGATCCCGTCCAGCGGCGACAGCCGGCCGTTGAGCACGAAAAACAGGCCCCGGAATGCGGTGGCCTGCTCGATCGCCTGCGCCTCCGCCGGCGTCTCGACGACGCAGAGCAGCGATCGCTCGCGGCGCGGGCTGGCACAGAGCGGGCAGAGTTCGCCCTCGGTGAGGGTCCGGCACTGGGCGCAGTGGCCGATGGCGTCGAGAGCATGCAGCAACGACTCGGCCAGCTGCCGCGCGCCCGCCCGATCCCGTTGCAGCAGGTGGAAGGTCATCCGCTGGGCGGATTTGGGACCGACCCCCGGCAGGCAACGCAAGGACCGCATCAGTCGCGCCAGGGCGCCGGCGGGTGGCATGCGGCACGCCTCCGGTTACGACTCAGAACGGCAGCTTGAATCCCGGCGGGAACTCGATGCCGCCAGTCAGGCCGGCCATCTTTTCCTGCTTGAGATGGCTGACCTTGTTGACCGCATCGTTGAAGGCAGCGGCCACCAGATCCTCCAGCATGTCGCGGTCGTCATGGAGCAGGCTGTCATCGATCTGTACCTGGCTGACCTGGCGCTTGCCGTTCATGGTGATCCTGACCAGCCCGCCGCCCGACTCGCCGGTGATCTGTGCAGCCGCAATCTCGTCCTGGACCTGCTTCAGGTTTTCCTGCATTTTCTGGGCTTGCTGCATCAGGCCTGCCAGGGGACTCTTCATGATCGATCTACTCCGTTACGTGGGTCGTTCAGGGAATGGGTTTGGTGCTGCCGGGCACGATACGCGCGTCGAACAGTTCCCGAAAGGCACGCACGCTCTCGTCCTGCTCGATCTCCGCCTCCGCCGCCTGCTGGCGCTCGTCCCGCTCGCGCTGCAACTGGATCGCAGGCGTTTCGGCAGCCGCCGCCTCGAGGCGAATCTGCAACCGCAGCGGCCGGTTGAAATGGGCCTGCAGGGCCTTTTCCAGCGCGGCTTCCGAACGCGGGCTGCGGAGATGCTGCAACCTGGGGTCGAGGCTGAGCTCGCACTGCTGCCCGTCGAGGCGCAGCAGCACGGCATTGTTGGCCAGTTCCCGCGTCATCGCCGTCAGGCCCATGGCCCGGATCAGCGCCGGCCAGTCCGGCGCCGCCCCGGGACCGGGCGGTGCCGGCGGAGCCGCTGGTGGCGACCGGGACGCTGCCGGGTTGCCGTCGTCCGGAACGGCCATGGATGCCGGTGTCGGTGGCGGCGCAGACGCCGGTTTGGCCAGTTGGGGCATAGCGGGCGCAGCAGCGACCTCGGCAGGCCTGGCGGACGCGGCGGACGACGGCTTGCGGGGCGACTCCGGGGAAGCGGAGCGAACGGCGGCAGCCAGCGGCCGGAAGGCCAGCATGCGCAACAGCACCATCTCGAAGCCCAGACGCGGTTCCGGCGCCAACGGCAGATCGCGCTGGCCGATCAGGGCGATCTGGTACAGCAGCTGCAGATCCTCGGCCGGCACGCTGGCGGCGATGCCGAGGAGACGCTCGGCCTCCTCGTCCCGCCGCACGGCATCCGGCGCCCACTGGCCGAGCGCGGCGTGATGGAGAATGATCAGCAGTTGCTGGAGCACATCGGCGTAATCGGGCGCGTGCTGATCCATGGCATCGATCAGACCGAGCAGCGCCTCGGCATCGCGGGCCAGGATGGCATCCAGCATCTCGAATACCGGTCGCCGCGCCACAGTGCCGAGCATGGCGGCCACGGTGGCCTCGGCCAGGCTGCCGCCACCATGCACGATGGCCTGATCCATCAGGCTCAGGGCGTCGCGCAGCGAGCCATCGGCGGCCCGCGCCAGGGACTTGACCGCATTGGCGTCAAACGTCACCGACTCCCGGTGCAGGATGTCCTCCAGCTGGCCGCGGATCTGCTCGGGCGTCAACCGCTTGAGGTTGAACTGCAGGCAGCGCGACAGCACGGTGACCGGGATCTTCTGCGGATCGGTGGTGGCCAGCAGGAACTTGATGTGCGGCGGCGGCTCCTCCAGCGTCTTCAACAGGGCGTTGAAGCTGTGCGTGGAGAGCATGTGCACCTCGTCGATGAGGTAGATCTTGTAGCGCCCCTGGGTCGGCGCATAGAGCACGTTGTCGAGCAGTTCGCGGGTATCCTCGACCTTGGTCCGCGAGGCCGCGTCCACCTCGACGAGATCGACGAAGCGTCCCTCGTCGACATCGCGACAGACCGCGCATTGACCGCAGGGCTCGGCGCTGGCGCCGCGGGACTCGCAGTTCATGGCCTTGGCCAGGATCCGCGCCACGGTGGTCTTGCCCACGCCGCGGGTACCGGTAAAGAGATAGGCGTGATGCAGGCGGTCGAAGCTCAGCGCATGGGTCAAGGCGCGAACGACGTGATCCTGACCGACGATTTCACCGAACTGACGGGGACGCCACTTGCGGGCCAGTGCCTGATAGGCCATCGCGGTTCAGGGAGAAGATGGGCCGGGAAAGGCCGCGTGAGGGGTGGCAAGTCGCGCCAGCCACACCCCGGCACACGAATCCGCTGCTACCGTTGCTCCCTTCCGGGCCTGGCGGGGTTTGCAGCGTATCATTGCGAGGGGACCGACACGACTCGCCATTGAACTCTGGCCGGCACCCGCGAAAGCGGGATGCCAAAGGACGCATTATGCGGGAAGCCGCCCTCCGGTTCAACCCTGCATGCTGTCGGCGACACGGCTCAAGCCGCGGGTGCCAGCCGCTCCACCAGGGCTTCCACGAAGGCGATGCGCGACTCGGGCGTGTCCATGACATGGACGAAGCGCAGCCTGTCCTGCCCATCCAGCTTGTAGGTCTGCGGCTGGGACTGGATCAGGGTGATCACCTGCAAGGGATCGACGGCGGGAGCCGGACCGAACAGGAAGCGCCCGCCGCCGGGCCCTGCCTCGATCTTGCGGATGCCGAGCCGCTCGGCGTGCAGCTTGAGTCCGGTGATGGCGAACAGCGTCTTGGCGGCGGGTGGCAACAGCCCGAAACGGTCGATCATTTCGACCTGCAAGGCGCGCAGTTCCTCCTCGTCGCGGGCATTGGCGATGCGCTTGTAGAGCACCAGCCGGGCATGGACATCGGGCAGGTAGGTTTCTGGAATCAGCGCCGGCGCCTGCAGGTCGATCTCCGGACCCGCATCGTGCGGCAGCAAGTCCAGCGCTGGCTGCAGGCCCGCTTGCAGGGCCTTGACGGCCCGCTCGAGCAGTTCGGTATAGAGGCTCAGGCCGATCTCCTGAATCTGGCCGCTCTGCTCGTCGCCCAGCAGTTCGCCGGCACCGCGGATTTCCAGGTCGTGCGACGACAGCATGAAACCGGCACCCAGTTCGCCCGAAGCCTCGATCGCCTCCAGACGCTTGACGGCGTCGGCTGTCATCAGGCTTTTCGGCGGCACGATGAGGTAGGCATAGGCGCGATGATGCGAGCGCCCTACCCGGCCGCGAATCTGGTGCAGCTGCGACAGGCCCAGCCGGTCGGCCCGATTGATGATGATGGTGTTGGCGCTGGGCACGTCGATGCCGCTTTCGATGATGGTGGTGCACAGCAGCAGGTTGAATCGCTGGTGGTAGAAATCCAGCATGATCTGCTCCAGCTCCCGCTCGGGCATCTGGCCGTGGGCGATGCGGATGCGGGCCTGCGGCACTAGCGTGCCGAGATCGCGGGCCATCTTCTCCATGGTCTCGATCTGGTTGTGCAGGAAATACACCAGCCCGCCGCGCTTGATTTCGCGCAGCACCGCCTCCTCGACCAGCCCGCTGTCCCACTCGCTGACAAAGGTCTTGATGGCGTGCCGGTTGGGCGGTGGCGTCGCGATGATGGAGATATCGCGCAGGCCCGACATGGCCATGTTGAGCGTGCGCGGAATCGGCGTCGCGGTCAGGGTCAGGAAGTCCAGCTCGCTGCGGAGCTTCTTGAAGTACTCCTTCTGCGCCACGCCGAAGCGTTGTTCCTCGTCGATGATGGCCAGGCCGAGCGCCTTGAAGACCACATCCTTCTGCAGGATCTTGTGGGTGCCGATGAGGATGTCGATGCGGCCCTCGGCGACCTCCCGCAGCACGGCTTCCTGCTGCTTCTTGCCGACGAAGCGCGACAGCGTCTCGACCCGTATCGGCCAGTCCGCATAGCGGTCGCGGAAATTCTGGAAATGCTGCTGGGCCAGGAGCGTGGTCGGCACCAGCACCGCCACCTGCCTGCCGTTCTGGACGGCGATGAAGGCGGCGCGCATGGCCACCTCGGTCTTGCCGAAGCCCACGTCGCCGCACACCACCCGGTCCATGGGCTGCGGCGAGGCCAAATCCCGGATGACATCGAGAATGGCGGTTTCCTGATCCGGCGTTTCCTCGAAGGGGAAGCCGGCGGCGAAGTTCGCGTATTCCTCGGTCACCGTCGAATAGCTGTGCCCCTGGCGCGCGGCGCGCTTGGCATAGATATCCAGCAGCTCCGCCGCGACGTCGCGCACGCGCTCCAGGGCCTTGCGGCGGGCCTTTTGCCACTGCTCGCCCCCCAGCCGGTGCAGGGGCGCGGTTTCGGGGCTGGCGCCGCTGTAGCGGCCGATCAGGTGCAGGGAGGAAACCGGCACGTACAGGGTGTCCTGATGGGCGTATTCCAGCGTCAGGAATTCCCCCTCGATGCCGCCGACCGTCAACCGGGTCAGCCCCATGAAGCGGCCGACCCCGTGATCCTGATGCACCACCGGCGCACCGATTTCCAGCTCCTCCAGGTTGCGCAGCAGCTGGTCGATCTTGTGGCCACCGCTCACCCGCCGCCGACGCCGCTGCTGGACCCGTTCACCCGACAGCTGGGTTTCGGTGATGATGGCGATATCCGGCTCGGCCAGCCAGAGTCCGTGATCCATGGGCGCCACGACCAGTCCCAGCGCGTCCGACCCATCGATGAACTGGCGCCAGCCATCGAGCACCCTGGGCTTAATGCGGTAGCGCCCCAGCGTTTCCAGCAAGGCCTCGCGGTGACCGGCGGTTTCGGCCGTCAGCAGCGTGCGCCGGCCCGGCGCCTGCAGGAAGGCGATCAACGCCTCCGCAGGCGTCTTGAGCCGCGCATTCAGGGCGAGATCGGGCAAGGCCCGGCAGCCGTCATCGGTGCTTTCGTCAGCCGCGCCGTCACTGGTCTGCGGAGACAGCACGACCACGGGGCAGCGGGCCAGATGCTCGCCGAGCGCCGAGGGCGGCAGAAACAGCCGCGCCGGAGGCAGGGGCGGACGATCGGGATACTGGCGTCGCTGCTGGTAGCGGGCCTCGGTATCGGCGAAGAACCGTTCCGCCGCGGATTCAATCGCGCCATGCAGCACCACATGGGTGTCGGAGGGCAGGTAATCGAACAGCGTTTCGGTTTGCTCGACGAACAAAGGCAGGTAATAGTCGGTACCCCCCCCGGCGATACCCTTGCTGATCTCCTGATACAGGGCATGCGTGGTGGACGCTTCCGGGAAGGCCTCACGAAACGCCTGCCGAAAACGCTTGATGGCGGCCTCATCGAACGGATACTCGCGGGCCGGAAACAGGTTGATGGCATCCACCCGCTCGCTGGAGCGCTGCGATTCCGGATCGAAGATGCGGATGGATTCCACCTCGTCGTCGAACAGCTCGATACGGTAAGGCACCTGGCTGCCCATGGGAAACAAATCCAGAATCGAGCCGCGTATCGCAAATTCGCCGTGCTCCAGCACCTGCTGGACGCAGTGATAACTGACGCTTTCCAGCCGCCGGCGGGTTTCCTCCAGACTCAGGCGGCTGCCGGGCTTGAGCACGAAGGTATTGCCCAGAACGTGCTGCCGGGGCGCCAGCCGCTGCATGAGGGTGGCGACCGGCGTCAGCAATACCCCGCGCCGGATGCGGACGAGCTCGGCGAGGGTTTTCAGGCGCTCGGAGACGATTTCCGGCAAGGGCGAGAAGGTATCGTAGGGCAGGGTTTCCCAGTCGGGAAAGTGCAATACCGGCGCGGAACCCCCCAGGAAAAAACCTATCTCATGCTCAAGCCGGACAGCCGTCTGGGTATCCTCGGTGACCACCACATAGAGGCAATCCTCCCGCTGGATGGCCTGGGCCAGGGCCAGGGCGTCGCCGCATCCGGAAAGTCCTGTCCAGGCAATGCGGTGACCGGGACGCCCGGGGGTTAGGGGGGTGAAGACTCGGGACATGGAACTTAACCTGTGCGTTGTCGGTATGGGGCCGTAATGCCTGTGTGGACGACTTACCAAGGGGCGGACCCACGCTTGGCGCCGAAGCAAGATATACAAGCCTGCCGCGACGGGTTTATCCACCCGGATTTTTTGTTTATACTAGCTGCCGATAAATCGGATATTTATCAGCGAAATACAGTCACAGCCACATTTACAGAGGTAACACATGAACATCGACCTGGAAACGCTATCGGAAACCGAACTGGCCAGCATGATTGCCAATGCCCAGCGGGCCCTCAAGGAAAAGCAGCATGGCAAGCGCCGGGAAGTGATTGCGAAAATCAAGGAACTGGCAGCCTCCATCGGCTGCACCGTCGATATCCACGAGGGAGACAAACCTGCCGCCCCGAAGCGCGGCGGCAAGGTGGCGGCAAAATATCGCAACCCGCACAACCCCGAGCAAACCTGGACCGGCAGGGGCATGAAACCGCGCTGGCTGCAGGCCCTGCTCAGCCAGGGTCGCGACATCAGCGAATTCCATATCTGATCTGATCGTCGGAACGACACCGGGGGGCTGACCCAGGGTTACCCCCCTTTCGCTGCACCCACCGCATCCCCCGGATGCCGCGCGCACGGCGGGATTCCATCTGCCGGGCAAATCCACCCCGAAACCCGCGCCGGGCCGAAAACGCGAGGAACCGGCATTACCGGTTCTGCCACGACCGCATGGCACACGACCGATCGCCGGGCCGCACCGACCTGTCCGATCGCAGGCTCAATCGATAAACCTCCGCGTCAAGGCCGCATAGGCATCGATGCGGCGATCCCTGAGGAAAGGCCAGATACGGCGCACGTCCTCCGAGCGCTGCCGATCAATCTCGACCAGCAAGACCTGCTCGTCAGCGACCCCGGCCTGCGCCAGATATTCCCCCTGCGGCCCCACTGCGAAACTGCTGCCCCAGAAGCGGATGCCCCGGGTCTGGCCACCGGGATCGGGCTCCAGGCCAATGCGGTTGCAGGCGATCACCGGCAGCCCGTTGGCAACCGCATGGCCACGCTGGACCGTGATCCAGGCATTCCGCTGGCGCTCCTGCTCCTCGCCGTCATCGTCGGGATTCCAGCCGATGGCCGTCGGATACAGCAACAGGTCGGCACCTGCCAGCGCCATGAGACGGGCGGCCTCCGGGTACCACTGATCCCAGCAGACCAGGATACCCAGCTTGCCGACCGAGGTGGCAATCGGAGCAAACCCCAGATCCCCGGGGGTAAAGTAGAACTTTTCGTAATAACCGGGATCGTCCGGAATGTGCATCTTGCGATACTTGCCCGCCAGACACCCATCGCTTTCCAGCACCACCGCCGTATTATGATAAAGCCCCGCCGCCCGCCGCTCGAACAGGGAGGCCACGATTACCACTCCGAGTTCGGCGGCGACTTTTCCGAGTTTATCGGTGGTCGGGCCCGGAATCGGTTCCGCCAGGTCGAAGCGCTGCGTATCCTCGGTCTGGCAGAAATAGGGGCCGAGATGCAACTCGGGCAGCAGGATCAGGCTGGCCCCGCGAGCGGCCGCCTCGCGGATGCCGCGCAGGGAAGCGTCGAGGTTCACCCGGGGATCAGGGTCCCCGCAGGCCTGCTGGATGAAGGCAAGGGTCAGTTTCGATGACATGGGCGTTCGCTCGGGACAATGGCGGCCGGAAACTGCATGGTCATGCAGTGCAGGCTCCCGTATTGGCGGATCAGCGGCAGGCAGTCGATGGCGATCCGTTCGCGATCCGGGAAGCAGTCGGCCAGACGCTCCAGCGCCACCTCGTCGGCGGGATCGCCGTAGACCGGTATCAGGACCGCGCCGTTGACGATCAGGAAGTTGGCGTAGGTGGCGGGCAGACGGTCGCCCGTCTCGCTGCGGATCGGCCGCGGCATGGGCAGCGGCACCAGCCGGTATGGCCGGCCCTGACGATTCCTGAAGGTCGCCAACTGCTCGGCCATGGCGGCGAATTCGCCGAACAGGGGGTCGTCCGGCTGATCGCAGGTCGTGTAGGCGATGGTGTCGGGCGAGCAGAAGCGCGCCAGCGTGTCGATGTGGGCATCGGTATCGTCGCCCTCGGCATGGCCGTGTTCCAACCACAGCACGTGATCGGCGCCCAGGTATTCCCGGAGCCGGGCCGCGATCTGTTCCTGCGTGCAGGCCGGATTGCGGTTGGGATTGAGCAGGCAGCGGGCGGTGGTCATCACCGTGCCGGCACCGTCGCTTTCGACGCTGCCCCCCTCCAGGACGAAATCCACCGCCCGCAGCGGCGTCGTGCCGAGCACACCGGCGTCGTGCAGACGACGGGCCAGCGCGGCATCGTCGGCATGCTCGTACTTGCCGCCCCAGCCATTGAAGCGGAAATCCAGCAGTTGGGGGCCGGCCGAACCCATCACGCCGAGCGGGGCGGTATCCCGCACCCAGACATCGTTGTAGGGCAGTTCAACGCAACGGACCCGATCGAGATCCACCCCACGCGCCCGCAAGGCAGCCTCGATATTCAGCCGATGCGACGCGGATCGGCAGGCCACGATCAGCGTTTCCCGGGCCGCGACGGCCTCGGCGATGCAGCAATAGGTCGCTTCGACCTCGGTCAGCCAGGGGCTGAAATCCCCATCGGCATAGGGCCATGCCAACAGCACGGCGGATTGTGGCGCCCATTCGGGCACGAGCCGGGTACGCGCGTCTTCTGGAATCACGATCAGGGTCACAACGGGTTGCAAAAGCGGCGAATTCTACCCGAAAAGACGATTCCGGCCGGTCGGGCGATGGCAACCCCTCAATCCCGGACCCAGTCCTCCACCAGCCGGCTGGGGATATGCGGCGACTCGCTGGACGGCGGATGCGGACGTTTGGCGACGATGGCGGCGCAGATACGCAGGGTCTCGAAAGCCAGAATCCAGGACACGGCGATGAACAGCGCCGTCAGGCCGGCATCCAGATAATCGTTGAAGATGAGCTGCGGCGCCTTGGCGGCCTGCTCGGCGGGCAGCGCGCCGGTCGCCAGTTTGTCGGACAGGTCGCGCGCATGGGCCAGGAAGCCGATGCGCAGTTCCGGACTGAACAGCTTCTGCCAGGCGGCGGAACTGGTGACGATCAGCAGCCAGACCAGCGGTACCCCGGTCACCCAGGCGTAACGCAGCTTGCCGCTCTTGACGATGATGGTGGTCGCCACGCACAGGGCGATGCCGGCCAGCATCTGGTTGGCAATGCCGAACAGCGGCCACAGGCTGTTGATGCCGCCCAAGGGGTCGATCACGCCGGTGTACAGCAGCCAGCCCCAGCCCGTCACCACCAGCCCGCTGGTGAGGATCACGCCGGGATACCACGAGGTGCGGCCCAGTGCCGGCAGGTAATTGCCGAGCAGATCCTGCAACATGAAGCGCGCCACGCGGGTACCGGCGTCCAGCGTGGTCAGGATGAACAGCGCCTCGAACATGATGGCGAAGTGGTACCAAAGCGACAGTAGCGCATCGCCGAAGGCGCTGGCGAACAGGCTGGCCATGCCCACCGCCAGCGAGGGCGCGCCGCCGGTGCGGGCGAACAGCGTGGTCTCGCCCATCTCCCGGGCCAGCGCGTTCATCTGCTCGACCGTGACCGGGAAGCCCCAGCCGGAGATTTTCGCCACGGCGGCGGCCGCGTCCGCGCCCACCACCCCGGCCGGGCTGTTGATGGCGAAATAGACGCCCGGGTCCAGCACGGTCGCCGCCACCATGGCCATGATGGCGACAAAGGATTCCATCATCATTGCGCCGTAGCCGATGAAACGCGCGTCGGCCTCGTTGGCCAGCAGCTTGGGCGTGGTCCCGGAGGAAATCAGCGCGTGAAAGCCGGAAATC
>CAZXXC010000068.1:0-21860 GCA_964644665.1 uncultured Methylococcaceae bacterium
GAAGTCGTCGACATCCTGCAGACCCCGGCGTTTCTGTGCCGGCAGACCAACTTCATCCAGTCGGTCGCCGCACTGGGCAAGCCCGTCAACATCAAGAAAGGGCAATTTCTGGCGCCCTGGGACATGAAAAACGTCGCGGACAAAGCCAAGGCGACTGGCAATTCCCGGATTCTGGTCTGCGAACGCGGGGTATCATTCGGCTACAACAATCTGGTGTCGGACATGCGCTCGCTGGTCATCATGCGGGAGACCGGTTGCCCGGTGGTGTTCGATGCCACCCATTCGGTGCAGCTCCCTGGCGGCCAGGGGCACGCTTCGGGGGGGCAGCGGGAATTCGTGCCGACACTGGCCAAAGCCGCGATCGCCGTGGGTATCGCCGGCTTGTTCATCGAGACGCATCCGGACCCGGAACGGGCGCTCAGCGACGGCCCGAACTCCTGGCCGCTGCAGCGGATGCCGGAACTGCTGGAAGTGCTGGTGGACCTGGATACCCTGATCAAGGGGAGAAAATTCTTCTGACTTTGGACGGTGCGCCGGCCGGCCCGTCGGCGCCTGTTTCAGTTTTTTTCGTTACATCTAATTTGGTGAGCAAATGAGCAAGATCGTCGAAATCCTCGCCCGTGAAGTCCTCGATTCCCGCGGCAACCCAACCGTTCAGGCCGAGGTGGCACTGGAATCTGGTGCCGTCGGCAGCGCGATGGTGCCTTCAGGCGCCTCGACCGGCACGCGCGAAGCGATCGAACTGCGTGACGGCGACAAGTCGCGCTATCTGGGCAAGGGCGTGCTGAAAGCAGTCGAGAACGTCCGCACCGAGCTACGCAGTGCGGTGCTCGGCATGGATTCGGCCGATCAGGCGGCGCTGGACCGCAAGATGATCGAACTGGATGGCACCGACAGCAAGGGACGCCTCGGCGCGAACGCGCTGCTGGCGGTCTCGCTGGCCAATGCACATGCCGCCGCGATCGAAGCGAAGAAGCCGCTGTATGCGTCGTTGAATCGGACCGGCGATTTTCTGCTGCCGGTGCCGATGATGAACATCATCAACGGCGGCGCCCATGCCGACAACAGCGTCGACATGCAGGAGTTCATGATCCTGCCGGTCGGCGCCCCGAGCTTCCGGGAAGCACTGCGCTACGGCGCCGAGGTGTTCCATGCACTGAAAAAGGTGTTATCCGATCAGGGCTATGCGACCGGTGTCGGCGATGAAGGCGGATTCGCGCCGAATCTACCCTCCAACGAGGCAGCGATCGGCGTGATCCTGACTGCCATCGAGAAAGCCGGCTATCGCGCCGGCGAGGACATCTATCTCGGCCTCGATATCGCCAGTTCCGAGTTCTACAAGGACGGCGCCTATCACCTGGAATCGGAAGGCAAGCAGTTCACGTCCGAACAGTTTGCCGACTACCTGGTCGATTGGGTCAACCGCTATCCGATCATCACGATCGAGGACGGTATGGCCGAAAACGACTGGCAGGGCTGGAGCATCCTGACCGACAAACTCGGCCAACGCATCCAGTTGGTCGGCGACGACCTGTTCGTCACCAACCCGAAGATCCTGAAACAAGGCATCGACGCCAAGGTCGCCAACTCGATCCTGATCAAGGTCAACCAGATCGGCACACTGACCGAAACGCTGGATGCCATCGCGATGGCTCACGCGGCGTCCTATACCACCGTGATCTCCCATCGTTCCGGCGAGACCGAGGACACCACGATCGCCGATCTGGCCGTGGCCACCAGCGCCGGGCAGATCAAGACCGGCTCACTGAGCCGGTCCGACCGCATTGCGAAGTACAATCGCCTGCTGAAGATCGAGGAGCAACTCGGCGGCAGCGCGAAGTTCGCCGGCCGCAGCGCGTTCAAGAGCCTCACCTGAGGCTCGGCCACCCCGCCCACGCCGGTGCAAAAGCTGACCCTGATCTTGCTGATCTTCATCGGTCTGCTGCAGTACCGGCTGTGGTTCGGGGACGGCAATCTGCGGGAATTACACCGCCTGCAGAACCGGATCACCGAGTTGCAGCGGGAAGGCGAACGGCGCAAGCAGCGCAATGCGGCGCTCGAAGCGGAAGTCAATGACCTGAAACGCGGTACCGATGCGATCGAGGAGAGCGCCCGGCAGAATCTCGGCATGATCAAGGAGGGCGAAGTCTTCATCCAGGTCGTCGACGAAAACTCCCGGCCGCAAAAGCCGGCGCCGGCAGCCAAGCCGGACAAACCACGCCCGAAGACGTTGCCGGCGGCCCCGAAGCACTGAAGACGGACTGATCGCTTGACGACTGATCGCAGATTCTGGGGCGTCGTTCCGGCCGCCGGCGTCGGCAGACGCATGGGCGCCGAGTGCCCCAAGCAATACCTCGAGATCCGCGGGCGAACCGTGCTGGAGCACACGCTGGATCGGCTGCTCGGCGTGGATCGGCTGAGCGGCGTGACCGTCGCTCTCGGCAAGGAGGACGGCTATTGGCCGGACCTGCCGCATGCCCACCATCCCCGCATCCGCACCGCGGAAGGCGGCAAGGAACGTGCGGATTCGGTCCACGCCGCGCTGGTCGCGTTGTCGGCCGAGGCGGCCGACGAGGACTGGGTGCTGGTGCACGACGCCGCACGACTTTGCATCACGGTCGCCGACATCGACCGGCTGATCGACCAGGTTCAACAGCATCCCGTCGGCGGCATTCTGGCGCTGCCGAGCAGCGACACACTGAAACATGTCGACCGCGGCGAGATCGTCGCGACGGCCGACCGGGCCCACATCTGGCGGGCTCTGACACCCCAGATGTTTCGTCTCGGCGCGCTGCGTCGCGCGCTGGCGGATGCCGCGGCAAAGGGACTGACGGTGACCGACGAAGCCAGCGCAATGGAACTGCAGGGACGGCGTCCGATGATCGTCGAAGGGCGGCCGGACAACATCAAGATCACGCGGCCGGAGGATCTGCCGTTGGCCGCCTTTTTTCTGGAGAGGCAATGTTCCGAATAGGCCAAGGTTACGACGCTCACCGGTTCCAGGACGGCGGCCGCCTGGTGCTCGGCGGGGTCACGATCGACCACCCGCGCGGCATGGCCGCCCATTCCGACGGCGATGTCGTGTTGCATGCGTTGTGCGATGCCTTGCTGGGTGCCGCCGGCCTCGGCGACATCGGCAAACATTTTCCGGACAGCGATGCGGCCTTCAAGGGGATCGACAGCCGGCTGTTGCTGCGGGAGGTCTGCCGCAAGCTGCAGGAACTAGGCTTCCGGGTCGGGAATGCCGACATCACGATCATCGCGCAGATGCCGCGGATGGCGCCTCACATCGACGCAATGCGGCGCAACATCGCCGAAGATCTGGGCGTGGCCGTCGAAGCGATCAACGTCAAGGCCACGACCACCGAAGGCATGGGCTTCGAGGGACGCGGCGAGGGCATCGCCGTGCATGCCGCCGCGCTGCTGCAGAAGGCGTGACCGGCACCCGGTCCCACCAGCCGACGACGGTGGCCGGCGACGACGACTTCGCCGCCCCCCACGATACCCTGCCCCATGCCTACGGAAGACCCGGGCAGACCGGGCTGATCAAGGTCGAACCGGACGATTTCATCGTCGACGAGGTCCTCGGTTTCCCGCTGAGTGGCGGCGGCGAACACGCCTATCTCCGCATCGAAAAGATCGGGGAGAACACCGAATACATTGCGCGACAGTTGGCCCGCTTCGCCGGCATCCCGCTATCGAACGTCGGCTATGCCGGCTTGAAGGATCGTCACGGCCGCACCCGCCAATGGTTCAGCCTCGGGCTGGCCGGCAAACCGGAACCCGACTGGACGGCGCTGGATTCGCCGACTCTGCGCATCGTCGAAACGGGTCGCCATCACCGCAAGTTGAAACGCGGCGATCTCGCCGGGAATCATTTCCGGATCACGGTTCGTTCCGTGACCGGGCCGCGTGAGGCGCTCGAAGAACGGCTGCGGCGCATCGCGCGCGGTGGCGTACCGAATTACTTCGGGCCGCAACGTTTCGGGCGGGCCGGCGGCAACCTCGTAGCGGCACAGGCATTGCTGCTCGGGACACTGGACGTCCGCTCGCGTCATCACCGCGGTCTTTACCTGTCCGCCGCCCGGTCCTATCTGTTCAACCGAATCCTGGCCAGGCGTGTCGCGTGCGACCTGTGGCATCGGCCGGTACCAGGCGATGCGCTGATGGCCGGACCGGACGACCGGCCGACCCGGCGCTGGCCGCCGCCGGATGAACTCGGGCGAAGGATCGCCGCGCTGACGCTCCATCCGGCCGGCACGCTCTGGGGCTCCGGGTCGCCGCTGATCGGAGAAGATGCTTTGGCACTCGAACGGCAAGCCCTGCACGCCTGCGCGCCGCTCTGTCGCGGGTTGGAGGAGATCGGCATGGCGCGGGCGATGCGCCCGCTGCGGACGGCCGTCGGCACACTGGACTGGCAGTTTCCGGCGGCATTCACGCTGGAACTTCGCTTCACGCTTCCATCGGGCAGCTACGCGACCAGCGTGCTACGAGAACTGTTCGCTGCCGTCGACGCTTCGGAATGAAGCCGGCCGCAGCGGGGCGCACGGCGGTTCGGACGGAGCCGCGATGTGGTCAAACCCGCCGGCCATCGACCTCGGTGATACGGTCCAGCCGGATTTCCGCCCCGTCTTCCAGACACAGGAACTCCACGCCGTGCCGGGTGACGACATCGACGATCCTGGCGTCACGACACTGAGCCCGCCCGGTCTCGTCGCGATACGCCAGAACACAGCGGGTGCGACGCAGTGCCCGCAGTTCGAACTCGTCATGCAGTGAACAGTCGATCGGTCGGTAACGCTCGCTCATCCCCGTTCCGTCATCAAAGGCTGAGCGTCACCGGCAGTCCCAATGCCCGCACTCGCGCGCCGAATGCCTCCATCCAATCGGCCGGTAACGCACTCAAACGCGGCGCTTCGGGCTGCAGCGACGGACGCGCCAGCCCGTAGAGCAACACCCCGCAGAGCGGCAAGCCTTCCTGCAGTCGGGCCGCGACGAAGTCGACGTAGGACTGCAACTCGGCTTCTTCCGGCGGTCGCCCATCCAGAGCGAACAGGCAGGTCTGCAGCCAGGTCGGGCAACGGCGCGCCGCGGCCGCCAGGTTGCGGGCCAAGCGCCCGGGCGGGTACTCCACCTGATTGATCTGCGCCAGGCCGCGCCTCGTCACACGGTCGATCTTGAACCAGACTTCGCCGCCCAGTTCCGCCCAGCGGGCGATGCCCTGTTGTACTGCGTGACGCCCCACCAGGCTGCCGTTCGTGATCAGGACCTTCTTCACATCCTCGCGCAGGGCAAACCGGTCCACCGCGCGACCGATGGTTTCGACGACATCCGGAAACGCGTGCGCGCTGGTCGGCTCCCCGTTGCCGGAAATGGCGATGTCGCGGATCCTGCGCTGGTTCTCGCCGATCTCGTAACGCCGATAGAAATCCCCATGCAGTACATCCTCCAAAAAACGGCACAACTCGTCACTCAGACGCGCCAGATCGATTTCCGGCGCGGTACCGCGCCGAAGATTCGGCACCTGGCAGTAGATACAACGCCAGTTGCAGGCATTGTTGGGATTCAGGTTGATGCCGACGGACAGGCCGCCCGCACGGCGGGACAGCACCGGATAGACGTAGGTGAGTCCCGCACTGTCGCGGCTGTGATCGAATGGGGTGAGCTTCACCACGACGAGGCTGCTGCCGTTAGGGACGGATCGCCAAATTATAAGCGCCGAGACGTTCGGCGCGCATCGCCGCCCGACGCCGGGCAGCGCACGACGGGCGACCTGCGGCGCAAAGCCGAAGCTGACAACCGCGGACCGAATCGGTTAAAGTTGCCGATCGAAATTCCCTCTGACGAAGTGAACAAGAACATGAACGAATTCTGGATCGCCCCTTCGATACTCTCCGCCGATTTCGCGCGCCTCGGCGAAGAAGTCGATTACGCGCTGAAATCCGGTGCGGACATCGTCCATTTCGACGTGATGGACAACCATTATGTTCCGAACCTGACGATCGGACCGCTGGTCTGCGAGGCGCTGCGCAAGTTCGGCGTAACCGCTCCGATCGACGTGCATCTGATGGTCAAGCCGGTGGACCGGATCATCCCCGACTTCGCCAAAGCCGGCGCCAGCTACATCACCTTCCACCCGGAAGCCTCGGAGCACATCGACCGTTCACTGCAACTGATCAGGGATAACGGCTGTAAGGCCGGCCTGGTGTTCAATCCGGCGACACCGCTGAACTACCTGGATCACGTGATGGACAAGCTCGACATGATCCTGCTGATGTCGGTCAACCCCGGATTCGGCGGGCAGTCCTTCATCCCGTACGTGCTGGACAAGCTCCGCGAAGTGAAGAAACGGATCGCTGCGAGCGGTCGCAATATCCGGCTGGAGATCGACGGCGGCGTAAACCCGAAGAACATCCGCGAGATCGCCGCAGCCGGCGCCGACACGTTCGTGGCCGGCTCGGCGCTGTTCGGCGCCGGCAAACCGGAAGATCCGAACCGCTACGACTCGATCGTCAGGGCCATGCGCGAGGAGCTGGCGAAAGCCCGCGGATGAGATTCGAACCGGCGTCCATCATCGGTGGTGACGAAAGCGGGCCGGTGGATGGCGCGCCGCGGCGTGTCTCTGCTTCAGACGCCTGCCGTGCCCGGGTGATCGCCCGATGCGCGTGAACTTCGGTCCGTTGTCAGCGACCCCGCAGCCGCCGGCCTTGCCTGCGGCCGAAATGCCGTCACGGCCTTCGAACTGCGCGATGCGAGCGGTGTGCGCGCCTCCGGGGCGAAACGGCCGATCCCATCCCATCGGGCTTGCGTACAGGGAGATTATGAACGGGCGATCCCCCGGAGGACGATGGCGTAGCGGAACCTGACCTCCGGGAGCCACCTGGCCCCGATTCCGCGAGCGGCCGACCGACCGCCGGCCGCTTCCGCCGTTGTCCCCGCTATCGGAAATCACAGACCATGACGCCCGAACAATTCCGGCGGTATGCCGAACAAGGCTATAACCGCGTCCCGGTGGTCCGCCAGGTACTGGCCGATCTCGACACCCCCCTCAGCGCCTATCTGAAGCTGGCCGACGCGCCCTATTCCTATCTGTTCGAATCGGTCCATGGCGGCGAGCAATGGGGCCGCTATTCGATCATCGGCCTCCCCTGCCACACGATCGTCACGGTCCGCGGCGCGGACGTTCGGGTGACCCGGGACGGCCGCCTGATCGAACAGGTCGAAGTGGACAACCCGCTGCGTTGGATCGAGACGTTCGCCGCTCGGTACCGGGTACCGGAGATCGCGGGCCTACCACGGTTCACCGGCGGGTTGGTCGGCTACTTCGGTTATGAGACCGTGCACTGGATCGAACCCCGACTGGCGGTCGAGAAGCCCGATCCGATCGGCGCCCCGGACATGCTGCTGATGGTCTCCGAGGACGTGCTGGTGTTCGACAACCTGTCCGGCAAGCTGCTGATCGTGACCCACGTCGATCCGGCTCAGCCGGACGCCCGGCAGCACGCACAGCAACGGCTGGACGAACTGGTCCGCGCACTGCGCGGAAACGCGCGGCGCGAATCCGTCACTGCCGCATCCAGGCGTGCGGTCTCCGAGAGCGACTTCGTTTCCGGCTTCACCCAGGAGGGCTTCGAGAACGCGGTTCGCCGAGTCAAGGAATACATCGTCGAAGGCGATGTGATGCAGGTGGTATTGTCGCAGCGGCTGTCGATACCGTTCACCGCAGCGCCGCTGGACCTGTACCGGGCGCTGCGGTGCCTGAACCCGTCACCGTACCTGTACCATCTCGACCTCGGCGACTTCCATGTCGTCGGATCCTCGCCGGAAATCCTGGTCCGGGTCGAAGACGAGACCGTGACGGTCCGGCCGATCGCCGGAACCCGCAAACGGGGAGCGACGCCGGAGGAAGATGCCGCGCTGGAAGCCGAACTGCTGGCCGACCCCAAGGAACTGGCCGAGCACCTGATGCTGATCGACCTGGGCCGCAACGACGTCGGCCGGGTGGCTGACACCGGTAGCGTGCAGGTGACCGACGAGATGATCGTCGAACGATACTCGCATGTGATGCACATCGTGTCGAATGTCACGGGTCATCTGAAACCCGGCCGCAATGCCTTCGATGTACTGGCCGCCACGTTCCCGGCCGGGACCGTCAGCGGCGCACCGAAGATCCGTGCGATGGAAATCATCGCCGAACTGGAACCGGTCAAGCGCGGGGTCTACTCCGGCGCCGTCGGCTATATCGGCTGGTCCGGCAATCTCGATACCGCGATCGCCATCCGTACCGCGGTGATCAAGGATCGGCACCTGCACATTCAGGCCGGAGCCGGAATCGTGCACGATTCGATTCCGCGCAGCGAGTGGGAGGAAACGATGAACAAGGGTCGCGCCATCTTCCGCGCGGTCGCGATGGTCGAAGCCGGCCTCGAAGCGGAGGAAGGCCTATGAGCACCCGGGTGTTGATGATCGACAACTACGACTCCTTCACCTACAACCTGGTGCAGTACCTGGCCGAATTGGGCGCCGATGTCGAGGTGGTCCGGAACGACCAGATCGGCGTCGAGCAGGTCCCAGAATTGGCACCGGACAAGATCGTCATTTCCCCGGGCCCGGGCACGCCGAGGGAAGCCGGCATCTCGGTGGAGACCATTCGCCGTTACGGCGGGGTGTATCCGATCCTGGGCGTCTGCCTCGGCCACCAGAGCATCGGCTATGCGTTCGGCGGTCACATCGTCCACGCCGGCAGCATCATGCACGGCAAATGCTCGATGGTGTACCATCGCGACTCGGGTGTCTTTCGAGGGCTCGCGAACCCGTTCCGGGCCACCCGCTATCATTCGCTGGTGATCGAACAAGCAACCCTGCCGGATTGCCTCGACGTGACCGCCTGGACCGAAAACAGCGAAGGCGGAATCGAGGAAATCATGGGGATACGCCACAAGACCCTGCCGATCGAAGGCGTGCAGTTTCATCCGGAATCCATCATGACCGAACACGGCCACGACTTGTTGCGGAACTTCCTGGAGCACTGAGACGAGCCCATGGACATGCATCTGGTCTTGCAGACCCTGCTCGACAGGAAGGACCTGACGCCGCCGCAGATGCGCAAAGTCATGCGGACGATCATGAGCGGCGGCGCCACGCCGGCCCAGATCGGGGGATTCCTGATCGCACTGCGGGCCAAGGGCGAAACCGTCGAGGAGGTGGCCGCGGCGGCGCAGGTGTTGAGGGAACTGGCCATCAAGGTGCCGGTGCGCGGCGCCCATGTGATCGACACCTGCGGGACCGGCGGCGATGCCAGCAAGACCTTCAATATCTCCACGACCGCGGCATTCGTCGTCGCCGCCGCCGGCGGCAAGGTGGCCAAGCACGGCAGCCGCTCGGTGTCCAGCCGCTCGGGCAGCGCCGACGTGCTGGAAGCGGCCGGGATCAACCTGGAACTGACCCCCGATCAGGTCAAGTCGTGTATCGACAAGATCGGCGTCGGGTTCCTGTTCGCCCAGCGCCACCACGGCGCGATGAAGTACGCGATCGGACCGCGCAGGGAACTCGGCGTCAGGACGATCTTCAATCTGCTCGGCCCCTTGACCAACCCGGCCGGCGCACCGAATCAGCTGATCGGCGTGTTCGCCGAACAGTGGGTCGCGCCGCTGGCCGAGGTCTTGAAAAGACTGGGCAGCCAGCACGTGCTGGTGGTCCACGCCGAAGACGGGCTCGATGAAATCAGCATCGGCACGCCGACTCGGATCGCCGAGCTGAAGGACGGACAGATCAAGGTGTACACGGTCGCCCCCGAAGACTTCGGCCTGAAACGAGCGCCGCTGAAGAGCCTGGCCGTGGATACCATTGCGGCGAGCCTCACGATCATCGGCCAGGTGTTGGAAGGCCGCCCCGGCCCGGCACGCGATATCGTGGTACTGAACGCCGGAGCCGCGATCTATGCGGCGAACCTGGTCGATACGCTGGAAGCCGGCGTGCGCCGGGCGGAGGCGGTGATCGACAGCCGGGCCGCGCGGCAGAAGCTCCATGCCCTGATCGAATTCAGCCGTTCGTTTGCCGCATCATGAACGACCGTACTCCCGATATCCTGCTTCGGATCCTGGCGCGCAAGCGCGAGGAGATTGCCGAACGAAAGGCCCGCCGGTCAATCGCCGAACTCCGGGATCGAGCCGCGTCGGCCGATCCACCCCGCGGTTTCGTCCGGGCCATCGAATCACGGATCGAAAACGGACAGCCTGCCGTGATCGCCGAGATCAAGAAAGCCTCGCCGAGCCGGGGCGTCCTCCGCGAGGACTTCCGCCCGGCCGAAATCGCGCGCAGCTACGCCGCGCACGGCGCCAGTTGTCTGTCGGTGCTGACCGACCGGGATTTCTTTCAGGGCGCCGATGAGTTCCTGCAGCAGGCGCGATCTGCCTGCAACTTGCCGGTGCTCCGCAAGGATTTCACGATCGACCCCTACCAGATCGTCGAGGCACGTTCGCTGGGAGCGGACTGCATCCTGCTGATCGTCGCCGCACTCGATGATACTCAGCTTGCCGAATTGACGGCGGTCGCGCGGGACAACGGCATCGACGTGCTGGTCGAAGTGCACGACGCCGCCGAACTGGAGCGTGCGCTGGTCCTGGATCTCCCGCTGATCGGCATCAACAACCGCGACCTCCGCACCTTCGAAACCACGCTCGAGACCACGCTCGCGCTGCTGCCGATGATCCCACCGGAACGGCGGGTGATCACCGAAAGCGGCATTCTGGCGGCGGACGACGTGGAAATGATGCGGCAACACGGCGTGCACGGGTTCCTGGTCGGGGAGGCTTTCATGAAGGCACTCGATCCGGGGGTCGAACTGCACCGCCTTTTCGGAGCATGAAGCGCCGGCCGGTCGCCGCCGGATTCGAAGCGCTCCGATGGGCGCCGACCGCCACGGTGCACTTGGTCGACAGCAAGGCAAGGCAAAGCAACTCACCGCCATGAACATCCAGATCGCCGAGATTTTTCGCCGTTTCCACGACCAGGGACTGCTGATCCGGCGCCTGGGACCGGATGTCAACGTGACCGGAACGGCGCCGGTGGAAGATTGCGGGCCGGGCGATCTGGTGTTCGTCGATCATCCGAAATATCTGCCTCTCGTCACCGAGCAACGCCCCTCCGCGATCGTCACGACCGATGCCATCGCAGCCGAGATCGACGATGACCGGCTTGCGGTGCTGACGGCGGCGAACGTGCGCCTGGCGATGGCGCTGATCAAACAAGCTTACGACGATCGCGATCTGCGTGACGGTCAGTGGCCGCGCATCCATCCGTCGGCGGTGATCCACTCCAGCGCGGAGGTGCCGGACAGCGTCCAGATCGGGCCCGGAGCCGTGATCGGAGCAGGGTCCCGTCTCGACGAAAATGTCGTGATCATGGCCAATGCGGTGATCGAGAACGAGGTCTCGATCGGCGCCAACAGCGTCATCCACCCCGGCTGTGTAATCGGCTACCGTTGCGAGATCGGCCGCGACTGCACCTTGAAACCCGGCTGCGTGGTCGGTTCGGAGGGGTTCGGATTCGCCCAGGATCAGCAGCGGCGCAACTACCGGATTCCGCACACCGGCCGGGTCGTCATCGAGGACCGTGTGGTGATCGGTGCCAACACCACGATCGACCGCGCCACCTACGGCGTCACCGTGGTCCGCACCGGTGCGGTCATCGACGCGCTTTGCCACCTCGGCCACAACGTCGAGATCGGCGAGGACTGCATCATCTGCGCCCATACCGGGATCTCCGGATCGAGCCGGTTCGGCAAGCGGGTGATCGCCACCGGACAGACCGGTGTGCTGGACCACGTGACGGTCGCCGACGACTGCGTGCTGCTGCATCGAGCCGGGGTGAACAGCAGCATCAAGCAGCCGGGCATGTACGCCGGGGGCCCGACCCAGCCGCTACAACAGTACCTGAAGAACATGGCCTCGTTTCCGCGGCTGCACGAGATGTGGACCCGGTTGAAGCGGCTGGAGCGATCCGTGGCGGAGTTGCTGAAATCCCGGGAGGCCGGCTGATCCGCGGGTGGGTCCGCAAACCGGTTCGACCGGCTATCATGGCATCTCGCAATGAACCCAGACGGAGGGAAGCATGAGCAAGAAGACGATGGCCGACTGGTGGGACGACATGCACCGCCGGTCGGAACAGGGCGGTCCCGGTTTTCAGGAAAGCGTCGAATCGCTTTATGCCCAGTTGGGCAACGAGCCGGCGGTCGACGTGTCGGTTGAAATCATCCGCAAGGAAATGGCCGCCGTTTATCGCGACATGCGCTCGGGGCGAATCGACTGCCACGACGGCACCCGACTGGCCTATGTCCTGGACCTCGTCCGGAAGGCCCATGAAACGACGGTCACGCGCAACCGGCTCGGCGCGATCGAGAAGGCCATGGGCTTGAAAAGCGACAGCAACCCGGACTGGTTGGGACTGCCGTTCGACGATCTGGGATGACTGCCGGCCTGCAGCCCGGCCCGGCGCTTCCTTCATTCACCGTAACGCCCAGATCCGGCTGAACAGATAGGTGAACGGCGGGATCACCAGCACCGCGAGCACGGTCGCCCATCGTTCGGGCATGACGCCGGCATCGAGCAACCCGACCAGTACCACGTTGTTCAGCAGGAACGCCGAGCCGGCCACCACGAAGAAGCGCCACAGAGCCGCGTAGTGGTTGCGGGTCGACCGGAACGTCCAGAAATACTGGCCGGTGAACGAAACCACGAACGCGCACAGGAAAGCCGCCAGGTTGGCGGGCAGCGGCGGAAGCGCCCGGGCCGTCACCAGCCCCCAGACGATACCGAGATGCGTAGCAGTCGCAGCCAGGCCGACGATCGTGAAGCGGGAGGCCATCAACGCCTCCGCCATCACGCGCTGACGGCCGGAACGGACCGACGGGCGCCGACCGCCGGAGCGGATCGACGGGCGCTGACGTGTCGCAGTCGCCTCTCGCCGGCGGCGTTTCCGTTTCGCCATCGCCCGCGATGCGCGATCAGTCGGCCGGCGACTCGGCGCGGGGTTCAACCCGGCCATGAATCGTGTCGACCAGGTACACCGGACGGCCCTTGACCTCGGTAAAGACCCGGCTGAGGTACTCGCCGAGCACACCGATCGACACCAGCTGGACGCCGCCGAGGAACAGCATGATGGTGATCAGCGACGCGTAACCGGGGACGTCGATACCGAGGACCAACGTGCGCAGCACGATGAAACTGCCGTACAGAAACGCCGTCGCCGCGACACTGAAACCCACGTAGGTCCACAAATGCAGCGGTAGCGACGAAAAACTGACCAATCCGTCCAGCGCGAAATTCCACAATCGCCAGTGGTTGAAGCTGGTCTTTCCGGCCGCACGGCGCGGTCGTTCATAGGGCACGGCGATGGACCGAAACCCCACCCAGGCGAATAGCCCCTTCATGAACCGGTTGCGCTCGGGCAACCGCCGGATCACATCCACCACCCGCCGATCGATCAGGCGAAAATCGCCGGCATTTTCCGGAATCTGGGTATGTGCCACGCGGTTGAACACCCGATAGAATCCGGCGGCGGACCAGCGCTTGGCGATCGAGTCGTTGGGCCGGCTGGTCCGCCAGCCGTAGACCACATCGTATCCTTCGCGCCAGCGCTCGAGAAATTTCGGAATCAGCGCAGGAGGATCCTGCAAATCGACGTCCATCGGGATCACCACATCCCCGGACGCGTGATCGAGACCGGCGGTCAGCGCCGCCTCCTTGCCGAAATTGCGCGACAACCCGACCACGCGAACCCTGGCGTCCCGCTCGCTCAACTCCACCAGCAGCGGGAGCGTCTGGTCGGTCGAACCGTCATCGACAAACAACAGTTCGAGTTCGATGCCCTGCCCCGCCAGCGCGTCATCGATCGCACGCACGAATAGCGGGACCGCGTCCTGCTCGTTGTAGACCGGCACGACAAGGGACACCAGCGGGCGTTGCGGACGAATGGGTTGGGACATGCGGTGGGGAGTCCTCGATTACTGCGCCATGATACCCGAGGTCGGCCCCGTTTGAGTGATCCCCGTCATGACCGAGCCATGCTGACCGGCTGGCGGCGCGCCCCCCAATGCCCAGGCTCCGCCTCGAACACGCCGGCACAGCGAGTGCCGCAGCCTTCGCAGGCACCCTCCGGCGTCAGGTTCCACTCGGACAACTCATACCAGTCGCGACCGATCAGCAACTGCCCGCAATGGTGACAGTACGTGCTGTCGGCCGCCTTGTCGTGGATGTTGCCGACATACGCGTGATGCACGCCGTTCCGCAGCGCGATACGGCGTGCGGCGATCAGTGTCGAGGACGGCGTGGCCGCCGTGTTCAGCATCTTCCAGTCCGGGTGGAACGCCGAGAAATGCAGCGGCACGTCCGGTCCCAGATTCGCGACGACCCATTGCGTCAGGGATTCCAACTCCGCCTCCGAATCGTTCTCGCCGGGAATCAGCAGCGTCGTGATCTCCAGCCAGACCGAAGTTTCATGCTTGATGTACATCAGCGTATCCAGAACGGCCTGCAGATGTCCGCCGCAAAGGCGATGATAAAAATCCTCGGTGAACGCCTTCAGATCGATGTTGGCCGCATCCATGTACCGATAGAACTCTGCGCGCGGCTCGGCACACTGATAACCGGCCGATACCGCCACCGACTTGATCCCCAGTTCGCGGCAGGCGCGCGCGGTATCGATCGTGTATTCGTGAAAGATCACCGGATCGTTGTAGGTGTACGCGACACTGCGGCACTGCAGCGTCTTGGCCGTCTGGGCGATGGCCTCCGGACTCGCGCGATCCATCAGCGAATCCATTTCCCGCGACTTGCTGATGTCCCAGTTCTGGCAGAACTTGCACGCCAGGTTGCACCCGGCCGTGCCGAACGAAAACACCGGGGTACCGGGCAGGAAATGATTCAGGGGCTTCTTTTCGATCGGATCGATGCAGAAGCCGCTGGACCGCCCGTACGACAGCAGTGCGATCTTGCCGCCGACATTGCCCCGCACGAAACAGAGGCCCCGCTGGCCCTCGTGCAATTTGCAGTAACGCGGACAGACGTCGCATTGAACGCGGTCGTCATCGAGCGCGTGCCAGTAACGTGTCGGAAAAGCTTCGGTCGAGTCGATGATGGTGTCCATGACATTACCCGCAGAGAGTTTCGAATGTTGACAGACCACCGCCGAGCATGAATGCTCTATCCGCGCGAAGCGATCGCATTGCCATGCTCATCACTGAGAGGGAGGTCGAGATGCCATCCGTACGTCCGCCCGCCGTCGCCGGTACCTTCTATCCTGCGGACCGACGCCAACTGAAAGCCATGATTCAGGGCTTCCTGCAGAACTCCGACGGCAGCGGCCCCATACCGAAAGCCATCATAGCGCCGCATGCCGGCTATATCTATTCCGGACCCGTCGCCGCCAGCGGGTACCGGCGCTTGCAGCCGGGCCGCTCGACGTTGACACGGGTGGTTCTGATCGGTCCTTCCCACCGCATCGGCTTCCGCGGACTCGCCGTCAGCAGTGCCGACTCCTTTGCGACACCGCTGGGCGAGATTCCATTGGACCGCGACGAGATCGAACGCATTCTGTCACTGCCCTTCGTGCAGGTGCTGGACAAGGCCCACGCACTGGAGCACAGCCTGGAAGTCCACCTGCCGTTCCTGCAGGAGGCGCTGGATCGGTTTTCGCTGATTCCGATCGTCGTCGGCGATGCCGAACCCGCGGAGGTCGCCGAGGTGATCGATTTGTTGTGGGACGGCGACGAAACCGTGATCGTGATCAGCTCCGACCTCAGCCATTATCACGACTACGCCACCGCGCGCCGAATGGACCGGGCCACTTCCGATGCGATCGAGGCGCTGCAACCGGAGCGAATCGGCTTCCACGATGCCTGCGGCCGGCTCCCGGTCGGCGGGTTGCTGCTCGAAACCCGCAAGCGCGGTCTTCATGCGGAAACGATCGATCTTCGCAGCTCCGGGGATACGGCCGGTTCGAAAGACAGCGTGGTGGGCTACGGAGCCTACGTCGTTGTCTGAGCAGAACGGCGAGTTGCCGTTCCAGTGTCGGCTTGCGCTGCTCGAACTGGCGCGGAATTCGATCCGGCACGGCTTGCGTACCGGCAGGCCGCTGCCGGTGGCGCTGGAGGCGCTGCCGCCGGAGCTGCGGGCCAAGCGCGCGACGTTTGTCACGCTGGAAAAGGACGGCGCGCTTCGCGGCTGTATCGGCTGCCTGGAAGCAATCCGCCCGCTGGCCGAGGATATCGCCGCCAACGCCTATGCCGCCGCTTTCCGTGACCCCCGATTTCCGCCGGTGGACGCCCGGGAAGCGGACCGATTGCAGATCCATTTGTCGCTGTTGACCCCAGCGGAAGCGATGTGCTTCGACTCCGAGGAGGAACTGTTGCAGCAACTGCGGCCCGGCGTGGACGGTTTGATCCTGCAGGAAGGTCAACGGCGCGGCACCTTCCTGCCGTCGGTCTGGGACACCTTGACCGAGCCGCGCCAGTTCCTCCGTCATTTGAAGATGAAGGCCGGTCTGCCGGCGGACTATTGGTCCGACACGCTGAAAATTTCCCGATATCGCAGTGAAGTCATCGAGTGAGACGAATCGGCGAGCACTTCGTCTCCAGGCCGGCCGGAAGCGGCACGCATGGGAACGCCCCGCTTCGCACCGGCTCATCCCGGCGCCCGGCCGACCGCGATCCGCCGCTCGACCGACCGGGACGCACTTTGAAAACCGCGGCTGAATTTTTTATCCTTTTGCGCCGTCTGTAGCGACGCACCGGTTCCGATCCGCCTTTTCCCGCGGCATCCGCCCTGATCGGGCAGCGACGCCACGCTGCGATCGGAAACTCCCGGCCTCGATGCGCGCGAAACCGGCAAGGACTTTTCAGGTGATTGAGGATGATCGAAACATCACGACTAACCAAGCTCTACGGAAATTTCACCGCGGTCGACCAGATTTCGTTTACCGCCGAACCCGGCCAGGTACTCGGCTTCCTGGGCCCCAACGGCGCCGGGAAGTCGACCACCATGAAGATGGTGGCGGGTTTCCTGGCCCCGACCGCAGGCCGCGTCTCGGTATGCGGTCATGACGTCGAAAACGACCCGATCGCGGCGAAACGCGCCCTCGGCTACCTGCCGGAAGGCGCTCCCAGTTACGGCGAGATGTCGCCCCGCACGTTTCTCGACTTCGTCGCCGATCTCCGCGGCCTGACCGGCGAGCACCGGCGGCGGCGACTGGATGACGTGATCGCGCGGCTTCATCTCGAAAGCGTGCTGCGGCAGCCGATCGAGACGCTGTCCAAAGGGTTCAAACGCCGCGTCGGGCTGGCCCAGGCGATCCTGCACGATCCGCCCGCGCTGATTCTGGACGAGCCGACCGACGGTCTCGATCCGAACCAGAAACACGAAGTCAGGAGCCTGATCAACGCGATGGCCCGCGACAAGATCATCGTGATCTCCACCCATATCCTGGAAGAGGTCCATGCGGTGTGCAACCGGGCGATCATCATCGCCGCCGGCAAGCTGCTGGCCGATGCGTCGCCGGCCGAACTGGAGGCGCGTTCCCGCTATCATCGAGCGGTGTCGATGACGGCCACCGACACCGCGGCGGCCAAGGACGCGCTGTCGCGCATCACCGACATCGCCTCGATCGAGATCGATCCCCAGGACCAGCGCATCACCGCCTTTCCGCGGCCGGGCAAGGCCATTTTCCCGGCGATCAGCGAGTCGCTCCGAACCCAGGGCATCACGGTCAGCGAACTGCAACTCGAGGCCGGCCGCCTGGACGAGGTGTTCCGGGCCATCACCGAGCCGCATGTCAAGGAGGTCCGTGCATGAACCCGACCCTGATCCTGTTTCGTCGCGAGTTGCGCAGCTATTTCACGACACCGGTCGCCTACGTCTTCATCGTGATCTTCCTGCTGCTGGCGGGTTCGTTCACGTTTTACATCGGCGGCTTCTACGAGCGCGGACAGGCCGACCTGGAACCGTTCTTCTCGTTTCATCCCTGGCTTTATCTGTTTCTGGTCCCGGCCGTCGCGATGCGGTTATGGGCGGAGGAGCGGAAAACCGGAACCATCGAGCTGCTGCTGACCCTGCCGATCACCATGTGGCAGGCGGTGCTCGGCAAATTCCTGGCTGCCTGGGCATTCATCGCGATCGCGCTGATTCTGACCTTCCCGATCTGGCTCACCGTGAACTATCTGGGCGATCCCGACAACGGCGTGATCTTTACCAGCTATCTGGGCAGCCTGCTGATGGCCGGCGCCTTCCTGGCGATCGGTGCCTGCATCTCCGCGGCCACACGCAATCAGGTGATCGCGTTCATCATCACGGTGGTGGTGTGCTTCCTGTTCCTGCTGGCGGGTTACCCGCTGGTGCTCGACTTCTTCCGGGCGTTTGCGCCGCAGGCCGTGGTCGATGCGATCTCCGGCCTCAGCTTCCTGACCCACTTCGCCGCGATCTCGAAAGGGGTGATCGATCTTCGGGATCTGATCTATTTCGCGCTGACCATCGGCTTCTGGCTTTACGCCAACGCCGTCGTGATCGACCTGAAGAAAGCCGACTGAGGAGGGAACCCCGTGACTCTGAACCGAAAGACTCTTTCCGGCAGCGCACTGGCGCTGCTCGCCGTG
Source organism: uncultured Methylococcaceae bacterium (assembly GCA_964644665.1). Lineage (GTDB taxonomy): Bacteria > Pseudomonadota > Gammaproteobacteria > Methylococcales > Methylococcaceae > Methylotetracoccus. Next base: position 18,644 of record CAZXXC010000068.1, read on the forward strand.
CTGTTCGTGGCGGTGGTGCTGCTGAACAATCTGCTGTTTCGCGGCATCCGCCTGGACCTCACCGAGAACCGGCTGTACACCTTGTCGGACGGCACCGACAACATCCTGAACAAACTGGACGAGCCGGTCCGGCTGACCCTGTATTTTTCCGACAAGGCGACGTCGGACAGCAGCCGCGCCGACGTCCGCAGTCTCCGGATCTATTCCGACCGGATCCGGGAACTGCTCGAGGAGATGGCGGCCCGCGCCAAAGGCAGGCTGCAGTTGGAGGTGATCGACCCGCTGCCGTACTCCGAGGCGGAAGACCGTGCCGCCGCGGCAGGCATTCAGGGCATTCCGCTCGGGCCGGCCGGGGAAAAAATCTTCCTCGGACTGGTCGGCACCAATGCGACCGACGGACAGGCGGTGATCCCGTTCTTCGATCCCGGCAAGGAGTCGCTGCTGGAATACGACATCGCCAAGCTGATTCACGACCTGGCCACCGCCAAGAAGCCGGCCGTCGGTCTGCTGTCGGGCCTGCCGATGGCATCCGGATTCGATCCGGCCACCCGCCAGATGCGGGAACCCTGGGCGGTCTACCAGGAACTGTCGCAATTGTTCGATGTCCGCACGCTGGACGGCGGCTCGCTGAAATCGATCGACCCGGACATCACCGAAGTCGTGCTGGTACACCCCAAGCAGCTCAGCGCCGACGCGCAGTACGCGATCGATCAATTCGTGCTGCGCGGCGGTCATCTGCTGGTGTTCGTCGATCCCCATGCCGAACTGGATCAGGCCGGCGCCGAAATGGGCAACCCGCAGGCGGCGATGTTCGCCGACAAGTCCTCGAACCTTCCGGAACTGTTCAAAGCCTGGGGCGTCGAGTATGCACCGGACAAGGTCGTGCTGGACCGCGTCCATGCGCTGCAAGTCGGCTCGTCGCCGGGCGGTCCGCCGGTGCGGCACCCGGCAATCCTCGGATTCGGCCGCGAAGATCTGCCGCGTGACGATGTGATCACCGCCAATCTGGAGGCGATCAACATGGCCAGCGTCGGCTCCTTCAAGTTGGCCAAGGACAGTCGCGCGACCCTGACCGCGTTGATCCAGTCCAGCACCCAGGCCATGGTCGTGCCGAACGAGCGGGTCAAATTCCTGCCGGATCCCGCGTCGCTGTTCCAGGGCTATGCGCCGGGCGGTGAGCGCCTCACGATCGCCGGCCGGATCGAGGGAAAATTCAACACGGCGTTTCCCGATCGAAAGGGCGAAGGCCATCTGGCCGAATCCAGAGAAAACGGACAAATTTTGCTGGTCGCGGACACCGATATCCTCACCGACCGGCTCTGGGTCAGGGTGCAGAATTTCTTCGGCCAGACCATGATGAATGCGTTCGCCAACAACGGTGATTTATTCATCAACGCGGTCGACTTGCTGAGCGGTTCCTCGGATCTGATCTCGATCCGCGGGCGCGCGACCTCACAGCGGCCGTTCACGACCGTCGAAGCGCTGAAGCGCGCGGCCGACGACCGATTCCGCATCAAGGAGCAGGAATTGCAGCAGGAACTCACCGAAACCGAACGCAAGCTCAACGAACTGCAAAGCGGCAAGAGCCAGGATCAGGCGCAGGTGCTCAGCGCCGAGCAGAAGAGCGAGCTGGAGAAGTTCCTGAACAGAAAGCTGGAAATTCGCAAGGAACTGCGCGAGGTCCGGCGCCAGCTCGACGCCGACATCGAGGCGCTGGGCTCATGGCTCAAATTTCTGAACATCGGGCTGGTCCCGATCCTGCTGACGCTGGGCGCGCTCGGCTATGTCGGGTGGAAGTCGCGTCGCCCCGCCGTTTGAGGAGTTGCCGAGATGAATCACATGAATACCAAGACGGTGGCCGGGCTGGGAACCGCCGCGGTACTGGCGATCTTGGCCGCGATCGCGATCACCGCATCGCGTAAACCCGTCCTCGAGCCGTCCGCAAGGACCGCTTACGCACTGCCCGAACTGCGTGATCACGTCAATGACGTCAGGTCGGTCACGATCACCGGTGCCGGCAACGCCGTTCTGGCGACGGTGGAAAATAACGGCCAGGGATGGACCGTCGGGCAGAAGGGCGGCTATCCGGCGAATCTCGGCGAAATCAGAGGCTTGCTGTTGAAACTCGCCGACGCCCGGCTGCTGGAACAGAAGACTGCCAACGAAGCGCGTTACGCCGAACTCGGCGTCGAGGACATCGCCAAGGCGGATGCCAAAGGCGTTCTGGTGACTCTGGATGGGCTAGGCAAGCCTTTGCAATTGATCATCGGCAAGAGCAACACCCGCGGTGACGGCACCTTCGTCCGGCGCCCCGGCGAGCAACAGAGCTGGTTGACCGGAGCAAGCCTGTCGCCGGCACGGGAACCGAGAAACTGGCTCGACACGACGCTGACCGACATCCCGGCGACCCGCATCAAGGAAGTCGCGCTTCGTCGGCCCGACGGGAAAGCGCTGCGCGTGTTCAAACAGGCCGGAGATGCCAACTTCAAACTGGCCGATATCCCGAAAGGCCGGGAAATGAGTTCGGATTTCGCCGCGAACAGTCTCGGCTCATTGCTGTCCGGTCTGCGGTTCGAGGATGTCCAGCCGGCCGGCGATGCCGCGCCGCCGGGAGAGGCCGAGACTTACCGAGCCCGATTCACGACGTTCGACGGCTTGATCGTGGATATCACCGCATGGAAGAAGGGCGAGAAGCACCTCGCCCGTATCCAGACATCGGTCGACCCCGCACTCGCCGAAGCGCAGATCCGGTCCGAGCAGGCCAAAGCGAAAGCCGAATACGAGCAGACCCAGGCGAAGAATGCAGGCAGCGATGCGGCGACATCGGCGGCACCGCCGCTCGCGGTCGGTGACCCCGCCAAGGATCGCGAACAGCGTCTGGCGGCGCTGGAATCGGAACTGGCCAGCCTGAAGCCGCGTCTGATCGGCTGGACTTTCACGTTGCCGGCTTACAGCTTCGGCAATCTGGACAGGTCCCCGGACGATTTCCTGAAACCGCAGGCTGCCGGCAAAGCGGCGCCGAAGAGCGGCGGCGGAACCGGCAGGAAGGCGCGGTAAGCCGGAGACTCAGGAAAACCGGGACCGGTCGGTCGTCGGAACACAAGGAGGTCGACCCGAAGCCGCACCGCATCGACCCGTCGTTTCGCGATCCGCCACGATCTGGAACGTTACTCCGGTCGCATTCACGCTGCCCCTCGGCACCATCGAGTGGCCGGTC
>CAZXXC010000069.1:0-21547 GCA_964644665.1 uncultured Methylococcaceae bacterium
GCTGATCACCTGGCCGTGTCGATCGAAGCGCGCAAGGACCGCACCAGACCTTATGCAACGTTGCCCGGTTTCTTTCGGCAGTACGAACTGGTCTATATCGTCGCCGATGAACGTGATGTGATCCGGGTGCGCACCAGCTACCGCAAGGACCCGCCGGAAGACGTCTACCTGTACCGCATCATCGGACCGATCGAGAACGGCCGCCGCGTGTTTCTCGATTACCTGCGCGACATCAACGAACTGAGGGAGCACCCGCGTTTTTATAACACGCTGACGACCAACTGCACGACGATGATTCTGACCCATGCGGCGGTGAATCCCGGCCATCTGCCTTACTCGTGGAAAGTCCTGTTGAGCGGCTACGCGCCGGAATACGCCTATCAGATGGGACGGCTCGACCAGAGCGTGCCGTTCGAAGAACTGAAGCGTCGGGCGCACATCAATTCGGCGGCGCGTGCGGCCGACCGGTCTCCGGACTTTTCGCAACGGATCAGGGCAGCCGCTGATGGCGTCGGTCGTTGATGCGCATGCCCGGTCTTCGGGTGCTGTTGATGATCGGCGGTTGCTCGCCTGCATGTGCGACCGCAGGCACCGATCCGACGGCGATTGTCGGCTTTTGCCAACTCGGCTACGGTCACAGCGCCTTCGCGGGCGGCCTGCGAACCGACTCGGTGAGGCCGGTCGTGTGTCTGCCGCTGACGCCGAGTTGCTTTGTCCCAGTGACGTTGCCCCAACGCGTGGGCCGATTGTTGTCACACCATGTCGATACGCCGCGCGCCCACAAGGACGCGGGACTCGTGACCGTCACCCACGACCGGCGCGGTACCGAGTTCGATTGGGGACAGACGCTCGGTGGTAAGCCGCTGCACATCCGGTACAGCGAAGACCCGCCGGACCTGGCCTTTCTGGCCATACCGTACCGCGGTCACTGGTGCTACATCGCCGACAACGACCTTGAGTCGAAATCGACCCTCTATGCTGCTGACCCAGTTGTTTCGCCTGCAGGTCGGTGCGGCCAAGTCGGTTGTCCCGGCTTTGACGATACCGCTGCGTTGACGGTAGTCACCGGCGCTATCCCAGCAGACGAACCGCAATGATCCGACCCGCCTATTGCTTATTCGTTTCGAGATCTTTGCTCACCGTGTTGTGGCTGGCCTGTTGCGGCAATGGAATTGCAGCGGATCGAGGGCTGGCAGAAAACGAGCACCCGTTGAAACCCATCGATACCACCAGTCCACGGGCTACGCTACAAGGCATTCTCGATGCGACCAATAAAGGGTTCGAGATTGGCTACGGCCAGGTTCAGGCTTAACTGGGATCGTCGAGACTATTCCTGTCGCCATCCGATCTGGCCGCCATTCAAGGCTCTTTCCACTATTTGGCTGCGGCCGAATGCACTATTGCGTAAAGCCCTCCGGGCCGTGCCATGTCGCGCGAGGTGCCGCTCTTCGGGTGATCAAGGCACCATGCCGGTTTTCAACCGATACCCGTTTGAGCAAAGCTTGTGTTTTGGATACCGCCGGTCTTGATGCCGATGAATTGCCCGCGGTCATGGACGCGGTAGCCGCCTGAGCGCATCTGTTCGGCGATCCTGGGGGCCAACTGGTCGAACTGCTCGAACACCAGGTCGAAGCCGAAGCGCTTCATCGCGTGCAGCAACTCCTCCTTCATCAGCCAGAACGAACGCCGGTTGTCCCACGAAGATTCGCGGTGGATTTCCCGTTGCCCGAAGGATTGGTCGTCGCCGAACTCCATGTACCAGCGACCGGCGACGCCTTCGTTGATGTCGATGTCACTCAGATTGTGCCGCTCGTTACGCACCTCGGTCGCGAAGTGGGTGTTGAGTATCAGCAAGGTCCGGGTTTGTGACGCCAGCAGTTCCATCAATGCGACGGGGTGTTCCACGTGGTAGTACAACCCGTTACAGAAGACGACGTCGAACGGGCCGTGACGGGCCAGGTTCCAAACGTTGTCCTGCACGAAGGTCAGATTGTCCAGCCCCACTTGTTCCTTCACGTATCGGCACGCGGCGATATTCGAATCCCGGACTTCCAAACCGGTGCAATCGAAACCCAAGCGGGCGAACTGCACGGCATATCCGCCCTCAAGACACCCCAGATCGACCAGTCTGACGCTGGAACGGTTCGCCGGGAATATCAGGTCGAGGAGTGTTCTCGTCGAAGTGAAGACCGGATTCTGGTCGATTGTCACGTCGCTCCCCGCGATGGTGGTGCTGCCGTCGCTCAGGCGAATGTTGTGGGCGATGAAATGAGGGGCGGGCATCGATGCGGTTCGTTCCTTCACGGGGTACGGTAATCGAGGGGGCAGGGCAGTGCCGAAGGACGCTACAGTATCGCGCTCGCGGCCCACGTCTGACGACGCTTCGACGTTCCCAGCCGTTGTCGGAAACAGCGGCGTCAAGAGGCGCTTGACGCGGCTCGTGTGGCAGTGACAAAGCTGGCGGAGAGGAAGGGATTCGAACCCTTGTGGGATATTTCTACCCCCATCCGATTTCGAGTCGGCGCCGTTATGACCGCTTCGGTACCTCTCCGGTTGGCCGTGAAGTATAACACGCTTCCGGCGCCGGTGGGTCAACTGCTCGCGGTCGTGCGATCGACATCGGTCGGCGCCGCGCCGCGTCCGCGCCGACGCAGAAAAAAATTCCGCAGCAGTTCGCTGCAATCTTCCGCCAGAATGCCGCCCCGATAGGGCAACCGGTGGTTGAAGAAATCGGCATCGGCCAGCGGAATCCTGCTGCACACGGCACCACGCTGTGGATCGAAGGCGCCGAACACCAATTGCCCGATGCGGGCATGGACCATCGCTCCGAGACACATCACACAAGGTTCGAGCGTCACGTACAGCGTGCAGCCGACCAGCCGGTAGTTGCCGAGCGCTCGTCCTGCCCGGCGTAACGCGACGATCTCCGCGTGGGCGGTAGGGTCGCAGTCGGTGATCGGTGCGTTCCATCCTTCGGCGATCAGCACTCCGTCCTGCACGATCAGCGCGCCGATCGGGACCTCGCCGAGCGATTCAGCGCGGCGGGCCAGGGCTAACGCCCGCCGCATCCAGTCCTGATCCGACTGAGCGGCGGTTCGCGGCTCGTCCGCGTTTACTCCCATTCGATCGTTGCGGGCGGCTTGCCGGAGATGTCATAGGTCACGCGCGAGATGCCCGGGACCTCGTTGATGATCCGCCGGGATACCAAATCGAGAAACTCGTACGGCAGATGAGCCCAGCGCGCGGTCATGAAATCGACCGTTTCGACCGCACGCAGCGCGATCACGTAGTCATAGCGGCGGCCGTCGCCCATGACCGCGACCGACTTGACCGGGATGAACACCGCGAATGCCTGACTGACCTTGTTGTACAGATCGTGCCGATAGAGTTCCTCGATGAAAATCGCGTCAGCCCGGCGCAACAGGTCCGCGTATTCCTTGCGGACCTCGCCCAGAATCCGGACGCCGAGCCCGGGGCCCGGGAACGGATGGCGGAATACCATTTCCGAAGGCAGGCCCAGTTCCAGGCCGATTTGTCGCACCTCATCCTTGAACAGTTCGCGGAGCGGCTCGATCAGCTTCAGGCTCATCCACTCCGGCAAGCCGCCGACGTTGTGATGCGACTTGATCACGTGTGCGCTGCCTGATTTCGTGCCGGCCGATTCGATCACGTCGGGATAGATGGTGCCCTGTGCCAGCCAGCGGGCATCGGTATGTTTGGCGGCCTCCGCTTCGAAGATCTCGACGAACAGGCTGCCGATGATTTTTCGTTTCTGCTCGGGATCCACCACGCCTTTCAGCGCCGCCATGAACTGCGCCTCGGCGTCGACACGGGTGACCCGCACGCCCATGTGCTCGGCGAAGGTCGCCATCACTTGATCACCTTCACCCTGCCGCAGCAGGCCGGTATCGACGAACACGCACTCCAGCTTGTCCCCGATGGCCTTGTGCAGCAACGCGGCGACCACGGACGAGTCGACACCGCCGGACAACCCCAGGATCACATGGTCGTCGCCGGCCTGTTCGCGGACGCTGCCGATGCTGTCGGCAATGATGTTGCGCGGAACCCACAGTGCATCGCAACCGCAGATGTCGCGGACGAAGCGTTCCAGGATGCGCTGGCCTTGCCGGGTATGGGTGACTTCCGGATGGAACTGCAACCCGTAGAGCGCGCGCCGCTCGTCAGCCATGCCGGCGATCGGCGCGGTGTCGGTGCTGGCGATCAGCGTGAAGCCGTTCGGTAGCGCCACGACGCGGTCGCCGTGGCTCATCCAGACATCGAGCAGGCCGTAGCCCTCGCGGCTCGCGTGATCCTCGATGTCACGCAGCAGCCGGGAGTGTCCGCGCGCGCGCACCTGGGCGTAACCGAATTCCCGGTGTTCGGCCGCTTCGACTCTGCCGCCGAGCTGTTCGGCCATGGTTTGCATGCCGTAACAAATACCCAGAACCGGAGCGCCGAGGGTGAACACCGCTTCGGCCGCACGCGGCGTCTCCGACGCGGTGACGGTTTCGGGTCCGCCTGACAGGACGATGCCGCGCGGTCCGAACGCGCGGATCGTCTCGTCATCGCAGCTATGGCTGTGGATCTCGCAGTAGACCCCGATTTCGCGAATGCGCCTTGCGATCAGCTGCGTGTATTGCGAACCGAAGTCCAGGATCAGGATTTTTTGTTGATGAATGTCCAGCATGGCGGTGCATCAGCGGGGTGGCGGCGCCGGGGCAACGGCCCGGCGGCTAGGATGCTCGAATGGAGCGTGGGCAACCGAGCCGCGGCGTGTACCGGAAGTCCCTGCCGTCCGGACGTCGCGAAGCAGCGGCATCGACCGGATTCAATCCAGCCGATAGTTCGGTGCTTCCTTGGTGATCGCCACATCATGGACGTGGCTTTCACGCATTCCGGCAGTCGTGATCCGGACGAAGCTCGCCTTGCTGCGCATCTCCTCGATGCTCTGGCAACCGGTATAGCCCATCGCTCCCCGGACGCCGCCCAGCAGTTGGTGAACGATCGCAACCAGGCTTCCCTTGTATGGCACCCGGCCCTCGATGCCTTCCGGAACGAGCTTTTCGACGTCCGTGGTGTCCTGGAAATAACGGTCACTGGACCCCTGCTGCTGTGCCATCGCGCCGAGCGAACCCATCCCGCGGTAGGACTTGTACGATCGCCCCTGATACAGTTCGACTTCGCCCGGCGCCTCCTCGGTGCCGGCGAAAAGACTGCCAATCATCACCGCATGGGCGCCCGCGGCGAGGGCCTTGGCCACGTCTCCAGAGTAGCGGATGCCGCCGTCTGCGATCAGCGGCACGCCGGAACCTTCCAGTGCCTCGGCCACGTTGGAAACCGCAGTGATCTGGGGGATTCCGACCCCCGCGACGATGCGTGTGGTGCAGATCGAGCCGGGACCGATGCCGACCTTGACCGCATCGGCGCCGGCATCGAGCAGAGCGTGAGCCGCTCTTCCGGTAGCGATGTTGCCGCCGATGACCTGCACTTGCGGACAGGTTCGCTTGATCCAGCGCACGCGATCCAACACTCCCTGGGAATGGCCGTGGGCGGTATCGACGACGATCACGTCCACGCCGGCCTCGATCAGTGCCTCGACCCGCTCTTCGGTGCCGGCACCGGTGCCCACCGCGGCGCCCACGCGCAGCCGCTCCTGGTCGTCCTTACAGGCCTGGGGATAGTCCCGGGACTTCTGGATGTCCTTGACCGTAATCAGACCGCGCAACCGAAACTCATCGTCGACGACCAGGATCTTCTCGATCCGGTGCTGGTGCAGCAGCCGGATGGCTTCCTCCTTGCTGGCGCCTTCGAGCACCGTGACCAGTTTGTCCTTCGGCGTCATCGCGCTGGTGACCGGGCTGTCCAGCCGCGTTTCAAAGCGCAGATCGCGGCTGGTGACGATACCGACCAACGCATCGCCGTCGACCACCGGAACTCCCGATATGCGCTTGTCACGGGTCAACTCCATGACGTCCCGGATGGTCGCGCCGGGCGATACCGTGATCGGCTCCTTGATCACGCCGCTTTCGTATTTCTTGACGCTGCGGACTTCGTAGGCCTGGCGTTCGGCCGACATGTTCTTGTGAATGATGCCGATGCCGCCTTCCTGCGCCATCATGATCGCGAGTCGGGATTCGGTCACCGTGTCCATCGCGGCAGACAGCAGCGGGATGTTGAGACTGATGCCGCGGGTCAGCTTCGTCGTCAGGCTGACGTCACGCGGCAGGACGGTCGAATGGGCCGGGACGAGCAGGACGTCATCGAAGGTCAGCGCTTCTTGTTCGATACGCATCATGGATTTCCGCGAACTAAATCCCGCTAATCTATCGAACGGAAGAGCAATGTCAACTCCGATGCGGAACTGGCGACTTCTGGTTCGGGCTTCGCCGAATTCGCCGAATTTGGGGGCGCGGCTTTCACGTACCGGCGGACCCGCCTAGAATACCGCGGACCATTCAATGACAACCATGACAGGTCGATGACCCATACACCGTCCCGAATCCCACTGCTGCGTCAGGCCTTGGCACAACGCATCCTGTTTCTGGACGGCGCAATGGGCACGATGATCCAGACCTACAAACTGGGTGAGGCGGACTATCGGGGAGACCGATTCGCCGACTGGGGAAGGGACCTGAAGGGCAACAACGACCTTTTGTCGCTGACCCGGCCGGAGATCATCCGGGCGATTCATGCCGCTTATCTGGAAGCGGGGGCCGATATCCTGGAGACCAACACCTTCAATGCCAACCGGATCAGTATGGCCGATTACGGCATGGAGGATCTGGCTCGCGAGATCAATCGGGAAGGGGCACGGCTGGCCCGCGCGGCGGCCGATGTGATGACCGCGGAAACCCCCGATCGCCCGCGCTTCGTCGCCGGTGTAATCGGTCCCACCAATCGCACCGCGTCGATATCGCCGGATGTCAACGATCCCGGCTTCCGCAACGTCAAGTTCGATGAACTGGTGGACGCCTATCTGGAGGCGGCGGAGGCACTGGTCGAAGGTGGGGTCGATGCCCTACTGATCGAAACGGTGTTCGATACCCTGAACGCCAAGGCGGCGATCTTCGCGGTCGAACGCCTTTTCGACGACGGTGGTTTCCGTTTGCCGGTGATGATCTCCGGCACCATCACCGACGCCTCGGGGCGCACGTTGTCCGGCCAGACCGCGGAAGCCTTCTGGAATTCGCTGCGCCACGCCCGGCCGATTTCGATCGGCCTGAATTGCGCTCTGGGCGCGCAGCAGCTCCGGCCGTTCGTCGAAGAGCTGTCGCGGATCGCCGACACTCACGTCTCGGCCCATCCCAATGCGGGATTGCCGAACGAGTTCGGGGAGTACGACGATTCGCCGGAGAGCATGGCGAAGGAGATCGCGGACTGGGCTGAGCAGGGGTTTCTGAACATCATCGGCGGCTGTTGCGGCACCACGCCGCGCCACATCCGGGCGATTCACGACGCCGTGCAGAATTTCCCGCCGCGCCGGATACCGCAAATCGCACCACAGTGTCGCCTGTCCGGCCTGGAGCCGATGAACATCGGTCCCGACAACTTGTTCGTGAATGTCGGCGAACGTACCAACATTACCGGTTCGGCGGCGTTTCGGCGCCTGGTGGTGGAATGGCGCTTCGACGCCGCGCTGGATGTCGCCCGCCAGCAGGTGGAGAACGGCGCCCAACTGATCGACATCAACATGGACGAGGGGATGCTGGACTCGAAGGCGGCGATGGTGCGATTCCTGAACCTGATCGCCAGTGAGCCGGATATCTCCCGCGTGCCGATCATGCTCGACTCCTCCAAATGGGAAGTGCTGGAGGCCGGTCTGAAATGCATCCAGGGAAAAGGTGTGGTGAATTCCATCTCGCTGAAGGAAGGTGAGGCGGCGTTTCTGGAGCACGCCAAACGGGTTCGCCGTTACGGGGCCGCCGTGATCGTGATGGCCTTCGATGAAGCCGGTCAGGCCGACACGCTGGAACGTAAGGTGGAAATCTGTACCCGGGCGTATCGGTTGTTGACCGAGCAGGCGGGCTTTCCCGCCGAGGACATCATCTTCGATCCGAACATCTTTGCGGTGGCGACCGGTATCGAAGAGCACAACCGCTATGGACTGGATTTCATCGAAGCCGTCGCGAAGATCAAGGCGACGCTGCCGCATGCCCTGGTCTCCGGCGGAGTCTCGAACGTCTCCTTCTCTTTCCGCGGCAACAATCCGGTCAGAGAAGCCATTCATGCCGTGTTCCTGTACCACGCGATCCGGGCCGGCATGGACATGGGAATCGTGAACGCCGGCCAGCTTGCGATCTACGAGGACATTCCGGACGAGCTGAGGGAGCGAGTCGAAGACGTCATTCTTGCGCGCCGCGAGGATGCGACCGAGCGCCTGCTGGCGATCGCCGAGAAGTACCGCGGCGAAGGCGGTCCGACCGAGAAAAAGGAGGACCTGGCGTGGCGTTCCTGGCCGGTGAACAAGCGGCTGGAGCATGCGCTGGTGAAAGGGATCGATGAATTCATCGAGCAGGACACCGAAGCCGCGCGCCTCGAGGCCGAGCGACCACTGCATGTGATCGAAGGTCCGCTGATGGATGGCATGAACGTGGTCGGTGACCTGTTCGGGGCCGGCAAGATGTTTCTTCCCCAGGTGGTCAAGTCGGCGCGAGTGATGAAGAAGGCCGTGGCCTACCTGATGCCGTTCATGGACGCCGAAAAGGAGCGAGGTGGCGAGATCGCGGGCGCCAATGGCAGGATCCTGATGGCTACGGTCAAGGGCGACGTACACGACATCGGAAAGAACATCGTCGGCGTGGTGCTGCAATGCAACGGCTACGAGGTGATCGACCTCGGCGTAATGGTGCCGTGCGAGAAGATCCTGCAGGCGGCCAAGGAGCAGCAGGTCGACATCATCGGGCTGAGCGGCTTGATCACGCCGTCGCTGGACGAAATGGTCCACGTCGCCAAAGAGCTCGAGCGCCTGGGCTTCACCACACCGTTGATGATCGGCGGGGCGACGACTTCCCGTGCACATACCGCAGTCAAGATCGAGCCGAATTATTCGAGCGGACCGACCATCTATGTCACCGATGCGTCGCGTGCGGTGGGCGTCGCAGCGAACCTGCTGAGTCAGGATTGGCGCGACGAGTACGTCGAGAAGATTCGTCGGGAATACGCCGAAGTGCGGGTGCGCCACGGCGGGCGACAGGCGCAAAAGCCGATGCTGACGATCGCGGAGGCGCGACGCAATCCGTTGCACGGCGATTGGGCACACTATGCTCCGCCGCGGCCGAACTTCCTCGGCGTGCAGGTTTTCCAACACTACCCGTTGGCCGCGATAGCGCCTTACATCGACTGGTCGCCGTTCTTCCAGACCTGGGAATTGGCCGGGAGTTATCCGAAGATCCTGGATGATGAGGTCGTCGGCGAGCATGCCCGCACACTGTTCCGCGATGCGCAGGACATGCTGGGCACTCTGGTCGAGCAGGAATGGCTCAGGGCGTGCGGCGTGATCGGCTTTTTTCCGGCCAATGCCGACGGTGACGACATCGTCCTGTATACCGACGACTCCAGGACCGAGCGACTCGCCGTGTTGCATCAACTGAGGCAGCAACACGTCAAGCCGCCGGGTCAGCCGAACTACTGTCTGGCCGATCTGATCGCGCCGGTCGACAGCGGGATTCCGGATTACGTCGGGGGATTCGCAGTCACCGCCGGCCATGACATCGAGGTTCGGCTCGAGGATTTCGCCCGGCAGCACGACGACTATCGCAGCATCATGCTAAAGGCTCTGGCCGACCGACTCGCGGAAGCCTTTGCTGAACTGATGCACCAGCGGGTGCGCCGCGAGTTCTGGTGTTATGCGCGGGATGAGCATCTGGCCAACGAAGAGTTGATCGCGGAAGCCTACCGCGGCATTCGGCCGGCGCCCGGCTATCCCGCCTGCCCGGATCACACCGAGAAGGCGACCCTGTTCGAGTTGCTCGGAGCCGAGCAGCGATGCGACATCCGGCTGACCGAGAGCTTCGCGATGATGCCGGCATCGTCGGTCAGCGGGTGGTATTTCTCACACCCGGTCGCGAAATACTTCAACGTGGGCAAACTGGGGCAGGATCAGATCGCGGACTACGCTCGGCGCAAGGGATGCTCGGTGGCGGTGGTCGAGCGCTGGCTGTCGCCCCATCTGGCCTACGAGCCGTGATCGGTTCCAACACCGGCGGTGCAGTGATCCGCTTGTCCCTGTTCGGCACGCAGGGGTGCCATTTGTGTGAACTGGCAGCCTCCCTGGTTGCGGCCGCTGCGTCCGAGTGGGTCGCCTGGCGGGTTGTCGAGATTGCCGATGACGCCGCATTGCTCGACCGCTACGGGCAGCAGATTCCGGTGCTGCGGGATGAGTCCGACGGGGTCGAACTTCACTGGCCTTTCGATGCGAGCGACGTCGAGCGTCTGCTGACGTCGCGTTCGCAGCGAAGGGATGCCGGGAGATCCGCACTTCAGCAATCGACGAACTGAACATGACCGAGAACTATCGCATCGAACGAGACAGCATGGGCGAACTGCGGGTGCCGGCGGATGCCTTGTACGCGGCACAAACGCAGCGAGCCATCGACAATTTTCCGATCAGCGGTATCGCGCTGCCGGCCCGATTCATCAATGCGGTCGCACTGATCAAGTACTGCGCAGCCGGGATCAATCGCGATCTTGGACTGATGGAACCGGAAATCGCCGCAGCCATTCGCGAGGCCGCGCGGGACGTGATGACAGGCCGTCATCGGGATCAGTTTCCGGTGGATGTGTTCCAGACCGGGTCCGGTACCAGCACCAACATGAATGTCAACGAGGTCATCGCGACGCTGGCCACGCGACAATCGGGTCGGACGGTCAGCGCCAACGATCACGTGAACATGAGCCAGAGCAGCAACGACGTGATTCCGACCGCGCTCCATGTCGGCGCGGCGCTCGCGGTCCACGAGCAGCTCATCCCGGCGCTGGAACACCTCGCCGCGACGATCCGCTACAAGGGGCAGTCGCTGGCGCACGTGGTCAAGACCGGTCGAACGCATCTGATGGATGCGATGCCGATCCGCATGCAGCAGGAGCTGGATGCTTGGGCACTGCAGATGGAGAACGGAGTCGCCCGGCTGCGCGCCGCACTGCCCCGTGTCTACCGGCTGGCCCAGGGCGGCACCGCCGTGGGCACCGGGATCAACGCGCACCCGGAATTCGCCGCGCGGATGGCCGAGGCGCTGGCGGATTCCACCGGCTTGCCGTTTCAGCCGAGTTCCTCGTTTTTCGAGAGCTTGAGTGCCCAGGACGCCGCCGTGGAACTTTCCGGTCAACTGAAGACGATTGCGGTCGGAATCCTGAAGATCGCCAATGACTTGCGCTGGATGAACTCGGGGCCTCTCGCCGGTCTCGGCGAGATCGAACTGCCGGCTCTGCAGCCCGGCAGTTCGATCATGCCCGGCAAGGTCAATCCGGTGATTCCGGAGGCGGCCTGCATGGTCGCGGCCCAGGTCATCGGTCATGATGCCGCCATCACGATCGCCGGACAGTCGGGTTCCTTTCAGCTAAACGTGATGTTGCCGCTGATCGCACACAATCTGCTGGAGAGCGTCGGCTTGCTGTCCAACGTCGCTCGATTGCTCGCCGACCGGGCGATCGCCGATTTTCGCGTCCGTGAGGACAAGCTGAATCAGGCGCTGGCATTGAATCCGATCCTGGTGACGGCGTTGAATCCGCTGATCGGCTATTTGAAGGCGGCGGAGATCGCCAAGGCGGCCTACCGGACCGGCCGGCCGATTCTCGATGTGGCCGCCGAAATGACGGACATACCGAGGGCGGAACTGGAGGAAATACTGCATCCCGCGAAGCAGACCGCGGGCGGCATATTCGGCTGATGGTTTCGTGATAACCTAACGGCCGAATCGCTATGCATCGCTGACGCGTGTCTGAAGGTCCGCTATGGCTGAGTTCCGTCTACCTGAACATTCCCGCATTCGGCCCGGCAAGGAGCACCCGGCTCCGTCCGGGGCGAAAGTCTTGCAGACCGTCGAGGTCTATCGTTGGGATCCCGATCAAGGCGGGAACCCCCGGATCGACGTATTTCGCCTGGACCGGGAAAAGTGCGGACCGATGGTGCTGGACGTGCTGATCCAGATAAAGAACGAGATCGACAGCACGCTGGTGTTTCGCCGCTCCTGCCGCGAAGGCGTTTGCGGGTCCTGCGCGATGAACATCAACGGGCGGAACACGCTGGCCTGTACCAAGGCGCTGGCGGACGCCGGTGAAACCTTGACGATCTATCCGCTGCCCCACCTTCCAGTCATCAAGGATCTGGCGCCGGATTTGACGCACTTCTATGCCCAGTATGCGTCGATCGAGCCCTGGATCCAGACGCAAACGGCGCCGCCGGCCGATCGCGAGCGCCGGCAAAGCCGCGAGGAGCGGGCCAGGCTCGAAGGTCTCAGCGACTGTATCCTTTGTGCCTGTTGTTCGACTTCCTGCCCCAGCTACTGGTGGAACGGCGATCGCTACCTGGGCCCTGCCGCATTGCTGCAAGCCTATCGATGGATTGCGGACAGCCGCGATGAAGCGACCGGCGAACGGCTCGATGCCCTGGAAGATCCGTTCAAGCTGTACCGTTGCCACACCATCATGAATTGTGTCGATGCGTGTCCGAAAGGGCTGAACCCGGCCCAGGCGATCGCTGCGATCAAGCGACTGATCGTCGAACGGCAGACGTGATCGCCTCCCGAGCGCG
Source organism: uncultured Methylococcaceae bacterium (assembly GCA_964644665.1). Taxonomy (GTDB): domain Bacteria; phylum Pseudomonadota; class Gammaproteobacteria; order Methylococcales; family Methylococcaceae; genus Methylotetracoccus. Next base: position 12,749 of record CAZXXC010000069.1, read on the forward strand.
GCTGGTCTGGCTGTGTCGCCGGGGAACCCGCGAACTGGATCTGCTGCTGCGGGGATATCTGGAGCGCGACTACGACCATGCGTCGGCGACGGAACGGAGGGCCTTTGCGGCGCTGCTGGAAAAGCCGGACCCGGAACTCCAGGCCCTGTTTTTCGCGTCCGGCCGTCCCGCCGAGCCCGAACTGCAATCCGTGATCGGCCGCATCCTTGGCTCCGCTGCAACTGAAGCCTGAACGATCGCGATTGCTGGAGCGTATCGACGCCGGGTTGCACCTGTTGGCGGTGGTTTGCGTCCTCGGGTCGGGGATCGGATGGGCCGCTCGCCTCGGCTTGGTCGTAACCATCATCGCCTATTACCTGTTGCGACGTCCGGACGGCCAGAGGCAGCGGCTGCTCTACTCGGAGCCGGTCGGTTGGGCGTTGGAAGGGGAAGGCGAAGCGGAACGTCCGTTACAGATCCTGCCCGGGACTGTCGTTTCCCCGTGGTTTGTCCTGTTGCAGGTCCATGACGGGCGGAAGCACCGGTTCTGGACGATCGCGCGGGACAGCCTCGACGCCGAGAGCTTCCGCCGCCTGCGTGTCTATCTGCGGGTGCTTCGCAGTGCTGCGGGGCAGGTGTCGGAAGCGCCGGCCTCCAACGAAGGCGCGCCGTTCCAATGAGCGGCCGCTCGCTGGTCGGCAGGCGTCTGGATACTCCGATTTGATGACTCTTCTGTGGAATTGCGATTGATGAGAGGACGAAACCCCATCGACTTCGGCACGCTGTTGTTGCTGTTGTCGTTCTTGACGGCATGCGCCCGGGTGCCGCCCGGCACGCCCGCGCCGCAGCGCGCCGCAATACCGAAGCCGCCGCCCGAGGTCGTTGCGGGGCCGGAGGTCGAAGCGGTGAAACCACGGCCGGAACTCCCGGCACCGCCGGCAGTACCGACCAGGAAACCTGCTCCGCCGCCTTCGCCGCCGGCGGTGCTGGCGCTGCTGGAAGAAGCGGACGCGGCGGGCGGCGCTGGTCAGTGGGATGCCTCCGCCGCGACGCTGGAACGGGCGATCCGCATCCAGCCCCGCAACCCGATATTGTGGCACCGCCTAGCCAAGACGCGCCTCCAACAGGGCCAGTTCCAGGCGGCCGAAGATCTGGCGAAAAAGTCGAACGTGTTCGCTGGCGGTGATCAGGAACTGGTGAAGCAGAACTGGCTGCTGATTGCCGCGGCGCGCCGTCAGATGGGCGATGGCGAAGGGGCGCAGGATGCCGAAGCGAAGGCGGGTCGCTGAAGCCGACAAGGCGGTCCGTTCGCGGTCTTTCCGGTGACTGCGCTGACGGCGATTTTCGGCGCGGAAGGTCCGCTGGCTCGACTGCTGCCGAATTTCTTGCCACGTCCCGCGCAGTTGGCCATGGCGGAGGCCGTCCAGAATGCGATCACGCAGCAGCGCAGTCTGATCGCGGAAGCGGGGACCGGAACCGGCAAGACCCTCGCCTACCTGATTCCGGCGCTGTGTTCAGGGAAGCGGGTGATCGTTTCGACCGGCACGCGCACGCTGCAGGATCAACTCTTTCAGAAGGATCTGCCGCTGGTGCGGAGCGCGCTGAGCTCACCTTTTCAGGCGGCGTTGCTGAAAGGGCGTGCCAATTACCTGTGCCACTACCGGCTGGAGAACGTGCTGGGATTCCAGGCCGGTTACGGTCGGGAAGAAGCGGCGCACTTGGAGAGCCTGCTGCGTTGGTCGAAGACGACGCGCTCCGGTGATATCGCCGAAGTCGGTGATGTCCCGGAAAGCTCGATTGTGTGGCGATCGGTGACTTCGACCGCGGACAACTGCCTGGGTCAGGACTGCCCGGTTTACGCGAAGTGCTGTCCGGCGGCGGCGCGCCGGAATGCCCAGGAAGCCGACGTGATCGTGATCAACCATCATCTGCTCTGGGCCGACTGGGTGTTGAAGACCGACGGTTTCGGCGAGCTGTTGCCGAAGGCGGACGTCATCGTCGTCGATGAAGCGCATCAGTTCACCGAGAGTGCCGCTCAGTTCTTGGGAATGGCGGTCAGCTCCCGGCAGTTGGACGAACTCATCCAGGATGTTCAACTGGAGTTCGGACGGACCGCGGGTCAAGCCGGAGCCGTGCTGGACGAGGCGGCCCGACTCGGTGAGTGCAGCGCAGCGCTTCGTTTGGCTTTCGCTCCCGGTCCCGAGCGTCGCGCCTGGGACGACGGCGAGCGGTCCGGAGAGGTCCCAGGCCGGCTGGGCGAGGTGTCCGCGCAGCTGACGAAACTGGCGGAACAGATCGCGGTGCTGGACGGCGGTAACAAAGGCCTCGAATCATGCCGACAACGCGCTCTCGATCTGCGCGCCAGGTTTGAGCTGTTCTCGTCGGAATGCCAGCCCGGCGCGGTGCGTTGGCTGGAGGTGCGCCGACGTGCGTACCGGCTGAACCAGACCCCGCTCGATATCGCCGACGAATTTTCGGCGTTTCACCGGAACAGTGGAGCCTGCTGGATTTTTACGTCGGCGACGCTCAGCAATGCCGGCCGCTTCGATCATTTCATCCGGTTGCTGGGTCTGCACGAGGTCACCACCTTCTGCAGCGAGAGCCCGTTCGATTACCGGCGGCAATGCCTGTTGTATTTGCCTTCCGGATTGCCCGATCCGGCCTCTGCCGATTACACGGCGGCGGTGGTCGATGCAAGTGTGCCGCTGTTGACCATCAGCGCCGGGCGCGCGTTTTTCCTGTTTACCAGCCACCAGGCACTGAACGTGGCGGCCGATCGGTTGCGATCGTTGATCGATTATCCGTTGTTCGTGCAAGGGACGCGACCCAAGGCGTTGCTGCTGGAGCTGTTCAAGCGCTCCGGCAGCGGAATCCTGCTCGGAACGTCGAGTTTCTGGGAAGGCGTCGACGTCCGGGGGCCGGCCTTGTCCTGCGTGATCATCGACAAACTCCCCTTCGCATCGCCTGCCGATCCGGTGCTGGGTGCGCGGATACGGGCCATGAAACAACGCGGCGACGACCCATTCCGGACGCTGCAGCTTCCGGCGGCGATTCTGAGCCTGAAGCAAGGCATCGGCCGCCTGATTCGCGACACCGGCGACCGCGGGGTCCTGATGCTGTGCGATCCTCGTTTGCTGGGCCGCTCCTATGGGAAGAGTTTCCTGGCCAATCTCCCGGAAATGCGGATCACTCGGTCGATCGCCGAGGTGCAGGACTTTTTCGGGGTCATCGAAGCGGAGACCCAGGGGGTTGCCCACGCATGATCATTCTCGCAGTGGAAACGGCTACCGAGGCATGTTCGGCGGCGGTTTATCGGGATGGGGCCGTGATCGAACGCTATCGGCTTGCCCCCCGCGAGCACAATCGGTTGATTCTGCCGATGGTCGAGGGCGTGCTGGCGGAGGCCGGGCTCGCTCTGTCGGACATAGACGCACTGGCATTCGGTCGGGGTCCCGGCTCGTTCACCGGCGTCCGCATCGCCGCCGGCGTGGCGCAAGGTATCGCCTTCGGCACAGGTCTCCCGGTGATTCCGGTGTCCACGCTGGCCGCGCTGGCGTGGGAAGCACTGGACCAGGAGCCGTCCGCCGATTGGGCGATCCCGTGTCTCGACGCGCGCATGAGCGAGGTCTACTGCGCGGTGTATCGCAGGGATCGAGCCGGAGGACCGACCCCGGCCGAAGTGGAGCAGGTCATCCCGCCGTCCCGCATCCCTCCGAGCGTATTTCCGTCCGGCCGGGGCATCGGCATCGGCAGCGGCTGGGCGACTTACGGCGAGGCGATCCGCGCAGCCGCCGATCGGCCGATCGACGTCTTACCCAACCGCTTTCCGCGCGCCGGCTACGTCGCGCGCCTCGGCGCGCGCGGATTCGGCGAAGGGAAGGCCGTTCCGGCGACCCAGGCGCTGCCGGTGTACCTGAGGGACCGGGTCGTCCACAACCGGCCGCCTGCCTGATGGCGCGAAACCGGTAACCGTCGCAGCCGACTCGGTTCCCTCGAACGTCGATTGACCTTCCGCCCGCGCGCAAGTCTGGTAGCATGGCCTCGGATGCGACCGGGCCGCGGCACGCCCCGGGTTGTGGTCTGAATCGGGTCTCGATTTCGGGCAGCATTCCGCGGATGTCGACAGGGATAACTGCGTCCGGTGACTGAACATCGCGGGCGATATCCTTATGTTCGTTCCGCGAGCGGTCGACAACACGACGATCCGGAGGGTACGGCATGACCAGAAGGAGCGGCAGGGGAATGGATCGCGGCCGAGGTCTGGGCGATGCGGGTTCCCCCGTCGGAGATTCCCCTCTCGCCGGCAGCGCGACCGAACGCATCGTCTCGATTCGACGTGAGCAGTCGTTCGAAACAAGGGCGTCGCGCTCGACCGGAACGCCGCTCAGGATCCGGCTCGATGAGCATCGACCCGATGAGGTCGTCGAACTCGAGCTGGATGGTGGCGTCAAGCTCTACACCACGCTGGGAGACTACCTGCAGGATGCATCCGAGGCTCCACGTGGCCGTGACCTGAACCGGCTGGAAGCCGGCGAGGTATTGCTGCCGCTGTTCCTTCCGCTCGGTGGTCCGCGCGGCCGCGATGAATGGGCGACCGAGCGGCTGAAAATCCTGGATATCGGCCTCGAAGGATTGGCTCGATTCGCCGGGGAGACGGCAGGCGAAAAGGTCTGCGCCTGGTATGAGGCGCGCCAATTGTACGGCGGCACCGCAGAGGACCGACTGTGGCGCTGCTCAGCCGACCGTTTCGCGTTGTCGGAGTCTGCCGATTCTGCGCTGGAAGGGCCCGAACCCCTGCTATTGCTGATTCACGGTACCGCATCGTCCACCCACGGCAGTTTCGGCCAGTTGTGGCACAGCGAAAAGCGGGAAATCAGCGAGACCCGCGCCAAGCTGTTTGGGCGATACCCGGAGCGCGTTTTCGCATTCGAACATAGGAGCCTGACCCGAAGCCCGATCAGCAACGCGCTGCATCTGGTGGACGCGTTGCCGGAAGGTGCCAGGCTGCATCTGATCACCCATTCGCGCGGCGGCTTGATCGGAGAACTGCTGTGCCTCGGCATGCGCAGCGGCGAGGAATGCATTACCGCGGATGAGATCCGGCGTTTCTTCGCGGACCGGCCGGGCGACCGGACCGAGCTGCAGCAACTCGGCCGAGGCCTGCGGGAAAAGGCGCTGAAAATCGAACGTTTCGTGCGGGTCGGCTGCCCTGCGCGCGGAACGACCCTCGCGTCCGGCCGTCTCGATCGATGGCTGTCGGTGGCGTTGCATCTGGTCGGCCAGGTTCCGGCTCTGAAGATCAGCGGCTTCTATGATCTGTTCGCGGAGTTCACCAAGGCGTTCGTGACGACCCGGACCAAGCCGGACAAGCTGCCGGGCCTCGAAGCGATGATGCCGGATTCGCCGCTGATCAGGCTGCTGAACTTTCCCGGGGTGGAAGTTGCCGCCGATCTGCATGTCATCGCCGGCGACATCGAAGGCGGCAGTCTGTGGCGACGGCTGGGAGTCCTGCTGACCGATCTCTTCTACACCTTCGAGGACCATGACCTGATCGTCAACACCGCCGCGATGGATGGCGGCGCCGCCCGCAGCGGAGGCGCCAGGTACCTGTTCCGGCAGGGCCCGGACATTTTTCATTTCAATTACTTCGGCAACCCCGAAATCGCCGGTAAGCTGCTTCCTGCTCTGACGGAGCAGGCGGCCGGCGATGGCTTCGAGCCGCTTTCGCCGGCCGAGAAGCGGTCTTCGCGGGCCGTGCCGATGACGGTCGGTCGTGCCGCGCGGAGCCGGCGGCCGAGCGGGCCGACGGTGTTTCTGCTGCCCGGTTTGATGGCAAGCGAGCTGTCCGTCTCAGCGCCGGGCCATGAGGCGGAGCGGATCTGGCTCGACGCCAAGCAACTGGCCCTGGGCCGGATCGCGGAACTCGCGATCCGGTCTCGCAATGTCGTCGCCTCGGGGCTCATCGAGAGCGCCTACGGTCTGCTGATGGATTATCTGGAGCCGTACGTTCGAGTCGTGCCCTTTCCTTACGACTGGCGGCTGCCGCTCGATGCCGAGGCGACACGCCTCGCCGCGGCGATCGATGATTGCCTGGATTCTCACCGAGCGGCCCCTCAGCCGGTGTGCCTGCTGGCGCATTCTTCCGGCGGACTGTTGGCGCGCTGGATGATCGCCCGCCGCCCGGCGCTGTGGGACCGGATGCTGGCCCACCCGCAATCGAGGCTGGTGATGCTGGGGACGCCGAACGGCGGCTCCTATTCGGTACTGCGGATGCTGTTGGGTCGGGACCCGATGCTGCAGGGTCTGGCGTTGGTGGATGCCGAGCACACGCTGGTCGAATGGCTCGAATTCTTCAGCGGCTGCCCCGGCTTGTTGGCACTGCTTCCGGCTGCAAGCGACGGGCTGGATTGCTTCGATCCCTCGTTCTGGCAGCATCTTCGCAACGCGGATCGCGATGGCTTGGCGCCCCGGCCGGATGCCGCGGCGCTTGCCGAGGCACGGGCCGTCCGCGAAGTGCTCGATCGGCAGACACCGCGCGCCGAACGCCTGGTCTACGTCGCGGGATGTGCTCCCGAGACACCGGGCCGCGTGTTGATCGGGGAAGGTCGGAATGCGATCGTCCCGCGTGACTGGATGCCACCACCCGAAAGCGACCCGATTCAGTTCGAAGCCAGCCGTCGTGGCGACGGACGGGTATTGTGGGACAGCGGCATTCCGGAATGGATCAGGAACCGTTATTACCTGGACGCTGCCCATGGCGATCTTCTGGCTCACCCACCGGCTTTTGCGGCGATCCTCGAGTTGCTGCAAACCGGCAGGACGGACCAGTTGCGCACATCGGAGCCGGCGGTCGACGACCGCGGCGCGCCCCTGCTCGACGTCGGGACGGCCCGGATGCGTTCCCGGAAGCCGCAGATGCTGCCGTCGCAACGGCAGATCGAGGATGCGGTGCTGGCGCGCTTCCCTCGCCGGGGCGGCAACCCCGGTACCAGGATCAAAGTCGGCGTGGTGCACGGCAACCTGGCATTCGCCAGGCATCTCGTCATGGTCGGTCACTATCAGGGAGATACCATCATCAGTGCCGAGGCACAGATCGATCACCGCCTGAACGGCCAGTTGAGCCGGCGCAACCGGCTGGGTCTTTATCCCGGTCCCCTCAATACCTCGCAACTTTTCCGCGAGCAGGAAGACATATTTCCCGGCGCGATCGTCGTGGGACTGGGAAAAGTCGGGGAGCTGAAGCCCGGATCGCTGAGGGACACATTCTGTCGTGCGCTGGTGGATTATGCGTTGACGACGCTGGAGCAGGATCGCGGTGGAGAGCCACAAGTCCAGACCTTCCGCGAGTTGTCGGTTTCCAGCCTGCTGATCGGCACGACCGCTGGCGGCGTTTCGACACGCGATGCGGTGACTGCGCTCCTCCGCGGCATGCTGCGGGCTAACGACGCGTTGCGGCAGTGGAAACTGGATGAGACGGTGCGGTTTGCGGCGATCGAATTCGTCGAACTGTACCAGGATCTGGCCATTCAGGCTGCGGCCAAGATCAATGAAGCGATCGGCGCCGACCCGGATCTGAATGCGGCTTTCGAACCGGTACCCGGGATCGAATCGCGCGATGGCGGCAGGGTCCGGGTCAGCTTCGAAGAGGCGCCCGGGTGGTGGGACCGCTTGCAGATCGTCGCCGACGATCAGGGGCAGTTGCGATTTACCGCATTGACCGATCGCGCGCGGACCGAGGTCTCCCTGTTGCCGACTCAGCGGGCGCTGGTCGATCAGTTCCTGGATCAGGCGCTGGCCGGTACCGCTAGTGATCAGTCGGTGACCGCTACGCTGTTCGAGCTGTTGCTGCCGAATGACCTCAAGGAGCACTCGCTGGAGCAGCGGGACCTGGTCCTGATCCTCGATGACGCTGCGGCGTGCTACCCGTGGGAATTGATGTACGATGGCCTCGGGCGCCCGGGCGGCGGACCACGCGTCGACGAGCGTCATGCGCCGTTGGCGATCCAGGCGGGAATGATCCGGCAGCGGGAGACCGAGGACTTCCGGCGGCGCGTGGTGGCGACCCGCGTGCCGAATGTGCTGATCGTCGGTGATCCCGATCTTTCCGATCCGGGAACGTCGATAAGGTCCCTGTTCCCGCAGCTGGACGGAGCGCGGGAGGAAGCGGAGCAAATCGCGAACCTGTTGTCCGAGCGGCAGGGTGCGGAGCATGTGTTTCGAACGATCAACGAGCGATGCGACCGGATCGTGGGTGAACTGTTCGCGCGGCCTTACCGGATGCTGCATCTGGCCGGACATGGCGCCTACCGCTTTGCCCCGCTGCGACGAGCCAGCGGTGACGAGGCCGCAGGTGCCGAAGCGGCGCGAAACGGCGGGTATGGCAACGCCCCGGTCAGCGGGATGGTGATCGGTCGGCGGAGCGAGCGGACCGTGGAGGGTGAATCGTGCGAACGTTACATTCTGCTGACGCCGTTCGAGATCGAGCAGATGCGCTTCGTACCGGAGATGGTATTCGTCAACTGCTGCTTCGGCGGTATGGATCGCGCGCACACCGACCCGGTCGCTCGCCGCGATCGTCACCGGTTGGCCGCCAACATCGCCACCCAACTGATCCGAATGGGCGTGCGCGCGGTGATCGCCGCCGGCTGGGAGGTCGATGACCGGGCCGCGGTGACCTTCGCTCGCACCTACTACCAGGCGATGCTGGACGGTGAACGCTTCGGCTACGCTGTCCAGCGTGCCCGCAAGAAGACCTTCCTGGAGCACCCGACAGTGAACACCTGGGGTGCCTATCAATGCTACGGCGATCCGGATTTCCGG
>CAZXXC010000070.1:0-21502 GCA_964644665.1 uncultured Methylococcaceae bacterium
CTCCCCGCTCCGAGCCTCCTCTCCGGTGGGGTCATACCAACGGACTGAAGGGTAGGTAGCGGGCTACCGCTGGGATGTGATCCTGCTCACGCTTCGTCGGCCGAATCAGCTGGCGCGGTTTCGTCAATGACGGGCAGGAAATTGAAAATGAAGGGCTTTTTCTCTTTTGCCAGTGGCCTTTGGGTGGAATGGCTGGCCGACGACATGGCGTCTTATCAATTCGGACGCCGGAGCCGGTGAACAACGCGGGCGGGTATTGTCGTCTGTCTGCGCATGGCATTCGACGCCGACTTAGTCGGACGGAAACTCGTTGCAGTCGTTTTCTCCTTCAACGAAGCCGGCGCCGCCAGGGATTTTTGGGCTTCCCCGATGATGCGCATGGGGTCGTCAAGTCAGGAATTGGCGATGCCATGCGGGACATGGCCAGTTGCCACGTGTTGGCTCGCAGAGTCGCAGTGACCTTGCTGGTCATCAAAATAGATATCCGCGCCAAAGGCACGCAGGAACGGCCCCTTTTCCAATCCGCCGAGAAACAAGGCCTCATCAATGCGGATATTCCAAGCACGCAAGGTTCTGACGACTCGTTCGTGCGCGGGAGCTGCGCGAGCGGTGACCAGTGCCGTGCGAATAGGAGACTCGTCGGCCGGAAATTGCGTTTGGATGTGGTGAAGCGCTGCCAGGAAGTCTTTGAACGGCCCTCCAGACAGCGGGGTCTTTGCTTCGGCAGCCTCATTCTCGGTAAACGCGTCAAGACCATGTCGGCGGTAAATCTGTTCCGATTCATCAGAGAACAATACCGCGTCCCCGTCGAATGCGATGCGGAGTTGGGGGGAATGACTGTGCGCTGCGCTCGATGTGACGATGGTGGCGGCGGCGTATCCGCCATCCAGAGCCTTGACGACATCCTCGGCGTGGGCGGAGAGGAATAGTTTCGCGCCGAATGCAGCAATGTACTGAAAAGGGCTTTGGCCGCTGGTGAATGCGGCGCGTGTGATGGTGAGCTGATGATGTCGGATCGAGTTGAAGATGCGAAGACCCGTGTCGGCGCTGTTGCGCGACAGGAGAATGACTTCTACCAAGGGTGCGGCAGAACCGTCGTTGATCGCCAACAGTTTCTTGACCAACGGGTAGGCGACGCCCGGTAGCAGGACTTCTTCTTCACGTTCAATCTGATATCGGCAGTAGATATCTTTCCCCTCGGTTTCGAAGACCCGGTGGGAATCGTCCAAGTCGAACAGCGCCCGAGAAGAGATCGCAATGACGAGTCGGTGCTGCGGCTGCATGGGGTTCTATCCGGGGCAGTTCCAATGAGGCAGGTGAGCGGCCATTTCCGCGATCACCGCCACTTTGCTATGATCGCCGAACGTCGGTATTGCCGCCGGTCCGCGTCTTGGAACTCCTGTGGCCGACCGCGCGCATAGAGAAAACGCCAAAAAATAGTCAACCCGAGGAGTGTCATGTCGCGGAAGTATTCAGTACTCTTGCTCGTCCTGTTTATCATCGGCTTGTACGTGTTGCAAAACAAGGCGATCATGCCGTTCGTCGAAAAGGTCGTGCAGTCCGATGTGTTAGTCGAGGATACGGGACAGGACGAAGAACTCGGCAGCATTCACAATGATCGTACCGATTTTGCGTTTGCTCACTGCAAGGACGCTTTCAAAGAAAAATACGAGTCATTGGAGCGAGTGGAACTGAGCGCCGACCAATATCAGGCGTGGGCGCTGGCGAGCAAGAGCTATCTCGTGCAGTCTCCTGTCAGGATACCGGGGGAAGGCGGAATGGTGGAGAAGGCGTTCGCCTGCAAGATTCAGTTCACGGGCAGCGATGCCTCCGATCCGTCCAGTTGGACCGTATCAGGGATTGACTTCAATGAGTGATTGCCAGTCTGCGGTGACAGGCGATAGGAGTTGATGCCCCGGTAAGCAATACACGGGCCTGCCGCGCCGGTCCCTTGGTCACCGAGATGGAGATCAGCCGGGCGGCCAAGTCAGGCGACGTCCACCCAGGATGTGGATGTGAAGGTGGTTGACCTCTTGGCCGGCATCCGCCCTGCAATTGATCACCGTGCGGTAACCGCGATCGGCTAAACCTTCCTGCCGTGCCACGCGACTGGTTGCCCGGAGCAGTTCACCTGCCAGCGCCGTGGCGTGTTCCGGCAGATCGTCCAAACTCTCGATGTGCTGCTTTGGAATGACTAGGATGTGCACCGGAGCCTGGGGGTGGATATCCCGAAATGCAAGCACTAGGTCGTTTTCATAAACGATCGCCGGTTTGATCTCACCTGCGACCATTTTGCAGAACAGGCAGTCCGCCATTTGCGATGTCTCGAGCTTAGATCGGTTTGCGGTCGTTGAAGGCGTGCGATAATGTCATGCCATCGACGTATTCCAATTCTCCGCCAAAAGGAACCCCATGCGCAATGCGGCTCGCCCGGACACCATGGTGCTTTGCCATTTCCGAGATGTAGTGTGCCGTGGCCTCGCCTTCGACTGTGGCGTTAGTCGCTAGGATTACCTCGAGAACCTCTCCGGAGTGAAGGCGCCGCTCCAGCAGGTCCAGGTGCAGTTCCTGAGGCCCGATGCCGTCCAACGGGGAAAGTCGACCATTCAGCACGAAGAACAAGCCTTGATACTGAGTCGACTCAGTCAGCGCGTAGACGTCGGCTGGCGTTTCAACGATGCAAAGTTGGGATCGGTTCCGGTTTGGACTCGCACATAGAGAACACAGCCGGCCTTCCGTCAATATTTGGCATTGGTTGCAGAGGTCGACCTTGTCCAACGCTTGATGCAAAGCTTGTTGCAGTCGGCGGGCGCCATCGCGGTCGCGTTGGAGCAGGTGGAGCGTCATGCGTTGTGCGGACTTGGGGCCCACACTGGGCAGGCAGCGCAGCGCCAGCATCAACTCCGCCAAGGCGCCGGTCTGTTTCACCTTAGAACGGCAGTTTGAAATCGGGAGGCAAATCGAGCCCTAAACCGCCTGTCAGTCCGGTCAATTTCTCCTGTTTGAGCTTGTTGACCTTTCGAACCGCATCATTGACGGCTGCCGCGACCAAATCCTCCAGCATGTCGCGGTCCTCCTTCAATAGGCTATCGTCGATCGAGATTTTGAGCACCTCCTTCTTGCCGTTCATCAGGACCTTGACGAGTCCGCCGCCGGATTCGCCCTGAACTTCGGTGTTGGCAAGCTCTTCCTGAGCCTTTTGGAAATTCTCCTGCATTTTCTGCGCTTGCTGCATCAGAGCGGCGAGAGGGTTTTTCATTCGTACTTTCTCACGTTAGTCCAATGGGCGTACCGATCCGGGAATGATTTGTGCGCCAAACAGTTCCTGGATGGCTTTAACGTTTTCGTCTTCGGCGATAGTCAATTCAGCCGTCTTCTGGCGTTCCTGTTGCGCCCGTTGATGCCGCATCGCCGGCGTCTCCTCCACCCCTCCGGTGTCCAGCGAAATGACGAGCTTGATCGGTCGTTGCAGGTGGTCGGACAAAGCGCGCTCCAGCGTGCCTTCGACCTGCGGCGTTCGGAGTTGGGTGTATTCAGGATCAAGCGCCAACAGGCACGTTCGGGAAGTCAATTCGCGCAGCACACAATGTTGGGCCAGCTGACGGCTCATGCCGACCAGGCCGGTCACATTGATCATCTCCTCCCAATCGGTGGCGGTGATCGCCTGTGGCTTCGTCTGTTCCAAACGTCGGGTCTGTGGGTCGGCTCCGGTGAGCGGAACGCCTTCCTTCCGTGCCAGCCGGGGAACGGCGAGTGGCGTTGGCGCAGCGTTCTCCGGGCGAAAAGCGAACATTCGCAGAAGGATCATCTCGAAGCCGCTCTGGGGGTCGGTGGCCAATGGCAGGTCGCGTTGACCGAGCAGCGCAATCTGATAGAACAATTGCAGATCCTCGGGGCTGAAACGCTCCGCTATCGCGACAAGCTGCTCTGCATCGTCATCCCTTTTCAGAATGTCGGGTGTCCATTGGGCGATCGCAGCGTGATGCAGAATCTGCTGCAGATGTTGGAGTGCGTCGGCGAAATTGGGCGTGTGTTCCGCCATTTCGTCGATCTGGCGCAGCAGTTGGGAAGCCTCGCCGTCTGCCAATGCCAACAACAAGTCGAAGAGCGGTTTTCTCGCTACCGTACCCAGCATGGTGCCGACATCCCGTTCGGACAGGTAGCCGCCTCCGTGCACGATAGCTTGGTCCAACAGGCTAAGGCCATCCCGCATGCTACCTTGGGCGGCTCTGGCCAGAGCCCGCAACGCACCGGCTTCATATCCGGTGCCTTCTCGTTGCAGAATGGCTTCTATCTGCGCACGGATCTGCTCGACGCTCAAGTGCTTCAAATTGAATTGCAGGCAACGCGAGAGCACGGTGACCGGAATTTTTTGCGGATCGGTCGTGGCGAGCAGGAATTTGACGTGAGGGGGCGGTTCCTCCAGGGTCTTCAGCAGGGCGTTGAAGCTGTGCCCGGAGAGCATGTGTACCTCGTCGATCAGGTACACTTTGTAACGGCCTTGACCGGGCGCATACTGGCAGTTTTCCAGCAGTTCACGGGTGTCTTCGACCTTGGTGCGGGAGGCCGCGTCGACTTCGATCAAGTCCACGAACCGACCGGAGTCCAGTTCGCGGCACGGAGTGCAATGACCACACGGATTGAATCCCCTTCTTTGCTCGCAGTTCAAGGCCTTGGCCAGAATCCTCGCGATCGTGGTCTTGCCGACACCACGGGTGCCGGCGAAAAGGTAGGCGTGATGGGTGCGGTCGGATTGCAGAGCGTGGGTCAGTGCCTTAATGACGTGCTCCTGCCCGACGACCTCATCGAAGTCGCGGGGGCGCCACTTTCTCGCTAAGGCCTGGTAAGCCATACGGTCTGGAAGGTCGGCGGGGTGGGGGTGCGTCAGCCACACCTCGGCACACGAGTCCTAAGCTACCGTTGCTCCCTTCCGGGCCTGGCGGGGTTTGCGAAGTATCGTTGCGAGGGGACCGACGCAATTCGTTGCGCAGTCGGCCAAGGCGGTGATCCATGGCACTCACATCGGCACATTATGCGCCAAGGTGCGGGGCCGTTCAAGCCCACCATCTCGCCGGCGTGTTTGGACTGCCAATTCGATTGCAGGGCTGCCGACGTCCGGTAGCCTTGACGGTTGCCGCGGGAACGGAGATGTCGGCCTGGCGACCAGACAGACAACCTGCAAGCGGCAGTCGGTGCGACACATGCCGTATTTTGAAAGGCTTGCGGTACTCCGGTCCGCTTCGCATGCATTCGCAACCAGGAGAATGACGGGGCGAATGGTCCCGCCTCAGCCACCGTCTCGAACGCTGGAACAAGGTCGATGGATCGGTCGCGTTCAATGGTGCTGGACCTGTGCGTGCAGTGCACGTTCCGCCAGAATCTGCTCATCCACGGCTGCTTTCGGGAAGCCCAGCAATGTCAATACTTCGGTCGCCATCATCAGGCTTGATTCGAGCATTTCCGGGACGACATAGGTTGCGCCCGCCGCCAACAGTTCGGCGTATTCGCCCTCGTGTTGGGTGCGAACTACGATCGGACACTTGTAACCCAGAGAGCGTATCTGGGCGACGACCCGACAAGCGTCCTTGAGGGATTTGAACGTCAGGATGGCTAGGCGCGCTCGCTCCATGTGGCATCGCCTCAACAACTCTACCCGCTGGCAACTGCCATATATGATCAGATCTCCGCTAGATCGTGCCAGCTTGACGACCTGGGCGTCGGTGTCGAGCGCAATGAACGGGACATCGTTGGCACGAAGGAATTTGCCAATGAGTTGGCCGACTCTGCCATATCCCGCCAGGATCACGTGATCGGTTAAATGCGGCGAAATGCGACTGAACTCCCGGTCACGGGGCGACACGGTCTGTCCGGTCATCCGCGCCAGCAGCTGACTGATTTCGAAACTGTAGCGGATGAGCCACGGCGCAATCACAATGCTGCCCAGTGCGATGATCAATGCATGCGAACTAACACCATTAGGGACCACGCCGAGGTCCCGTGCCAGGATGATCAGCGCGAAGCCGAATTCACTGGCCTGTGCCAGAATCAGGCCGGTCTTGACGCCGGTCGCCATCGATTCGCCAAGCAGCATCGCAAACAAGGCGATCAGCAAAGATTTGATTGCAATCAGCGACAGGACACCGAGTACGACGATACCCGCGGTCGAGGCGTCGCCGATCAGTCCGAAATTCAGTTGCATGCCCACCGATGCGAAAAACAAACCCATCAGGATGTCTTTGAACGGCCGAATGTCCAGTTCGACCTGATGGCGGAATTCGTTTTCGCCGAGCATCACGCCGGTCAGAAAAGCCCCCAGCGCCATTGATAGACCGAACGCGCTGGTCAACCACGCCGACAGCAGGATGATGACGAGTACCGTCAGCACGAACACCTCCTCTGATCGGGTCTTGGCGATCTCGTGGAAGACGGCGGGGAGGACCCATTTTCCGACGCTCAACAGCAGCAATACCAACAAAGTCCCTTTCTGTAAGACCATCAGCATCTGTTGGGGCAGCGAATCGCTGTGGTCGCCGCCGAACGCCTGGATCAGTATCAAACCTATCACCGCAGCAAGGTCCTGGAAGATCAGCACGCCGATCGCCAATTGCGCGTGGTGCCGATTGATCAGCCCTCGGTTTCTGAGTTCGCGCACGACGATTGCCGTGGAGGACAGGGACAGTGCTCCGGCGACGGCCAGTGAAGCCTGCCATGACAGTCCGATCTGGAAGTAATTGAGCGCCCCGAAAACTGCGATGGTACCTCCGACCTGCAAAGACGCGAGCCCGAAGACGGCACGCCCCAAGGTCATCAGGCGCGGCAGGGAAAACTCCAGTCCCAGTTCGAACAGCAGGAACACAAGACCGAGTTCGGACAGGAACTTGATGTCGGAGGTCTCTTTGACCCAACCCAGTCCGAAAGGTCCGATGATTGCACCAGTGAACAGATAGGCCAGAGTGTCCGGAAGGCGAAGTCGTTGAAAGGTGACGACGCTGATCAACGATCCGATGAAAATCACCAGTAGTTCACCGAACAGTGCAGGGTAGTGGTTTTCTGTCATCGGGATCCTGTGTCAGAAGGGATTCGTCGTCAGCGGTCGGACCCATCAGTTCGTGCGACGGTGACAGGCGGGCACTCTGCATCGGCCAGGCTTTCGTCACGATGGATCCGGTGGTTCGGCCGGTCTGGATGGCGGATGTCCTGGTCAGTCGGAGTTCGATGCCACTTTACTGAAGGGATCGGACATTCTCAAACATCGCCGTGAAAGGCGTGCGTCGACGGGCCATGCCGACGTTCCACCGACGTCTTGTGGTTACGGATTATGAAGTCTCCCATGTCGTTCGCATGTCGGCGGGAAGCGGGAGCGACGCCGTTCTCTTTCTGGAAGTCTGACCTTTGTCCTCTCGCCGAAACGACAACTAAAATGCTCTTTATCGTGTATCCGTGCATTTCCCATGAGTCCGTCCGACACCATCGAACGCGTCGAAGTCTACCCGCTCAACGTCGCATTGAAAGCACCGTTCACCATTGCCAGTGCCCGTATCGACGCGGTCCGGAACGTTGCGATTGCGGTGCACCTGTCCGGTGGGTGCGCAGGCTGGGGCGAGATACCGACCTTGCCGCCAGTGACCCATGAAGACCAGCAAACCGCGCTGAACGCAGCGCATCGGGAGGTCGGCCACCTGACCGGTCGCCGAGTGCGGGAGTGGCGACGACTTGCTGCAGAAATGGCCGAGCGAATCCCCCGCCTTGGTTCGGTGCGGGCCGGGTTCGAAATGGGTATCCTGGATGCTCTCGCGCGCTCCTCCGGTCTGTCGCTGGGCACTTGGTTCGGTGGCGCGAGTTGGAATCTGGTCACCGACATCACGATTCCCATCTGTCCGAACGAGCAGGCGGAACGCCTCGTTCGGGAGTATCGGCAACTTGGTTTCGACGTCATCAAGGTGAAGGTCGGATGCGACATCGGCGAGGATATCGCCCGGTTGACCGCAATTCGTCGGGGACACCCTGACTGCCGCCTGGTTCTCGATGCCAATGGTGGCTATTCGGCAGACGATGCATTGTCGGTCTTGGTGGAACTACGCCGGGCCGGAGTGCAACCAGCGCTGCTGGAGCAGCCGGTCGCGCGAGAGGACTGGGATGGGCTGGGCCGTCTGGCTCGCGAAGGTGGCGTGCCGGTGGCGGCGGATGAGTCCTGCCGCAGCGCTGCGGACGCACTGCGCATCGTGCGGGCGGGGCTGGCTCAGGTGCTCAACATCAAGTTGGCAAAGTGCGGTGTGGTCGAGTCGCTGGATATCGCGGCCTTGGCTAGGAGCGCCGGAATTGGCTTGATGATCGGCGGTATGATCGAAACCCGTTTGGCCATGGGGTTCGGCGCGCATTTTGCTGCGGGACTGGGGGGCTTCGAGTGGATCGATCTGGACACCCCCCTACTATTGGCCGAGGACCCGATTGCCGGTGGTTGCCGGCTGCGCGGTGCGCGCTACGAATTGGAACCCGAAATGCTCGGCAATGGCGACTGTGCGCTGTATCCGCCCATGTACATGGCCCGGCCGAGGTTTCCTGAGTGAGCGGGATTGCGGTTCCGGGAGCCAGGTCGTGGCATGCGGGTGCAAAGCACTCCTTCAGGCCAGTAAGGGCTCGGTTCATCGCTTCCCCGCGACACCGGATGTTCGGCGCAGCGGCATGCTGCTATGTGTGGTGCTAAGGCGCCGGAGTAATTCCCGTCATGATCAGTTACGATCCCAAGAGTTGGTGGGGGCTGATATTCAAGTTCCACAAGAGCGATACGTTCCGGCGCTTGTTGCCGGCGATGAGTTCGCTGGCCGTGTATAACGTGCTTGTCGTCTATCTGGACTTCACGTTTCTGGCCGACCTCTTCCCGGGGACATCGCTGGTTCATTCGCTGCTGGGTTTCGTACTGTCGTTGTTGTTGGTGTTTCGCACGAACACCGCCTACGAGCGTTGGTGGGAAGGGCGCAGGCTCTGGGGAATGCTCGTGAACAGTTCTCGCAACCTGGTCCTAAAGCTGGATGCGGCGCTGTCAAACGCGCATCCGTCGCGCTCGCAGTTGTGCGAGCTGGTCGGACGCTATCCGGTAGTCCTTCGCGAACATCTTCGCGACGGGGATTTGCCGAAGGGCGATCCGCCGGTCGGGCATTGGCCAAACCGCGTCGCAACCGAATTGTTCCGCGAAGTGAACCGGCTCCATCGCAGTGGTGATATCGGCGACATGCAGTTTCTGGCGGTGCAGCCGGATCTGTCGATGCTGAGCGAGGTTTGCGGTGGCTGTGAGCGGATCAAGAAGACTCCGATTCCCTATTCCTACAGTCTGTTCATCAAGAAATTCATCTTCGTATACATCATCAGTATCCCGTTCTGCTTCGTACATCCGTTCGGCTACTGGACCGCGTTGTTCAGCGTCTTTGTGTTCTACGTGCTTGCCAGTCTGGAGCTGATCGCCGAGGAGATCGAGAATCCGTTCGGCGATGATGCCAACGACCTGCCGACGGGGGACATCGCTCAAACGATCCATGCCAATGCCACCGAAATCTTGATGAGTTTCGGGAATCGTCAGCGCTTCAGTAAAATCCTGGGTTCACAGCCGGGCGGAGCGGCGCGCTGAGTGCAGCGAGGCCGTGCCGGTACTCAGATTCAATGACCTCCGGAGAATCAGGAAATGGCAAATGCGCTGCAGGACCAACTGCTGAAGGCAGGGTTGGTCGACGACCGACAGCTCAGGAAGGCACAGAAGGAGAAGAAAAAGGAAAGTAGGCAGAACGCTGGCGGCAAGGGATCGGTCGGTGAGGCCCAGCAGCGGAGACTGCAGTTGGAGAAGGAGAAAGCCGACCGCGATCGTGAGCTGAACCGCATTCGCAAGGAAGCCGCGGAGCAGAAAGCCGTCACGGCGCAGATCAAGCAATTGGTCGACGCGCATCGGGTTGCACATGACCAAGGCGAGCTGCCCTACAAGTTCGCCGATGACGGCAAGGTGAAGACGATCCACGTGTCGGACCCGCTTCGACTGAAGATCGTGCGCGGCGAGTTGGCGATCGTGAAGTCGGAGGGGCGTTACGAGCTGGTACCCGCCGATGTCGCTCGGAAGATTCAGACCCGCTGCGCCTCGCATCTGATTTTGTGGAATCAGTCGCGCCCCACGAATTCCGGTGACGTCGACGATGAATATTCCCGCTACACGGTTCCGGATGACCTGATGTGGTAGGCCGTCCGCCGATTTTGTTTCGGAGCGATCCTGCATCGGTCGAGCACTATGCCGAAGGCAGTAGGCATAGCATCTCGACGGCCACGGCGCCCGTGTAGCAAGCCGGGATCAGCCAGCGTGCGGTCCGCTGTATGCGACGTCCCAGTTCGGCGCGATCTTTGATGATGCAGTGGTGGGCGGCGGCGATTTCGATCACGATCGCCGCCACGAACGTCAATCCCAGCAGCGCATGCCGATCGATGAACGTCAGATAGCCGACTTTCGGCATTGCGAAGTCGATCGCGAAGTTGAACGCGACCAGCGAGATCAGTGTACCCATAGCCGTGGTCGCCTGCGGTGCAACGATCGAGGGATCCATCCACAGTACCGTCCACGACACGATCACCAGCAGCGTCATCGGTATCAGCACGCGCCAGACGTAGAAGGTCCACTTGCGCACAATCGCCGTTTCGATGACCAGGAACGAATACGGTTCGGAATCGGGAGAGAATCGTTCATCGGTCGGGTGGACGCTGATGCCCAGGATGCTCCAGTCGGTCAGAAAAGCCTTGGAGCCGAGTGTGACGCGATCCAGGCTGGAGGTCAGCACCACCTGCGATCGATCGACATAAGCGCCGAGCCGAATCGGCAGGCGCTGCTGATCGAACGGGAACGATTGCAGCGAGAGTTCGGCGGAGAATTTGCCGCTGATGATGTCCCCGAGCGTGACATGGCCCGCCGAGTCGACTTCGACTTCCGGTTCGCCGTGGTCGCGCGGTTGGTCCAGCGCGTTGGCGAAGTAAACGCGCGGAATCCATATGTCGGAGGTCTGTACCGACCGGAATTCCTGGCCAGCCGTATGGTTTTTGAAGGCCAAGCGGGGGTCGGTCCAGGTCAGCTCCAGATAGCCGGTGACATCGAAGGATTCGTCCCGCGAGTTGACCCTGGCGAAATCGAGGACTTGAAACTGAACGGTGACTTCCACCGGCGCCCCGTTTATGGTCGGAGGCGGCGCCCGGCGATCGCCTGCCGCTTCGGAAATCTTCGGCAAGCCGGCCAGCAATGCGGCCGAGAGCAGGAAGGACAGAAGACCGAGTCGGTCTACCATTCCTCAAGTTTCCGTTGTCGTGGGACCGGCGTGGTTGGTCGCCTCGGGGGTCTTACCGTCCAGCACGCAGGCGACGCTCATGTCTCCCATCAGGTTCACCATCGTACGGCAACGGTCCAGGAACCAGTCGATCGGCAGCAGCAGCGCCACGTACTCGGTTGGCAGTCCAACCGTCTGAAAGACCAGCACCATCGTGACTAGGCCCGCCTCGGGGATTCCCGGAGCGCCGACGGATGCGACCACCGACATCAGCGCCACGATCGGTTGGTGGATCAGCGGGATCGGTTGCCCGAGCATCTGGGCGATGTACAGCGGACCCATGGCTTCGTACAGCGCGGTACCGTCGTTGTTGAAGTTGCTGCCGACCAAAGCGCCCATCGTAGCGGATTCCTCGCGCAACCCCAGTTTTTCCCTCAGGCACTTATAGTTCAACGGAGCGCTGGCGGTGGAACTGGCCGTGGAAAAGGCGGTCAGCAGGGCTTCGCTGCCGCCCCGCAGGAACTTCAGGGGGCTGACCCAGGATTGTAACCTGACGCGCGCCAGGTAATAGCCTGCCTGCAGGAACAGCGCGAGCAGCACTGCGCCAATGAACCCCAGCAGCGAAACAAAAGGCTTCATTCCTTGCGTGGCTACGACATGAGCGACGATCGAGAACACGGCGATGGGCACCAGATCCACCACCCAGTTCAATGCGATAAGAAAGATGCTGTAGAACGTCTCGAACAGCTCGGCGATCGTCTCGATGCCGGCGCGGCGCTCGCCGGTCTCTAGATTTCGCACCCGCCGCATCGCGATGCCGAGACCCAATGCAAGCAGGACGGCCGGAATGATGTCCTGCCGACCGGTGTCCCAGTGCGGTACCAACGAGCCGAAGAAGCTGTCGGGGATCTTTTTCTTCAGTTCTTCCCAAAGATCCAGTTCGGGAAGCACGGCGCCCGACGGCGCCGTCTCCATCGCGTGGTGGCCCGGTTGCAGCAGATTGGCGATCAAGAGTCCGATCAGGATGGCCACCAGGGTATTGCTGATCAACAATCCGGCTAGACGTCTTGCGGTCCCGGCTCCCACATTCGCCGCCAACAGCGAATGGATGATGGCGACGAAGATCAGCGGCAACGCGATCATGGTCAGCAATCGCAGGATCAGCTTACCGACATCCAGTAGATATCGGCTGATCGCGGATGTCGCTTCGCCACCGACCAGGAAGCTCATACCGAGTCCAAGCACGATGCCCGAAGCCATCGCGAAGACAATGCGCTGGTACAGCGGAATGCTGCTCCAACGGTACCGGCCGCGGCGCCTGGCTGAATGGACGATACCGTTGGGCGCCTGAGTCATGCCGGTGCTGCTCCGTACCGGCGTGCGCTGCAGGTCGTGGCGCACTGCCAATCCCAACGGCTGGGAGCACATCGGCTGATCGGCCCGATGGATCTCGGCACCTGACGCGACATCATGGAGCGCGCCGGGTGTTATTCAGCCCGCAGCGAACCACGACCGCCCGGTCGAACTGGAGGCACTTCGGTTCAATGACGCAGGCGGGAGCTTGGGGCGCGCGATGCATCGGTGAACAGTGCGCTGGCGTCCACGGCGTCGAATTGGTAGAGCCGATTGCAGAACTCGCAGCGGACATCGATGGTCTGCTGGGACCGGATGATCTCGTCAATCTCTTGCCGTCCCAAGGCCGCCAGCACTCGCTCGATGCGGTCGCGCGTGCAGCTGCACCGAAAGCTGACGCGTTCCGGTTCGAACAGTCTGACCTGCTCCTCATGGAACAACCGGTAAAGCAGGCGTGTTCCTGCCGATTGCAGCAACTCGCTGCTGGTGACCGTATCGGCCAACATCGCAATCCGATTCCAGTCTTCGACCATCTGTCGGTGCGCCGGAACCTGTTGCAGGAACAAGCCAGCGGCGGCCGAACGGTTCGCCGCCAGCCAAAGCCTGGTCGGCAACTGTTCCGAGCGCGAAAAGTAGTCCTCGATGGCCTCCGCAAGTCGCTCCCCGGTGAGTGGAACGACTCCCTGATAGGGTTCGGCCGCCTCGCTTTCGATCGTCAATACCAGGCGTCCACTGCCGAAGACGGTCGCCAGAGGGCCGGCCGGGACTTCATCTCGCCAGCGGGCGATACCGCGAATGGTCCTGTGGTCGGTCGCTTGTGTCACTACCGTGGATAGCGGGCCGTCGCCTTGCACCTGCAAGATGAGCGCTCCGGTGAACTTGATCGTCGCCGACAGCAGCACCACTGCGGCCATGGCTTGGCCCAATTGGTCCAGCACGGGCTGCGGATAGGTATGACGTTCCATCACGGCACGCCAACTTCGATCCAGATGGACCACTTCGCCGCGAATGCCGACTTTCTCGAACAGGAATCGTTGAAGGCTGTCTTCGTGCATGATCGGGAAAGCCAGTTTGCGTGCGGCCATGCATTATACGAACTTCGATGCAGGCGTGAATTCGTTGCTGGAACGGATACAATGCTTTCCGACGTGGGTTGACGGGAGTGGCCATGGTGTGGAGGTGTTGGACGAAGGGTGGCATGCCGCAGCCGGGCGAGTCGCTGCCAGGTCGCAGCATGCCGCTGCATGTGCCGGGTCCTCATTACGTGACGGGGCGTTCCCTGTTGCCTCCTTATCCCGATCGCGCCGAGCAGGCACTGTTCGGCATGGGATGTTTTTGGGGCGCCGAGCGGCTGTTCTGGGTACGGTCCGGTGTTCATGTGACGGCGGTGGGATACTCCGGTGGATGGACGCCGAATCCTTCCTATCAGGAAGTCTGCTCCGGGCGGACCGGCCATGCTGAGGTTGTCTTCGTGGTCTTTCTTCCCGACCAGATTTCGTACGAGTCCCTATTGAGAACCTTCTGGGAGTGTCACGACCCAACCCAGGGTATGCGGCAAGGCAACGATGTGGGCACCCAGTATCGCTCGGTTATCTACACCTTCTCGGAACAGCAGCAGGCAACGGCAGACAGGTCGCGCGATGTCTACCAAATGGCACTGAGGGACAAAGGTTTCGGTACCGTGACGACGGAAATTTCTGCAGCCTCCGCTTTCTATTTCGCCGAGGACTACCATCAGCAGTACTTGGCGAAGAATCCCGGCGGATACTGCGGGCTGGGCGGCACCGGAGTAAGCTGCCCAATCTCGGCGGGTTAGTGTCGCCCGGCAGGGGCCGGTCCAAATTTGGACCGCGTCGCCGGCTTTCGGTATCATGCCGCG
The DNA here is from genome assembly GCA_964644665.1 of uncultured Methylococcaceae bacterium. Classification (GTDB taxonomy): domain Bacteria; phylum Pseudomonadota; class Gammaproteobacteria; order Methylococcales; family Methylococcaceae; genus Methylotetracoccus. Next base: position 14,518 of record CAZXXC010000070.1, read on the forward strand.
CTCGTTGCAAAGTAGGGTTGCCATGCACTGTCGTCGATCGCTGTCATTGCTCTTTGTGTTGCTCGCACTCACACTGGTGGCGGCCTGCGGATCGAAGGCGCGGCAGCAGAAGGCGACTTGGGTCGCTCCGCCGGTCGATGCACAGAAGGTGGCGGTGAAAGCCTTCGATCAAGTCAAAGCCAAGACACCCCTCGACGAAGACCGTCGGACCAACGCCTACATCATCTGCGTCGCCGAGGAAATCATTCACGATCTGCCGGGCGACTGGGAGATCGCGATCTTTCGGAAATCGACGCCTTTCGTCTACGTGCTGCCCGGCCGCAAGATCGGTGTCAATAGCGGAATCTTGCGTGTCGCGCGTGATCAACACCAGCTCGCTGCCGTGCTGGCCCATAGTGTGGCCCATATGTCGGCCAGGCATCTCGAAAAAAGGGTCGCGCAGCAGCTGAGCGCGCATCCGGCCATCGATCCGGTGCGCGCCGTCGAGCGACCCTCGAGCGCCGAAGGAAGGCTGGTATTGCAGGCGCTGGGGATGGAGAGCGAAGGCGACAGCGGGTTGCCGTTTGATGCGGCCCAGGAGGCCGAGGCGAATGCGCTGGGCCTGCAACTGACGGCGCGCGCCGGATTCAATTCCCGCGCAAGCCTCGGCGTGTGGCGTGCTCTGGCAGGGAGCGCAGCCGCCGGGGCCGGCGGTTTGATCGCGGTACACCCTTCCTACGGAAGGCGAACCGCGGACTTCGAAGCCCACATGGACCCCGTGTCGAAACAGCCGCAAGCGATTCGAAGTACCCGAAAGGGACCGGATTGTGACCGGCTGCGTCCGTGATCGCGCGCCCCGTTCGCTCCGGGCGATTCCGTTGTCAATCGCGGATCGTTGGTGTTGCGCGACAGCAGGAAGGTCACAAAAAAACAGGGTCATGGAAGACCCTGTTCAACACTCATCCGAGGAGGATACTGAGCACGCAGTGCAAATCGGGGTATCTTCAGAGACCAAATACCCGACTTCGAGGCTAAAGATTATCCGGCGCGGAGTGTCGTGAAAATGTGGCAAATTGTCGCGGTAATCACAAACACCCCTTCGGATGTTGCTAAGATGGTTTTCCTCGGACGGCCGCCGAGCGGCACGTTGGCTAGAGCGTCCCGCGACACCGCCCGGGCGCCGTTCGCGGTGGCCGTCCAATCACCTCTGATCGGCGATTGGCATGCCCCGGGACGGCACGAGCACCGTGATCGGTCGGGCCGAACGCCGGCCGACTTTCTCTAGGAGGTCTGACTATTCCGGGCGATGTCTGCAAGGGGCCGTTTGGCGCGAAGCGCGCTGGACTAGCCGCCGTATCAACCTGATTTCTACCAGAACGAGCCTATGTTGAATGAAGAGCCGATGAGCATTCCGATGCCGGTGGATTCCGACCAGAGCGCTCGTAAGAATCTTCACTGGCTATTCGTCCTCCGTAACCTGCTGTTGGGTGTGGAGGCGCTGCTGGTCCTAGTCAGTGTCTACGGATTGGAGATACCGCTGCGGGAGATGCCTCTATGGGGCATATTGACTTTGGTCGGCGTGTTTAACTGGGTGACATGGATTCGACTGACCTCATCCCCAGCTGTCAGCGAAATCGAGCTTTTCTTTCAGATCACCGTGGATGTACTGGCGATTACCGCGATACTGTATTTCACGGGTGGTGCCACCAACCCCATGGCCTGGTTCTTTCTGCTGCCGCTGATCATCGCGGCGACCGTCTTGCCGCAGGCTTATACCTGGTATCTCGTGATCTTCGCTTCCGCTTGCTATACGGTGCTGATGGGCTATTATCAGCCACTGCCGGAATTTCAAGCCGTCACCCTGCCTTCCGATGTGCCGCTGACCTCGCATAGCTATCTGGAGCACCACGATATCCAGTTGCACGTGTTCGGCATGTGGTTCGGGTTTGTCTTCAGCGCGGTGCTGGTGGCGTACTTCGTGGTCGAGATGGCGAACACCCTGCGAGAGCGGGAACGGCGTCTTGCCGAGGCGCGAGAGCAGGCGTTGAGGAACGAGCGAGTGATTGCGTTGGGTACCCTCGCTGCCGGTGCTGCCCACGAGATGGGGACTCCTCTCGGCACCATGGCGATACTGATTCATGAACTGGAACAGGAATTTGACGCCGCCGAATTCAGCAATCTGAGGGAGAAGATGCAGATCCTGCGAAACCAGATCGTTCGCTGCAAGAACGCGCTTTCGGTCATGTCCGCTTCTGCCGGTGAAGCCCGTGCGGAAGAAGGGCGGCTGATGCCGCTGACGCGCTATCTCGCCGAAGTAGTGGAAAGCTGGCAGCAGCAGAAGCCGGATGTAGTCCTGGACTTCCAAACCAAGACACGCGGGTCGTCCCCTTCGCTGATCGCGGAGCTGACCTTGACCCAAGCACTGATCAATGTGCTCAACAATGCCGCCGAGGTTTCGCCGCAAGGCATCATGATGGAGGTCAGGTGGACGCGCGACCGAGCGAACATCACCGTGACCGATCAGGGTCCCGGCATCGCTCCCAATTTGTCAATCCAGCTTGGCAAGACCCCGATCACGACCAAGGAGAACGGTCTCGGTGTCGGCTTGTTCCTGGCGTTCAGCACGATCGAGCGGCTGGGAGGCTCGATTGTGATGGCACCGTTGTCCAAAGGCGGAACGCAGACGAAGATCAGCCTTCCTTTGATCCCGAGGTCAGCATGAACTCCCCGGACATAGAATCCGACAAGCCGGAGTGCCCCCGCTTGCTGCTGGTGGATGATGACCCGACATTTTGTACAGTGCTACAGCAAGCTTTGGATAAGCGCGGATTCGAAGTGCACACTGCCAACGACGTCGAATCCGGTCTGGCACTGGCGGAAGAGATCGAGCCCGAGTACGCGGTCATCGATCTACGCATCGGTCATGCGTCCGGCCTGCAATTGGTGAAGCGTCTGGCGGAGTTGGACGTGAATACCCGGATCGTGATGTTGACCGGTTTCGCAAGCATCGCGACCGCGGTCGAAGCCATCAAGCTGGGGGCCGTGCACTACCTGACCAAACCTGCCGATGCCGACGAAATCGCCGCGGCCCTGCACAAGGACGAAGGGGACATCTCGGTGGAAATCAAGGACAAGCCGCTGTCTGTGAAGCGCCTTGAATGGGAACACCTGCAGAAGGTTCTGGTGGCGCACGACGGTAACATCTCTGCGGCGGCCAGGGCCCTGGGGATGCACCGCCGCACGCTTCAGCGCAAACTGGATAAGCGCCCGGTCAAGGACTGATCCGGAGCATCCCGCCGCCCGTCAGTTTTGGAGCAGTGCGTCGATCAGGCCGCCCAGGCGATGCATCTGGTGGCCGGTTTTCAGCCGCTGTGCTTGGATGATGCTGCACAACTGGCCGACGGCCTGTTCGAAATCGTCGTTGACGACGAGATAGTCGTACTCGCGATAGTGCGCCATTTCCGAGATGGCATCCCGCATTCGCCGGGCGATGGTCTGCTGATCGTCCTGGCGCCGGGATTTCAGCCTTTCTTCCAGCGAGTTCCTCGAAGGCGGCAGAACGAAGATGCTGATGCAATCCGGTACCAGCCTCCGGACCTGTTGCGCGCCCTGCCAGTCGATTTCCAGCAGCACATCGGAGCCAGCGCGGAGGTCCGCATCGATGGTGCTTCGAGCGGTACCGTAATAGTGGTCGAAAACGCGTGCGTATTCGAGAAATGCGCCGTCTTCGATCATCCGCTCGAATTCTCCGTGGACGACGAAGTAGTAGGCTTGGCCGTGCTGTTCGCCTGGACGCCGATCGCGAGTGGTGTGTGAGATCGACACTCGGAAGTCGGACAACTTCGATTGCAACGCGTGAACAAGACTGGTCTTTCCGGCACCGGAAGGTGCCGAAAGGACGAAAAGGGAGCCTCGGCTCATACCAAACTCGAGTGGTTCATCATCTGAGAAGACGCGGGTGGGTGGTTTCGCAGTGAGTGTCTGGACCCGAGGCTGTGCTCGGAGAATTATGAAGCGTTGACCCCAGGCAGGAGCGGTTGGCCGCCACGCAGCGGCCACCGCAGAAGCGACTGACTTGGTCGCTCGTCAAGGGACTCGCGATCCATGGCCCGTATTCTAAGCAGCCTGCGTCGAATTCGCCAGCCAGATCAGGGCGCGACGTCGGCTCTGGCAACTCGCGGACGGAGAGACGGTGTCGCAGGCTGGGCCGTTTCTTCGCACACGGGGACCGGCTGACGACCATGTCCGCTGTGCGATCCGGCCGATCCGCTTCGGCGCGCCGGTTGTCCGGGACGACGCGCGTGGCGGGAACCCGCTGGGGATCATTCGATGTTCTGTACCTGTTCCCGCAGTTGTTCGATCAACACCTTGATCTCGACGGCGGCGGCAGTGGTCGTGGCTTCCGTCGACTTCGATGCCAGCGTATTGGCTTCGCGATTCATCTCCTGCAACAAGAAGTCGAGCCGCCTGCCGGTCGCTACCGGCTGTTCAAGAGCCTTGCGGAACCCGCCGATGTGTACCTCGAGGCGATCCAGTTCCTCTGCGACATCGAGTCGTTGCGCCCAGTACACCAACTCCTGTTCGAGCCGCTCAGGATTCGGATTGGCGCAGACTTCAGCCAGCTTTTGAACGAGCTTCTGGCGTTGCGTGGTGCGGATCTCCGGTGCACGCTTTCGGACCGCGGCAAGGTGATGCTCGATCAGGTCCAGGCGTTCGATCATCATTGCGGCGAGCTTTGAACCTTCGACTTCCCGTCGGGCCACGGCCTGATCGAGCAATGCATCCAGTGCGTCCAATGCGCCGTGCCCGATTTTCTCACGGTCGATGTCGACATCTTCGAGCACGCCTGGCCAGCGAAGCACATCGAAGGCGCTAAAGGCTGCCAACGCCTTCGGGGCGCGATCGTCGATGGTGCTCGCAGCGGACAACAGACTCTGGATCAGCCTCGTGTTCAGTCGGATGGTGCCACTCGGTCCGGCGTCAGTCTTCCAATTCAGGCTGCATTCGATACGTCCCCGGCGAAGTCGGGTACCGATCCGGTTACGAGCGTCTGTCTCCAGGAATCGTAACGGTTCCGGAAGCTTGAGTACGATGTCGAGAAAACGATGATTGACGGAGCGAAGCTCCCAAACGAGCGTCCAGCCTTCGTGCTGGTGCTCGCTGCTCGCGTAACCGGTCATGCTTCGAATCATCGCGTCGATGCCTCGGATTGGTTGGCGGAGCCGGAATATTACGGGGAATCAAGGAGCGGAGGAACTCCGTCGACGGACGTTGACTCCGACAGCGGGGGATTCCCCGGGCGATTGCAAGGTCCATACATCGGCAAGGTCGCCGGTGCGAAAGCCGAGTGGGGGCAGGCGTCGATTGCGTGGACCGGCCGGACACGATCGAGCAGGGAAGGTTCCGCGCCGAGACGTGACTTGCCAAACGCAAACCGCGCCGAGAAAATAAGGAAGTGATGTTCTATAGACAGGCTGTTAACCAATCCCGGTGTGGCAGTCGAGGAGTGCGCAGTGATGTCGGGTCGAAAGTCATTCGTACGCTGGCTGGCCGTTACAGCGCTGGTCGCAGCGGGGGGAGTGGTCGGTGGTTCTGCGCTCCGGCAGGTCCTGTCACCGTTCGGCATTGCGATGGCGCCGCTCGATGGAAGCCAGGCGGTCGATCCCCGGAGTGCAATCACGATCGAACCTCTGGGGCTTGGGACGCGGCTGGTGGACGTGGCGGTTCGCGATGGCAATGGCACCTCGCTGGAAGGATCGTTCAGCCCAAAGAAGTTCACGCTGGCGGCGCCGCTCGAATTCGGCACCCGCTATCAGATTGTCGCGACGGTCGAGCGGCCTTGGACCGGGCAGCGACTGACCCGCGAACTCGCCTTGACTACGGTGCATCGTCCTGTCCTCGAGGGGTCGTTGGATCGAACCATGGAATCCGATGGTTCGATCACGCTGCGTTTCGATCGTCCAATCGGACCGATCCAAGTGACTGGACCTGCGACGTTATCAATGGAACCGGACGCAGACGGACGGTCGGTGCGTTTGGTTCTGAGTGGCTATCCACAAGGTGAGACCCTGCCGCTGCAGGTCGCTTGGAGTACGACGACCGGTGTGCCCCTGCCGGCGGTGCAACTGGCGGTGGCGACACCGCCCGCATTGACCGCCGAAATTTCGCCCCATGACATCAAGGGCGTCGGGCTGGCGATGCCGATCGAGATCAGCTTCAGCGAACCGCTGGCGAGTCGAGAGCAGATGGGGCGTTCGTTTTCGGTGCAGACCGGGGACGGCGTTGCGTTGGCGGGCCGATGGTCCTGGTTCGGCAGGCAGCGAGTGCAATTCCACCCTCAGCCGGCCTGGCCGGCGTCCGCGACGATCCAGGTGAGGATCGACCGACAGACGCTGCGTTCCGCCCGCGGCGGCACCCTTGCAAGCCCGGTTGCTGCACAGTTTTCCACCGGCCCCGATCGCCGCATCGTCGTCTATCTGGACTCGCAGCGAATGGCGGCGGTGGAGAACGGCGAAGTCGTAAAGACATTCAAGGTCAGCACCGGCAAGGCCAAGACGCCCACGGTCTCCGGATCGTTCTACATCTACGCTCGTTTCCCGACCAAGACGATGCGAAGCCGGGCGAAGCCTGGCCAGCCCGGACACTACGTCGTGGAGAATGTGCCGTATGCGCAGTATTTCCATGCCGACTACGCGTTCCACGGCGCATGGTGGCACAACGCGTTCGGGAGTCCGGCCAGCCACGGATGTGTCAACATGTCTACTCGCAAGAACAACAAACGCTGGCCAGGGGCGTCGGAAGACGCGGGGTGGCTGTATCAGTGGGCTACGCTGGGGGTGCCGGTGACGGTATTGCGCAACACTCCGTCGCAGCAGGTGGCCTTGAAATAGTCTCAGCAGGCTCGCGGCATTGGAGTCGCGCGGCGGTCCCCGGCAAAGGCCCATCGCTGCGCAGGCGGCGTGCGATGGGTGCCGTTTCTGCGGGCCGTTGGAGCGGGTGATGGGAA
>CAZXXC010000071.1:0-21399 GCA_964644665.1 uncultured Methylococcaceae bacterium
TTGGGCGTAGACCCCGTGTCCGAGCTTGCGCGCAACAGGTACGGCGCGGAAGACCCGACCCTGTGGCGCCGCAGCAGCTCCGGGGAGGGCATATCGGGCTTCATCCATTTCTATCACGGAAAGCTCGGAAGGTTGAAACGGGTCTCGAGGACCCACAAGATGGCTCTGATCGCCATGGAGCAAGGGGCACTGGCGAGCCTGGACCTGCTGCATACGGTCGGCGAAATCTACCGCGGCTGGCTGATGGTCGGTTTTTCGTTCCTGGCGCCCTATGCGCTAGCGCCTGAGCTGGTCGCCGCAGGCGGAGTGGCGACCTTCACCGGCATCCGAGCTGCTACCCAGGCCGAGAATGCGGCGACGTTCGCGGCCAACGCCGCCGACGGCGCCCGAGCCATGTTCGCGATCATGGATCTGGGGCCTGCATTCTTCGACCTCGCGGTAACCCTTGGACGAATTTTCAAGGACCGACCCGCTGACACGCCGCTGACGCCGGGTGAGGTGTTCGAGCTGCTGATGAGCGGTCTCGGCGCGATTCCGTCGGCCCGGCTGGGCTACTTCCTGATGGGGGTTTCGATCGTGGAGCCTTTTGTCGCGACGCGGGAATTCATGGGCTGGCTGATCCAGGCAACGGTTTCGATCGAAGCAAAGCTTGCGGCAGCCCGGCAAGACCTCGCATTAGAGACTTACGACAGCGTTCACACGCTGATTCTGGACCTGGACGAATGAGCGGAACGCTGGCCGACAGGCCGAAAGTGAAAGCATTGAAGGAATTGTTCGGCGACAAGCTACGAATCGCGGGGGACGGCGGCCCGGATCCGAAAGACTGCATCCTGCTTCGGGAAGTGAAAATCTATGAAGGGATCGGTACCGACCGCCGGCTGGTCAAGGATCAACTGGTGATTCAGGCGCTGAATGCCGATGGAAAGCCGGTGTCCTTTCATAAGGCAAAATGGGATCGGAACGCCGGCGCCAAACTCATCGCAGCCATCCCGGAACTCGGCGCGCAATTAACGGGCGGCGAGGGAGGGCACCGCGCGCAAAAGCTCGCTTCGATCGTCCCGAGCGTCGCGGCGAATCCCAACATGCACGCGCTCGAATCGCTGACGCCTGGTGTCCCCCTTCCGACAAACCCGAAAGCCAGCGACTTTTCCGGAAGGAATCCGAAAGCGCTGCCGACCGTAGTGACGTGGATCGATGCCAGCGACCCGGCTCAGCCGCGACGGGTGATCCTGTTGATCGAGCAGAATGTCGGCAGTCTGGAAATCCCGGACTCCGGAACCCGCCGCGTGGACATGGCGATCGTCTCCTACGAACTGGGCGCGGCCGAACGCGCGGCGTTCGCCGATGGAGACGGTTACAAACGTGGCTTCGGAACGAGCGCCCGACCGGCGCTGGTGGAGGGAACCAGCGTCCGGGTCAAGAACGCCGATCCGAACGGCTATGTGGCTGGCGCTGAGGCAGCCGCGCATCACGCGAAGACCATCGACAGCGCATTCGGTTGTCTGGCTTACCTGAACCAGGAATTCGACTTCAAGGCATTGGGGCCGGTGGCCATGACGATGATCGACATCCTGCAGAATCCGCCCGAGGCGCGCGTTGATCGGAACATCGACACCGGCACCGAAATGGCCCGGGCGGCCGTTCGGGCGCCCGAAGTCGACAGCGGCGAGATGCGCACCGTCTCAACCGCGACCGTGGTGCCGGAGTACGACAAGTCGAACCGCATGACCGGCTCGAAACTCGTCAAGAGCGAGGTACTGAAGCTCTACAAGAACATCGACGCCCGAGGGCTCGCCGAGATCCGCGCCGCCTTGGGTAAGCTGCACCGATTCGTCGGGCGGGTGGCGCCGGAGCGGCCAAGAACGATGCTTAGGCCAAGGCCATGACCTCGGTGCGCTCGATCATCGCACAGTGGAGCAGCTGTGTATCCTTGATCGCCTCGCCAGGGGCCTTTGGCGTGAGTCGCGAGCGCGGGCCGGTTCGCAGGCGAGATCGGGCAGACGGCCGTCCCGCCTGATCACCCAGGACACCGGGTTCGCGATTGAACCTCGGCCAAGCCGATTCTCGCTTCGGGCTGAAGAGTGGGAGGGGCTCTTTTCCCGGGCAATGGCAGTGAGGTGCCTCACACCGCGGTCGATCAGCATCGGCGGCCGGAACGTACCGGGAGGTGTTCCGGAAACTGGCCGCGCAAAAGGAGAGTCGCTGAAAACACCGAGCTCAGCTCAGCCTGCGGTTTTGTGTCAGAAACCGATCCAGCGCATTGGAGAAAGCCTGCCGGTCGCGTTGACTCAACGCGTTTGGGCCGCCGGTCTGAATGCCGCTGGCTCGCAGCGTCTCCATGAAATCCCGCAGGTTGAGGCGTTCGCGGATGTTCTCCGGGGTGTAGAACTCTCCCCGGGGATTCAACGCGAGTCCGCCTTTGGCGATGACTTCGGCCGCTAGCGGGATGTCCGCGGTGATGACCAGATCGCCCGCTTCCAGTCGCCGGACAATCTCGTTATCCGCGACGTCGAAGCCCTTCTGAACCTGCAGGGAGGCGATCCAGGCAGAAGGCGGTGTGGCAATCGGCTGGTTTGCCACCAGAGTCAGCCCCACTTGTACCCGCTCCGCCGCGCGGAACAGGATGTCCTTGATGACGCTCGGACAAGCGTCGGCATCAACCCAGATCTGCATTTCACTCCTCGAACCTACGAAAGACCATCGGGAAAGCGCATCTTCAGCCGAACAGACGCATCGTGCTGGTGTAGCCCGCTGGTCCAAGATCGCCGTCGCGATCGAGAAATTCATCCGAAGTCTCGGGGCACAGCGAGCTAATCCGGACGCCCAGCAGACGAATTCTTCGATCCAAGCGTACGCGCCGCAAGCAGACCCGCGCGGCGTGCCGAATCGCTTCTGCCTCAGCGGTCGCATGATCCATGGTGAAGTCTCGTGTGAGCGTCTGAAAATCCCCGAAGCGAATCTTGATCCCGACTGTCCTGCCGCGATAGCCCGTTCGGGCCAGATCCTGCTGCAACCGCTGGCAGAGGCTCAGAAGGACTTGCGACAGGGCCGTACGGTCCTCGACGGGGTGAAGGTCGCGCTCGAAGGTAGTTTCCCGGCTGAGCGAGCGCGGTTCCCGGAACGTCTCGACCGGGCGGTCGTCGTGACCATGCGCGATGTCGGACAGCCAGCGGGCTTGGCGCTCTCCGAAGACGGAAATCAGTTGCTGAGGATCCGCGGCAGCGAGGTCCCCGATGCGTTGTATTCCGATCGCCTGCAAGCGGGCATCCGTCTTGGGGCCAATGCCATTGAGCCTGCTCACGGGTAGGGGCCAGACCCGGCGCGGGATGTCGTCGACCGTGAGGATCGTCAGTCCATCGGGCTTGTCGAGTTCGGACGCCAGCTTGGCCAGGAGCTTATTGGGCGCGATGCCGATTGAACAGGACAGCTCGGTGGTTTGCCGGACGGCCGCCTTCAGCCGCTGGGCGAGTGTCCTCGCCGCGCCCGGCAGTGCCGTCAAATCGATGTAGCTCTCGTCGATGCTCCGATCCTCGATCTTTGGAGCAATCGCTGAGACCGCTTCCTTGAAGAGCCGGGAGTAGTGGCGGTACCGATCAAAGTCCGCTGGCAGCAGAATAGCATCCGGTGCCAGGGTCGCTGCTTTCATCAATCCCATCGCCGAGTGGACGCCGTAGGCGCGTGCTTCATAGGTGGCCGTCGTCACCACGCCGCGCCCGGTGTACTCACGCAGTCGTGCAAATTGGCCTTGATCGTGATCCCGAGTGGAGCGCAGCGCTTGCCGGCCTCCGATCACAACCGGCTGGCCGCGGAGTTCCGGATAGCGCAGAAGTTCGACGGAGGCATAAAACGCGTCCATATCGAGGTGCCCGATGCGTCGGTCCGGCGTGCGGACCTGGAAGCCGGTCGTCATTGAGTTTGGAGTGTGGGAAAAGGAGATGTCGATCGACGAGTCATCCTGCCGGCAGCGACTTTGGTCCCGTCGCGGAATGAGACGGGTCGGCCGATGGCCGATTTGTGACCAGTCTAAAGATGACCCCGACACGGCGCAACGTAAGGCATGTCTTGCCCAGGTCGTCCACGGGCTTTTCCACACGTTCTGTGGAAAAGTGGCGGAGCAACCGATTTCTCAGAGGTTCTATTGAAGCATCCCGTCATGGATCGAGCAATCGGTTACCGCTTGCCCGAACGACGTGCTTCGTGTCAGCCGTCTTGGCACCGGTCGCCGTGTTGTTATTGACGAGGGGCCTATCCACGCCGGGTCCACTCTTTGCTCAGCGGTTCACCAGCATCCGCCCGGTGCGGGGGGAGAGGCGGCCCGGTGTTCCCGCTTCAAAACCAAGAGACGTGCGTCCATCGTTCTGGGACCCATGCGGGAGCGGCCAGGGAGACGATCACGCGCGACTGCATCAAGTGCTCTCGTGGCAGCGAACTGGATCGAGTGGATCCTGGAAGAACGGATTCCTATCTCTGTCGACTCGCTGCGCGTATCATCAGAACGCTTTGGTGATGACGCCGGGTTTGGCCTTACACCAATGAACGTGTCAGCGAAATGAGGAGAACGTGCCATGAAATGTGCAAGATGGGTCGGATTGGTAATGATCCTTGCCAGTCCAGCCATATGTCAGGCGATTGGACTCGAAGATGCGGCAACGGGAATGGCAAGGGATGCAGCAACGGATGCCGCCAAATCGGCCGCTAAGGATGCTGCCAAGTCGATGGTGCCAAGTGATGGTGCCGGTGCTGCGAAATCTGCACAAGGCGTAGCCAAGTCGGCTGAGCAAGCGAAACAGATGACATCACTACCGGGAACTGACAAGGCGGCTAAAGGCAAGAAGGCCAAGAAAGAAAAGAAACCCATCGAGCAGGAAGCGGTTCCCGCGGGGGAATAGGCATGCTCCACGACGATCGGGCTTCCTCGGCACGCGTTCGACAACATCAGGAAGCCCGATCTGCCGCTGCTACATCATCGTTCTTGATTCGCCGCCAGCGCGGCTCGGATGCGCTTCCGCGCCGTGAGGGACAGCCTGATTCTGGTTGGCGTGATGTTTTCCGCTGAAGCCCGATCGTGCCGCCACCGGAACGCTGAGCGCAGGAATCGAAGTTCGCGGACGTAGCGCCTGCACAGCTTGCAGAACAGGAGATGCAACCGCAGCCCCCAACATTCGCGCCAGGGGAGCGGGGTCTCTAGCGCCTTCGATGCCAGTTGGCTGGCGTCCTTACAGGTCAACATACCTTTCATTGCGGTTTACCAAACCAGGACACATCGAGACAGTTTCTCAGCTGCAGGCGCATGCGGGACAGCATGACCCACAGGTTGTTATTCGTGATCTGCATGGTCTCGCAGAGTTCTTCGGTTTCCACGCCGTCGATCTCGCGCAGGGCGAACAGCAGCGCAAGGCGCGGCGGCAAACGCTCGACGCAATCGGCTAACACATGCCAGAACTGCGTTTGCTCCAGCGAGCGCTCCGGCTCAGCCCAGTCGCTGATCTCGATCTGCCAATGGCCCCTGGCATCGAACGCGCCTTCCATATTGAGCTGGGCCGTGTCTTCGTCGAATTCCTCGGACGATTCTCGACTGGATTTACGGAAAAAGTCGGCGATCTTGTGCTTCAGGATACCGATCAGCCAGGTCCGTTCGGATGCGCCGCCGGCAAAGCTTGCCTTTGCTTGTAGCGCCGCCAGCAAGGTTTCCTGCACCAGGTCCTCGGCCTGCGTCCCGTCGCCGACGCGTGCCAGCGCAAAGCGGTACAGCATATCGCCGTGGTGCTCCAGCCAGGTGGTGGCATCGAGCGTGTTCGGCGCTCCGTCATGTGTCGGCCGGGTATCGCCGCAGAACGTCTCGGCGGTATCGCGATCGAGCTGCACGGGTTTTACCGATCCAGGTCCGTGGGTCGGCGATCCGCACCCGAAGGGCACGCTCCGCTCGCGCCGCAGTCTTGTGTGGCTTTGGCGGTTCGTCGGTCAGCCCACCAGGCATCCAGGCTCAGCGTGCCCGCACCGCCGAACAGCAGCGGCAGGAACAGGATCAGGTACAGCACGGGCAGCTTGTAATTGCCGTGGCCCTCGTCGGTGATCACATAGCCCTGCAGCAGTTCGGAGAACGAGTGCCATTCAGCGGGCCAGTGCACGCTAGAGATGGCGACCCAGGTCACCACCATCAGCGCCAGGCTGATGAACCGCGTGCCGATCCCCAGCACCAGCGCAATGGGGCCCAATAGTTCGAATGCGGTGGCCAGTGTCCAGTTCACATCCGCCGGCAACAGGCTGAACGGAAACGGAAAGCTGAGTTCCTGAAACCAGTTCTCCCCGTGCAGCTTCATCCAGCCGGCCTCCCAGAACTCGTAGGCCAGCACGAGCCGTAGCAGCAGCGGCGGAATCACCGGCGCGAGGCCTTCCAGCGTGCCGGCGAAGCGCCGCCAGACCGTGAGGAGCGCCGCGGGCGACAGCACCGAGACCATCGCGCAGCCGGGGCAGGTGGATGCTTCTTCGGAGAGGTCAAGACAGTGCGCGGAGGGTTTCTTCATGGTCATGCGCCTCGCAGTGATTCGTTGGATGGGGTTGGGCCGCGGCGCGTACCGACGATCGCGCCCTGTGCCCGCAACTCGAGCAGTGTGGCCGCGCCGTACGACACAAACCGTTCCGGGTCAGGATGGCCCGATTCTTCGGCCAGTCGCCACAGGATTTCCCGTCCCGTGACGGCTCGTGCGAGGTCTTGATCGATCAGTCGCTGGACCAGTTGGGCGGTCACGGTACTCAGTTCGGTGGAGCGAACCTCATCCTCGGCGTTCCGGAAGCCGAGGATGAAATGCGGCACGGCATTCGCTTCCATGGCGCGCTTCTTCCACCGGCTCCAACCGCTCCGATCCGGTCCGATGGCCTGCACCGGAAACCGGTAGCAGGTCAGACTCAGAACCGGCGTCAGCACGGGCGTGTTCGCGAGCAGATCACCGGCCGGATCGATTTCGGCTGGCGCTTCGGCTTCGGCGATCATCAGGACCAGTTCCAGCCACTCGTAGTGGGCAAGTTCGAACAGACAGGGCGGATCGCTAGCCCTGGGCCCGCGGGTCTGCAGGTAGTGCATGAACTCATCCGGAATCTCGCGGTAGCAAGGCCTGAGGCAGCGGTGTTCGGCGATGAATCGCTTCACCAGGCGGGTCCACGCCTGCGGGCCGAGCAGGGACCGACTGATCGGGAAACAGGCTTCCAGGCTTGCCTCGACCTTGTTGTACAGCAGTTCCCGGTAGACCCGCCAGCGTCCGGTCGGAACGCCGCGGGGTGCCCGCGAGCGATGCGGGTCGCGCAGGCTGGCGAGAAACTCCCGCTGGAAGTGCTGGAAAGGCAATGGTGCGGTGTTCATAGGCGGTATCTTGGGTTCAGAACGGTCATGCGCTGCGCTTCCAGGCGCTCGGCTGCCAAATTTGCTGCAGGCGTGCGATGTGTTCGACTTCCCGCACCAGTTCGTCCAGTGGCGGCAGATTGAAGTCCCGCTCCAGCAGCGTCGGTCGCACGCCGAAGCGCCGATAGGCCGATTCCAGCAAGGCCCAGACCGGATCGATGACGGCCTGGCCGTGGGTATCGATGATCAGTTGGTCGTCCTCCCGGTCATGCCCGGCCACATGGATATAGACGACCCGTCGGCCCGGCAGACGCCTCAGGAAGTCCTCGGGGTCGTAGCCGTGATTGGTACTGTTGATGTACAGGTTGTTGACGTCGAGATGGAACCCGCAGTCCGCCTCGTCGAGTACGGCGGTGATGAAGCTGGCCTCGTCCATGTCGGCATCCGGCGCCTGCAGGTAATACGAGCTGTTCTCGACGGCGATCGGCCGTTCCAGAATCTCCTGCGTCCGCCGGATACGGGCTGCCACGTAATGCACGGCCTCCTGAGTGAACGGGATCGGAAACAGGTCGTACAGATGCCCCTCGTCGCTGCAAAAGCTCAAATGCTCGGTGTAGAGCACCATGCCGTGTGCGTCCAGGAAGCGCTTCATCCGGACCAGAAAGGCTTCGTCCAGCGGCGCCGGCCCGCCCAGCGACAGCGCCAGGCCATGCGCCACGAAGCGGTGCCGTTCGGTCAGCGTGCGGAATGCCCGGCCGAGCCGGCCGCCGACCTCGAGCCAGTTCTCCGGTGAGACTTCGAAAAAGTCGATGGCCGGCGGCACCACAGCCTCGAGCGGGAACAGATGTTCCCGCCGAAGACCCAGGCCCGCACCATCAAGACAGGGATTCATGGGTGGGCTCTCGATTGAAAGGCATCACATGCGGCCGCTGCATCTGCCTTCCTGTATCTTGCTACCGCTGCAGTTCCCCTCTTTGATCTTGTCGCCGCCACCACTTTCCCTCATCTTGCTGGCACTGCACTGGCCCTCCTTCGTCTTGCCGGCACACTTGCCTTCGCCGCACTTTCCTTCCTTCGCTTTCTTGCCAGCCTCGGCCACCTGCCGCATCCCGTCGATCGCCTGCAGGGCGAACGGGTTGTCGGCGGCGCCGGCAACCGGTACAGCGGCAAAGGAGGCCGCCAGGGTGGAACCGAGGGTCAGGGCCAAAGTCTTGTGATGGGTCATCGGATCATCTCCCAAGTGAGTGGTTTATCGGTCGTTCATCGGGACGAAGCCAGCAGTCGCTGAGACATTTGCGGCAGACGGGCCTCGTCTGCTCACTTGGTCGTCGCGGTGGGCGAAACCTTACATGCGCACCGAACGTCATTTTCCGCGAGGGGAATCGGAGCAAACAACGCAGACCATTCTTCCGTGATCGCTTGACATATGGACCGAACGGTCCTATAGTCTCGCCCCATGAGCATCGGTCGCCCCTTGCAGTTCGATCCTGAACAAGCCCTCGATACGGCCATGCATGTCTTTTGGGCCAGCGGCTACGACGCGACCTCACTGCAGGATCTGTTGCAGGCTATGCGCCTGTCGAAGAGCAGCTTCTACCAGGCCTTCGGCAGCAAGCAGCAGTTGTTCGAGCGGTGCCTACGGCGGTATCGGGAACAGACGGCGCAAGACCTGCTGGCGCGCCTGGATAAGCTGGGCTCGGGCCGCCGGTTCATTGCCGAGCTGCTGGGGGCGGCGGTCGATGAGGCCCGAAGCAAACATAAGCCGCGCGGTTGTCTGGTCATGAACACCGCGAACGAGTTTGCGCAGCGCGACCCGGAAGTTGCGGCCTGGGTGCAGAAAGGGGTAAACCGGTTCAAGGGGATCTTCGAGACGGCCGTCCGCCGGAGCCAGGATCAGGGCGAGATTCCGCCGGAACGGGACCCGGAGACGCTGGCGCTGTATCTCGTCAGCAGCATGAGCGGGATCAAGACCCTGGTGAAGGCCGGGCTGGACGACGAGTCGGCCGAACGCATCGTCGGTGTCATCCTGTCGGCGCTCGACTGATTTTTTTTTTTTGGACTAATTATGGACCGACCGGTCTTGTTTGAGGCGTCATTAACGTCAACTGAGGAGAAGACCATGCCACTCGTGCAAATCAAAGGGGTCGCGGGCTACCTGACCCCGGAACAGAAAAAGGAGCTGATCGAACGCGTGACGGATGCCGTCGTCGCGGTCGAAGGCGAGCACCTCCGGGGCGTGACCTGGGTGCTCATCGAGGATGTGCCGTCAGGCGCCTGGGGGGTGGCCGGCCAGCCGGTCACCGCCGACGACCTGCGACGCGCGGCGGCGGCCACGGGGTGAACTCGACCCTCGTGTCTCGCCCATTTCTGGACCGTAAGGTCCATAACAACCCTGCTTTCAAGGAGCACACCATGTCATCCGAATACACGCTCTCACTGTCCCCTCGGACCCTCGAAGACTCCGAGCCCCGTGCGAAAGCCGCGCTGGATTCGGTCCAGACGAGCCTCAAGTTCGTGCCCAACATGTACCGCATGATGGCGAACGCGCCCGGACTGCTGGATACCTATCTGCACGGCTATGCGCTGTTTCGGGAAGGGTCGGGCTTCACGCCCGCGGAGCAGGAAGTCATCTTCCTGACGATCAGCCGCGACAACGGCTGCGAGTACTGCGTCGCGGCGCATAGCTTCGTGGCGGACACGATGTCCAAGGTGCCGCCGGCCGTGACCGATGCCATTCGGGACGGGCGCTCGATAACGGACGCGAAACTGTCGGCGCTGAGCGCGTTTGCATCGCTGATGCTGGCGACGCGAGGACAGCCCAGCCAGCGGGATGTCGAAACCTTCCTGGCCGCCGGCTACACCGAGCGGCACGTGCTGGAGATCATTCTCGCGATCGCGGTGAAGACCCTCAGCAACTACACGAACCATCTGTTCCACACGCCCGTCGACGGCGTATTTGCCCGGCGCGCCTGGGCGGCCTGAGTTCTACGGCACGATCAGTCTCGATGCCATCGGGGCTGATCGCACCTTACTTGCTGGCAACTAGCCCCTCGCCGCGTATCGTCTGACCGTCGACACTTAGCGGGACGACGGCGTCGACCCGTCGAGCAGGGCAGCGATGATCGGACAACAAACCGCACCGCTGTTGCGGCTGCAGCGTTCGGCCAGATCATTCAAGGCCTGCTCCATCGTGCGCAAGGCCGCGATCCGAGCGCGAATGACGGTGAGCTTTCTCAGTGTGACGTCCTGTGCTTCGCGGCAGTGCATCCCGTCGTCGAGCTTCAAAAGCTCGGCGACCTCATCCAGCGAAAAGCCGACTTTCTGCGCTTCCTTGATGAACCGCACCCGTTGCACGGCGCGATCGGTGTAACGGCGCACGCCTCGGAACGGCCGTTCCGGTTCATCCAGAAGCCCGCGCCGCTGATAGAAGCGAATGGTCTCGACGCCCACGCCGGCGATCTTCGCGAGCTTGCCGATCGTGAAGCCTGGTTCTGTCATTGGGGACTTGACTCCGTACTTGGGTACAGAGTCTATAGTACGCTCGTTGCGATGATCCGAGTGACAGCGATGAACCAGAAACACGCGATGATAGCGGGCGTGCTGGCCGGGATCGGTGCCAGCCTGTGCTGTGTCGGTCCTTTGGTGTTGCTGAGCCTGGGTCTTGGTGGGGCATGGCTCGCCTATCTCACGGCTTTCGCACCGGTCCGCCCGGTATTCCTGGCGCTCGCCTTGTTCTTTATCGGGCTGACCTTCCGCCAACTCTACCTGGTTCCCCAGATCTGTGAACCAGGAAAACCATGCACAGAGATGGATGCCCGCTCCCGGCGGCGGGTCGTTTTCTGGATCGTGACGGTTCCCTTGCTGGGCTTGTTGGTATTCCCGTGGATTGCTCCATTCTTCTACTGAGACATACGATGCGCCTGCCCATCCTGACCTTGCTGCTGACACTGGCCCTGGCGTCCGCCCCGGCCCTGGCGACGCCCCGTACGGTCACCCTCGACGTGCAGAACATGACCTGTGCCGTCTGCCCGCTGACTGTCAGAACCGCGCTTGAACGCGTGCCAGGTGTGCAGCAGGTCGCTGTCGATTACGGGAGCAAGACCGCGACGGTGCATTTCGACGATGCCAGCGCCACGGCCGAGCAGTTGACCGCCGCGACCACGGCCGCAGGCTATCCATCCAGCGTCAGAGGTGAGGGGAAATGAGCGGCCTCATTCTGGAATCGACGATCACCTGCCCGCACTGCGGGCATGCCGCAACGGAAACCATGCCGACCGATGCCTGTCTGTTCTTCTACGAGTGCAATCGCTGCCGGGAACTTCTGAAACCGAAGCCGGGCGATTGCTGCGTGTTCTGCTCTTATGGGTCGGTGCCGTGTCCGCCGATCCAACAACAAAAATCCTGCTGCACCGGCTAGCGTTGCTGGGACCGTCGATCGCCGAGCGTTTCCACCCAGGCTCACAAACCCAGCTCACTCAAGCCCGGATGCTCGTCCGGACGACGGCCCAGCGGCCAATGGAATTTCCGCTCGGCTTCGGTGATCGGCAGATCGTTGATGCTGGCGTACCGGCGGCGCATCAGGCCATGCGCGTCGAATGCCCAGTTCTCGTTGCCGTAGGACCGGAACCAGTGACCGGAATCGTCTCGCCACTCATAAGCGAAGCGCACCGCAATCCGGTCGCCGGCGCAGGCCCACAGTTCCTTGATCAGACGGTAATCCAGCTCCCGAGCCCACTTGCGGGTCAGGAACTCGATGATCTGCTCGCGTCCTTTCGGGAATTCGGCGCGGTTCCGCCATTCGCTGTCGGGCGTATACGCCAGGGCCACGCGCTGCGGGTCGCGGCTGTTCCAGGCATCCTCGGCCAGTCTGACCTTCTGTGCCGCGGTTTCAGGCGTGAAAGGCGGAAACGGCGGGCGGGGTTCGATGGGTTGACTCATGGTGGGGTCCTCGCATTTTTCTATTGTCGCTGGTTTCGTTCACAGGCCGGGCATCGCGATAGCGATAATAAGCGTTTACGCCCCCCTCGCGGGAGTGGGCCGGGAGGCCGAGACACGCCGTAAATCCGTCCCTGGAGGCTAGCCTGCGGGATGCCTCCCGCAGACGGTCTCTCCTCCCCGGCCCGCTCCCACTACCAAGCCAAAGGGGAATGGTTACATCGCGACGTAACCCGGCAGATTCCGGATGCGCGCCGGATTGATGTTCCGCGTCCGCGCCGCGCCCAGGACGCCGTCCAGCAGACGCGCCGGATCACCGGCGAGCGAATAATAGCGGTAGTTGAGTTGGTGCGGCCCTCGTCCAGTGCGACCGACACCGCGAGATGGGCACCCGGTGTCCACGACGGCAAGGGGTCATCGCCCGACGCGCGCAGCTCGTAGGCCCGGACCGTCGGTGTCAGTTGCCGGATGCCCGACACCTGCAGCTCCAAAGGGCCATCGCCTAGGATGCGGTCTGCGTGTTCGCGGCTGCGTTCTCCCGACGCCACGCGGGGTCGGAGCGTCCGGTGGCAAACGGCGTTTTCATGGTCGTAGCATCGTCAGGGCACGCGTGATCCGTCGCTCGGCAATCAGGCGGTGCCGATCCCGCGATCATCGCACAGTGGCTAAACAGTATATCCTCGATGTCCTCGACAGGGGCCTCGGGCGAAAGCCGCGCGGGTCGGCTCGGAGGCGAGATCGGGCAGCCGGCCGTCCCGCCCGATCATTCAGCCCGGACACAGGATTCACGATGAATCGCGGACAAGCCGATTTTCGCTTCGGGCCGGGGGGCGCAGTGGCTGCTGCAAGGCGATGGTAGCCGATTGAGGAATATCCTCGATGCGGCGAGAAATTCTGATCTAAACTACGCGCCGCTGAATCCCTCGCCGATGCGATTCCGAAATCGACAGTACCCGAACCGATGAGCGTCGCTATGCTTCCAGGGCTGGCCATGTTGGTGTTGCCGGCCGGGATCATGGTCGCCGCCTGGCTGGCCGTCGAATCCGCCGCGGCGAGCGCAGGCAACCCGTCGATGGCGTTGATCCTGGCGATCGGGATCCCCCTGGCTCTCGCCATCGGCGTGGTTGTGCTCGGCTTGCGCCGGTTCGGCGGCGAGACGCCGTTTCGGGTCGCCTGCATCGGTTTGCTGGCTGTTCAGCTTCTCTCCTTGTTTTGCACGGATTACGCCGACCGGCGCTTTCAAACCTACGCGCAAGAGATCGATGCCGGGGTGCTTCCGGTGGCGGCCACCTCGGTGCTGGCCTGGGGCCAACATTGGACCGCCTTCGCGCTGCAGCCCGGCTGCCATGGCTCGGGCGCGACCAAGACCCTCCGCATCACGATACCTGCAGGGACGCGGTCCGCCACGGTCGCGGTCACCCGTCCCGAGGAATCGTTGATGGCGGGCTACTCGTCCGAATCCGGCGCGAATGATGTCGACATTCTCGTGGTCGGCACCATGGCAAGCTGGCGCAAGGACCTCGAGCGATGGTCGGTGGCGGGGGAAGCGATTAGGGCGGGTGGATGGCTGGATCGGGTCGTGACGTTTCCGAAGATCACACAAAATCTCGAGATCGCTATCGGAGCGCGACCGGAAACCGTCGCCGGTGACTGTCGGCCGGTGTTGGTCGCCGTATCGATGAACTCGCCGCAGACCTGGCTGTCCGAGCGCGGCGCCGTCGTGTTGCGGCTGTTGAGCCTCTTCGTCACGCTGACTGCCGCCGTTCACCTGGCGGTCCCGCGATTGACGGCCGGCGCGTTGTTCCGGCCGGCGAGGCGTTACCCGGTGAGGCTGCTGATCCTGATGGGTTTCCTGATCGCGGTCAACGTCTTGGTTACCGCGTGGGCGTCGTCGAGCGGCCAGTACATCTTCATCTGGGATCAACAGCAGTACTGGGCCATGGCCCGGGAACTGGCCTCGGAACTGCAGACGCATGGGCTTGCAGCTGTTCTGCACCAAACCCGGGACAGTCTCGACGAGGAATACAACTTCCTTCCGGCGTTACTGCCCGCATTGATCGGGGGCGGATTCTCCGAGTTCAGCCGCCCTTTATTCATAGCGCTGCTCACCAACCTCTATTTCGTACCGGCCTGTGTCGCCGTGTACGGCCTGGGTCGGATCATGGTTCGGCAGAGTCGCCTGCCGCGGACCACCGACAGCGGCGATGGGTCGATCTTCGCCGCGACCCTGGCGGCCATCGGTTTCTACCCGATCTTCCCGCGCATTCTGTTGTGGGGGATGCCCGACATCGGAGGCGTCGTGCTGGTGGTGATTGCGATCCTGTCGATGGACCGGATCCAGCGGGCGATTCGGCGGGCGGAGGCCGTGAACCGGACCGCCGCGCTGTTCTCGGCAGGTGTCCTGCTGGCGTTTCTGCTGTGGCTACTTGTGCTCTTCCGTCGCTGGTTCCTATTCACCGGGCTGGCACTCGGTGCGATATTCACGTTCCAGATCCTGCTCGCCATCCGGCAAGCGGCCGATCGCCCGGATGGGCCGGTCCGGCGTATCGCCGCGGCGCTGTCCGGCTTTCTGTGTTTCGCCATGCTGGCCGTGCCCGCCTGGTCGCTCGACCGACTGCGCAAAATGGCCGCATCCGACTACACCGGAGTGCATGCCGCATGGGCTTCCGACTGTACGAACGAGGCGGCCTTGATCGTCGAATCGTTCGGTTCGGTCCCTCTTGTCGCGAGCCTCGTCCTGCTGTACATCGGGCTGCGAGAACCCGGAGCAGCGTCGCTCAAGTGGCTTACCTTCGGGGTAATGCCGTTGGCGATGGCGCTTTTCTGGACGGTACAGCCCAGCATGAGCGATCAGCATCTGTATGCGGCCTTCGTCCCGCTGATGGTTGCCTCGGCTTACGGGTGGGGTGTCACGGCGGCGAAAGGGCGGCGTCCGGTTGCCTCTCGGTTTCTGCTGGCCGGCTCGGCAGTCGTGTTCGCCTGGTCACTGAGCGGGTCGAAGTGGAATTCCCATGGTCTTCTGCCGAACGTCGACCTGAGTCCCCCACGGCGGCCCGACATCGCCGAACTGATCCGACTGGGACACTTCGTCGCTGCCGAAATCGAACGCACGTCCAGATCGTATTGCGTCGTCGGCTCCAGCCCGACGTTCACCGGGGACCTGCTGGCCAATCTCTGGCAGGTGGACGACTCGCGCGTGGCCAGAACTCTCTTCCAACGTCAGGTCCCTCTGTCGCAGGTTGACAGCCGAGACGGTCCGCCCGCCAATTTTCGTCAGTGCGATCTGGCCTTGGTCGCCGATCCGGTGACCCTACATCTCCATCCTGACGTGCAGCGCGGCGTGAGTCTGCTGGCGCAGGATGTGTTGAGTCACACGGGACTGGGTGCGTCGTTTCGACAGGGGCCGGAAACGTTCGCGTTACGGCAAGGCGTGACGGTGAAGGTTTTCCGGAGAGTTCAGGAAACCTCCACGGAACAATGGGTCGAGTTTCTGCGCCGCTTCAATGCACCCCGAAGCGGCGAGTGCCCCGAGTGAAGGGAACTCGGCCTACCGTCGCAGTCTACGGCCGATCAATCCGTAACGTTGCCGATCACGCCGCGCCGAGCCAAGTCACGCAGCAAATCGGTCCCGTGACCGACCAGCGGTGTCGCTTCGGCATGGCCGAGTTCGATCGCGATCCGCTCCAGGTAGATCCGCGCGGAAAGGGCGGGCTGCTCGCCGATCAGGCTCAGCAGGCGGTGAGTCACCGCGTTCAGATCCAGGAAACGGACATCGTCCCGCCGGTCCCGGTAGACGGCCAACCAGGTCGGTTCCGGCGGCGGTCGCTCGGGCTGGAAATCGCGGCTGATACGATGGACCGGAAAGCGATAGGTCAGCGGCCAAGCGGTGGGGGACAGCCGTAGACGATAACTCAACGGGTCCGCAATCAAGTCCGGCTCCACCGGCGGCGCCTCGTTCTCGTCCACCGATAATGCCAGTTCCACCCATTCGTAGTGGGCCAGTTCCAGCAGAAACGGCGGGTCTTCGTTCCGTTCACCGCGCTCGTGTCGCAGGTAGGACAGAAACTCGGCGGGAATGCCGGTAAAGTAGGGCGTGGTGCTCCGGTGGCGCCACAGGAAATCGCGGATCATGGACTGCCAGCGCTCGGGAGCCAGCAGATCATGCAGCACCGGGAAGCCGCTGGCGATGAAATCCTCGGCGTTGTTGAAGATCAGCTCCCGGTAGAGATCCATGCGTTCCTTCGGTACCCCGACTGGTGGTGGAGCCGACCCCGGCTGTCGGATCGCCGCAGCGAAGGCATACTGGGTTTGCTGAAACCGGGGCAGGGTGTCAGGCATAGCGGCGGTTTCCCATCGCGCCCTGTTGGAGGATCCGGATGGTGTCCACCTCCCTCAGCAGTTCAGCCAGCGGCGGAACGTTGAAATCACGCTCCAGCAGTGTGGGAAACACCCCGAACCGTGCATAAGCGCGGCCGAGCAGGTCCCAGACCGGATCGATCACCGCGGCGCCATGGGTGTCGACCAGCAGATTCGGTGCTTGCTGATAATGTCCGGCGATATGTGCGTAGGCGATCCGATCACCGGGTATCGCACGCAGGAACTCGTCCGGATCATAATCGTGATTCACGCTGTTGACCCAGACATTGTTGATGTCCAGTAGCAGCCGGCAGTCGGCCTGCTGCAATACGGCGTTCAGAAACTCGATTTCCTCCATCTCCTGGTCCGGTGCCGCATAGTAGGAGACGTTTTCGATCGCAATCGGCTGTTCCAGAATCTCCTGGACCAGACGAATCCTGCCCGCGACGTACTCCACAGCCTCCTCGGTGAACGGGATCGGCATCAAGTCGTAGAGTAGACCGTCGTCGCCGCAGTAACTCAGGTGCTCGCTGTACAGTCGGATACGGTGATCGTGAAGGAATCGCTTCAGATCGCGCAGAAATTCGCGATCCAGCGGTGACGGGCCGCCCAGCGACAGCGACAGGCCGTGAGCGATGAACGGAAAGCGTTCGGTGAGTGCGCGAAACTGCCTGCCCAGCCGGCCGCCGAGCCGCATCCAGTTCTCCGGTGCGACCTCATAGAAGTCGACCGGCGGCGCGGATTCGAGAATGTCGGCCGCGAAGGCTCGGCGAAGGCCGAGGCCGGCTCCCCGGATCATCGGTGACCGCTGCTTCATCGCGCCGCGAACGTGCGACGCAGCCGGTCGCGAAGCAGCCTTCCCGGCTGCTTCGCGCTGGCCGCAAGCGTCGCTATTGGCCGGCCGATGGGGGAGAGGCCGGCGCCGCCGGCATCGCCTCCTGCATCTTCGCTCCGGCGGCGCCGGCAGCGGCTTTCGGGTCCGGTACCTCGGGAGCCTTGATGTCCTTTTTCATCATCTGGGCGCCACATTTCATTTCCCCGGCGCCTTTGATCTTGTCGGCGGCTTCGCCGGCCTTGGCTTTGACGTCGGTAGAGGTGGCTTCCGCGACGCGAGCAGCGGCACCCAGTTCCGCCAGTGCAAACGGATTTTCCTGCGCCGAGGATTGGGTGGCGGACAACGTGCCGACGATGCCGGCGCCCAACAAAGCGGCGATGTGTTTTCGGTCTTGTTTCATCATGGATCCCTTGGAATCAGTCAAACGAATCGGTCTGCTTTCACGTCGCGCTGACTCCCCCGGCGGCGGCGCGAGCCATCACCGCGACCACTGGGAAAGCTGGACGACGTGGCCTATTCTCACACACCGGAACCGATGGAGGTCAATCGTGTGTCTCGTCACCGTCGGGCCGGAACCTTCCCGGGAGGCGCGTGCGGCGCTACCTGCCGCCCGTCAGATTGCTGTGTACAATGGCCGCCACTTCGGCAGCGCGAGGGCTGTCCGAGTCAAGCGTCCGAGTTTCGCATTCCCGGTGATCGAGATGTCAGCCCGCTATGAAGTTCCGTTGAATCGTCTGGCCTGGTCCCGTTTCATTCGCGTGGTCAAGGCCTTCGCGGAGTCCGAGATGGGCTGGAAAGCCAGGATCCTGGTGGCTTTGCTGGTTCTGTTCCTGATCGGTATCAATGGGCTGAACGTGATCAGCAGTTACGTCGGGCGGGATTTCATGACCGCGATCGCCAACCGCGATATGGATCAGTTCGTTTGGCAGGCGATGGTGTACGTCGGCGTGTTCGGCGTCTGTACCGTGGTGGCCGTCGTACACCGGTTTTGCGAGGAACGGCTTGGCCTGCTGTGGCGGCAGTGGTTGACCGAGCGGGCGGTGACTCGCTACATGGAGCATCCGGTCTATTACCGTCTCGACGAGACCGGAGAAGTCGCCAACCCCGATCAGCGCATCGCCGACGACATCAAGGCCTTCACGGTCACGACGCTGTCGTTCGTGCTGATGATCCTGAACGGAAGCTTCACGATCCTGGCGTTTTCGGGGGTGATGTGGACGATCAGCCCGCTGTTGTTCATGGTCGCCGTGGTTTACGCGGTATTCGGTTCCTATCTGACGATCTATCTGGGCAGGCCGCTGGTCGGGCTGAATTATCGTCAATTGGACAAGGAGGCGAACTTCCGCGCCGATCTGATCCACGTCCGTGAGAACGCCGAGTCGATCGCGACGCAACGCAGTGAGGGACGGCTGATCGGTCGGATCCGACGTCATCTGGATGAACTGGTTTTCAACTTCCGGCGTCTGATCGGCGTGAACCGCAATCTCGGCTTTTTCACGACCGGTTACAACTACCTGCTGCAAGTGATTCCGGCCTTGATCGTGGCGCCGATGTATATCCGTGGTCAAGTGGAATTCGGGGTCATCACTCAGGCGGCGATGGCGTTTACGCTGCTGCTGGGCGCCTTTTCGCTGATCGTCACGCAGTTTCAGTCGATCTCTTCGTTCGCCGCGGTGATTTCCCGGCTCGGCGCGTTGTGGGAGGCGATCGAAGGGTCGCGTGACCTGTCGGAGTCGCAGATCACGATCGTCGAGGAGAACGACCGGCGTCTGGCTTACCTGGGGTTGACGCTGCGCGCGCCCAGGCATGGCGAAGTGTTGCTACGCGATCTGTCACTGACGGTCACCGGCGCACAGCGTGTGCTGATCTGCGGACCCAACGAGCGCGCCAAACAGGCCCTCTTCCGGGCCACCGCCGGTATCTGGTACGAAGGCGCAGGGACGATCGTACGACCCGATCTCGACCGCCTGCTGATGTTGCCGGAGCGACCCTATTTGCCGCCGGGGACTCTGCGCGAGGCCCTGCTGCCTTCGCCGCATCGCGCGGATGTTCCGGTGGAGATGCTGCAATCGGTGCTCGAGACCCTGGCGATCGGTCGGGTCGTGGAGCGGGCGGGGGGCTTCGATGTCGAACGGCACTGGGAAGACGCCTTGTCGCTCGGTGAACAGCAGTTGATCGTGCTCGCCCGCCTGCTGCTGGCAAACCCGCACTTCGCCATTTTCGATCGACCGGGAAGCGCCTTGAGTCCTTCGCAGGTGCGGATGATCCTGAATCTGCTGTCGGAGCGCTCGGTGGGTTATCTGGTGATCAGCGACCGCAACGAGGTCGAGAGTCCGGGAGTCTATGATAGCGTGCTGGAGATCGAGGAAGACGGCGCATGGCTGCTGCGGCCGCCGACGGCCGACGAGAGCCTCAACCTCCGGCGGCGCTCCACGGATTAGCTTCGGCGAGGGGCGCTGCCGAGCAGCGGAGCATGCCGCCGGGCTATAATCTCGCCGTGGCCTACCGGGCCTGTCGTTCCCTGCGTTCGCCATCGTCCGAAGCGCCATGCCTCCATCCAACTCAGTCTCTCATCCGCCGCAGTCCCCGATCCGGGTCGCTGCCGGTGTGGTATTCGCGCTGTTGGGCATTCTGGTCATCCTTTATTTCGACGACAAGCTGCGCGGTTACTCGGACCTGCCGGCGGCTTCGGAAAATCTGAGCTACGGCTTGCTGTTCATCGCCGGCTTGTTGACCGGGTTTCATTGCGTAGGCATGTGCGGGGCACTCGTGATCAGCTATGCAGCGAAGTCGGCGGCGGCCGGCAAACCCTCGCTGACTTCTCACCTGCTTTATGGCGCCGGCAAGACCCTTTCCTACACGGTCATCGGCGGGCTGTTTGGAATGCTCGGGTCGATCATCGCATTCACGCCGTTCATCCGCGGAGTCGTCGGTGCCGCGGCCGGCGTGTTCCTGATCCTGTTCGGCCTCGGTCTGCTGAATGTCTGGCCGGCGCTGCACGATTTCCATATCCGGCCACCGGCGTCCTTGCTGCGTTTCATCGGCCGGGAGTCGAGGAAGACCGGCAATCCGTTCGTGATCGGCTTGCTGAACGGCCTGATGATCCTGTGCGGCCCGCTGCAGGCCATGTACGTGATGGCCGCAGGCACCGGCAGTCCGCTGGAGGGTGCCAAGTTACTGTTGATTTTCGGCGTCGGCACGCTGCCGGTGATGCTGGGCTTCGGGCTGCTGGCTTCGCTGATTTCGGCCCGGATGACTCCCAAGCTGTTACATGCTTCGGGTGCGATCGTATTGGTGCTGGGCGCCATCATGCTGAACCGCGGGCTGGCGATGACCGGGTCCGGTTACGATTTCCACTCGCTGAAGGTCTGGGCTGAAGCCAGGTGGCCAAACGGCATGGCGGACAAGGCCCTGGCCGAAGCGTCGCCGGTAGGGGAGTCGGTCGACTCCGAAGGATTTCAGGTGGTGCACATGCGGGTCAACGCGAAGGGCTTCGACCCCAATCGATTCACCGTGAAGAAAGGCATCCCCGTCAAATGGGCGATCAAGGCGACCGAACTGAACCCCTGCACCAACGGCATCGTGGTGCCGACCTTGGGGATGGAGTTCCAGATCAAGTTGGGGGACCAGACCATCGAATTCACGCCGCAGGACGTCGGCATCATTCCATGGTCCTGTTGGATGGGGATGATGCCGGGAGCTTTCGTGGTCGTGGACGATCCGGAAAGCTGACCCGGCGAGCAGGGCTAGGGGGCTGGCGCCGTGCGCTTGGGACCGCGAATCGATTCAGTGCGGTCACGCTGGATGGGGGTGGGTGCGTCCGGCCCGGCGGCGATGTCCACCGCCGCATCCGCCGGCGAGGCTCTCGCCGCGTTGCCAGGTAGCGCAGCGTTCGAAAGCCGGCAGATGGCGGTCGCGGGACGCGGCCTGCAAGTTC
>CAZXXC010000072.1:0-21394 GCA_964644665.1 uncultured Methylococcaceae bacterium
TTGATCTGGATTTGTATCTGCGCGACGACAGCCAGGCCTGGATCCTGCAGCCGGATGGCAGTTATCGGCGTGCGGAGCCCAATGCCACCGGCGGGGTCGAAGCGCAATCCTTTCTGCTGGGGCAGCTCCGGCGGGCGGTTTGACCGCCGGCCGCGGTTGAAGGAGCGGTCCGCTGGCGCAGGGGGCTGCGTCGGATCCCTGTTTGCGCCGTTTCCCCAACCCAAGACAACGCGCGACTTCGTTCGCGTATCACGAGAATGCCTTTGAACGAGGGGAGGAAGAGATCCGCATGAATCAGTCCGGTCGGAGGCGACTTGTTGAGTCCGGATACGCGACGACGTTTTCGGTTTTGTTTGATGATGCGCGCGGCCGGCAATGGCTGATTGTCTGCTGCTTCGGCATGCTGGTTTTGGGTCTCGCCCTGTACGGCAACGGCATGCGCAGCCTGTGGTACGACGAGGCGTACTCGTTTTATACGGCGCTGAATTGGCGTCCCCTGGCGCAGTTCCAGATCGAGTCCAACATGTGGTTGTACTATCTGACCCTGAGTCCCTGGCTGTCGCTGGGGAGCGGCGAGGGCACGATGCGCGCGTTGTCGGCACTGTACGCCGCTGCTGCCGTGCCGGTCGCCTACCTGCTCGGTCGCGAGTTGTTCGGGGCGCGTCCGGCGCTGATCGCCGCACTGCTGTTGGCGGTGAATGCGTTCCTGGTTCGGTACGGGCAAGAGCTACGCGCTTATAGTCTGGTCATTACGTTATCGGGTCTCAGCACGCTGTTTTTCGTACGGGTCGTCCTCACTCGTAGCCGTTACGCATGGATCACGTATGGTCTGGTGACCGGTCTGGCGGTTTATGCCCACTATTTCATGGTGCTGGTGCCCGGTGTACATATGGCCTCGCTGGTGCTGCTTCCCAAACAGGCCGTCCCGTGGCGGTCCTTGCTCGGGGCCGGCGGGCTGGCAGCGGTGATCGCATTGCCGTTGGGGCTGACGTTCAGCGTGGGAACGGGCAACCTGGACTGGGTGTCACCGCCGCAATGGAGAGATTTGCTGCATGCCTTGCGCCACTTGTCGGGGGGCGGAGCGATTCTGCTGGTCTATCTGACATTCGCCGTGTCCTGGGTGATCGCCCAGGTCAACGAGCGGCCTGCCGACGCGGGTCGGTCGGACACCCATCGGCTCTGGCGTACCGGGTTACTCGTCCTGTGGTGGCTTGGTCCGCCGTTGCTGATCTTCGTGATATCGGTCGCCTGGCGGCCCATTTTCGTCGGCCGCTACTTCGCGATCTGTCTGTTCCCTTCGATCCTGCTCGCCGCCTGCGGTGTGGCTCGGCTCAAAGGGTGGATGCTGGCCGCGGGAGTCGCGCTGTTGGTCGTGCTGAATCTTCGCGCGTTGGTGGATGGTTCGCGTGACGGGGCGGGTGACTTCAACTACCGCGATGCGGTCGCGTCGGTCGTGCACCGCGCGCGGGACGGCGACGGCATAGGGGTGTACTTCTACGATACCTGGCTGCCGGTGAACTACTATCTCCAGCGCTACGGTGTGGACCGGCCGCTCCCTACACCGGTCGATCTGATCAGCGCCCGGGATCTGCCGCGTCTGCCTTCAATCGGGGAGAACGCTGCCATACGGTCCGAACAGCCGGACGCCGGTGCATTGGCCGGTCTGCCGGACCGCCATCCGCGTTTTTGGCTGGTCCTGTCGCTGTACGATCATGATCGGCGTGACCCGGGACGTATCACGGATCTACTCCGGCAGGGCTACACGCTGGCCGACGCTCGGGAATTCGGGGGGGCCGTGCAGTTGCATCTGTATGAGCGTTCGGAACACTGAACGGATCGCCGCCGCGTCCGCGGGATCGGTGGATAGGAAGGCGCGAATGTTTCCGACCAGGCTTTATCCGGTCCTGCCCGCATCGGGGCGCGGCGGTCGGGTAGGCCTCGCGCGTGACTTCCCGCGCTCACCGGTTTTCCAGCCGATTGTAATCGAACAGCCCGGCGTCGACCGGCGCGACCCGCCGATAGATTCGGTGCAGCAGATCGCTGTGTTGCCAGAATCGGCGATCGGTCCGGCGGATGCCGAAACGGTCCATCAGGCGCTGGTAGTCCCGCTCGCTGCTCAGCTCCGCTAGCGCGGCCGCGAACTGCGGTAGGTCGATGCGGTCGAGCCGGAAGAACGCATTGGGGTAGGCGCCGATGAAGCCGTGTGCCACGGTCAGCGTGTCTTCGTCGGGCAACCGGCGCTGTTGCTCGGCGAACGGCTGCGAAATGTTGCTGTGAGCGCTGTTGGCCAGCAGCGAGTACACGGCGGTTGAATCGGTACCCGGCACGCCGGACACCGACAGGAACGCTGTCTGCGGCAGCCAGGAAATCGCCCGGCCCTTTAGCCGTGCCAGCGATCGCAGTTCGTCGGCGATCTCGCGCGGTCCGGTCTCGAGATCGTAGCTGCGGTTCCGCACCGGCAGCAGACGAGCTTCGAGCATGCGGAACAGTTCGGCTTTCGGGTCACGTGTGGTATAGGCGATTCCGGTCTGCCGCTCGAAATCGATCCGCCGGCCGAACAGATAGTCCTTGACTTGGTCGCTGGCACCCCGATACCAGTAGTCCCGTTCCTTGCGGCGGATTTCCTCGGGCAGCAGCAACAGGAAGTTGAATTCGCCCTCCATCCGCAGAAAATCCATGTAAAGTCGTGAATTCAGTTGGTGGCCGAGGTTGCCGTAAACGTCGAAGCCGGCCACCAGCAGGTAGTGAATCCGCTCCAGCAGCGCGTAGGTGACGACCCAGGCGGTCTTCGGCGGGTCGCCGACCAGACCTTTCACCACGGTCGCGCTGTCGAAATGGCGAAACACCGTCAGCGCCGCATTCGGGTTCGTTCCGTCGCCGTCCCAGATCCGCTGCAGGGTGAGGTCCTCGCGGCCGGTCAGGTGCTGGTTCATGAGACGCTGCTTGGCTTGCAGGAACCGATCCTGCAGGCGCGCGTAGCTCAGCCAGCTCGCGAACGGAATCGCATTGCTGGCTTCTTCGCCGGGCAGCCGCAGATTGCCGCTTTCGCGCGCCAGGAAATTCGCGTTGTTGAGCACCCCGCCGTCGTCCGGGTTGGTGAAGAAGATCCAGAATTGATCGTTGATCACGTTCAATGCGACCTGGCCGCGGCAGACCGGACCTTTGATGAATCCGGAGACGATGAATTCGGCATCGTCCAGCAGGAAGCGGAATCGGCTCCGGACCGGCAACTGTACGAACGCCTTGAACGGATTCGCGGCGATTTCGGCGCGGTAGGAAGGCAGCCGCGTCACCCGGAACGGCGGGTCCAGAAACAGCTCGCGGTAACGCGCCATCCGCCCCGGATTCAATGCATACGGCATGTGCGTTTTCGCCAGGACCGTCGTTTCCAGCGGCTGCAGGCGATAATAGAAGTGCGGTACACCGGGAGCGTCATACGGCCGGCGCGAGGCGATCAGGTCGATCGGTTTGCCGGGAGGCGTGCGCGAGCGGACCATCCGGTAGTAGCGGGTGGGTGCGAGATCGCTGAAATACAGATGGCCCAGAAAGACGTGCTCGAATACATAGCGGCTCATCAACTGTTCCTTGGACGAGCGGCCGTTCAGGAAAGCCTCCCACTGCGCGACGGCTCCGGCATGCGCCTCGGGTTCGGGAGCCTGCGGCGAGTAAGGCGATCCGAGTTCCAGCCAGCGGATCAGTGTCCGGTGTTCCTTTTCGCTCAGGCCCGGCAAGCCGTAAGGCATGCCCCATAGCGGGTAGTTCGCAGCGAACCGGTCGAATTCTTCGATCGCCGGGCACTGTTGGTCGCGGTCGAGTCCCAGATCGAATGACTCCGGCAAACGCGGTCCGGCCGGCAGCGGGTGCTCGTGTTTCAACTGCAGCATGCGGGCCAGAACACTTCCGGCGAGGTTCGCTTCCGTCGTCGGCGTGCGTTCGTTCAGGACCGGATAAAAGCCTCGGCTGCGCCAGCCGTGCGTCGTCTGCGCGTCGTCGAACAGTCGGGTCAGGCGTGCCGCCAGCAGCCGCGTGCCATCGTACACCTTGTCCTTGCTGGCACCGCGGTCGATGCCTTCGAACGCGGTCAGGTTCAGCTGGCAAGGTGCGTCGTAGCAGCCGTGGCAAACCGCGCAGCGGTTGTCCAGCAGCGGCTTCACATCGTTCCAATAATCCGGCCATGACGGCTGCATGCCGCTCACGATGCGCTGCCGCGGCTGCGCCGGTCCATACAGCCGGTCCAGCGCAGTCCGCTGTTGCCAGGCGCAGCCGGCGGTCATCAGGATCAGCAACAGCATCAGCGCACGACGACAGCGCGATTCGTTCATCGCTGCGGGCGCGGTTCGATAGCGGAAGAGATCAGGCCAGCGGCTCGACGCTGTACAGCACGCCGAGCGTGTGTTCCGCGCCGGGTGCCAGCGTGATGCTGTCGTCTGCGGCGTTTGCCGCCTCGATGCAGAGCATGTTCAGATAGCCGCTTTCCACGAAGTCATCCATCCTCGCGGACTTTTCGATCCAGGGATTCCAGACGACCGTCGAATGGCTGCCGGATTTCGCGATCCGGATGCGCCGTCTGAGCGCGCGGTCGTACAGCAGGATTTCACCGCTGGAGTTCAGATAAATGCGGTCCGTTTCTTCCTGGAACTGTACCGGGCCGGTCTGGTGCTTGATTTTGCCGCCGTCGATCTTGTCGATATAACGGCAGTTGGCGAGGCCCAGCAATTGGATCGTGCGGACGTCGCTGACGGCGAAATAGGTGTGCAGCGCCTGGCTGATCGTCACCGGCGAGACGCCGAGATTCTTGGTCATCAGGTCCAGCCTCAGCCGCTCCCCCACCGCAATGCGGAGTTCCAACGGCGTGGCATGCGGCCACCAGAAGCGGGACGCATCGCTCGGCAGCAATCGGAAGCACAGGTGGACCGTACCGTCGGCACCGCTCTCGACCGCCACGACTTCCCAACAACCGGTGCGCGCGAAGCCGTGTGCCGGATACGTGGTTTCGTACGGGTGGGGGCCGAACCACGGCCAGCAGATCGGGATACCGCCGCGGATCGCCCTGCCCGCTGCGAACTTGGCGGCGGGTGACAGCCAGATCACCGGTTCCGCCCCGCGCGGAATCCAGCTCAGAAGATGGGCGCCTTGCAGTGCGATGCGTGCCGAAGCGGCATCGGTGGTGATCTCGGTGACGGCCAGGCCGCTCGGCTCGCGAAGGAATCTGACTTGCCCGGCGAGGCCGAAGCGCGTGTTCAATGCAGCGATGTCGGGCATGGTCGGTTTTCCGGTGAATGCAGAAGTCAGGGCGTCCGTGGCCGGTGCAGGCAGCGCGATTCGAACCCGCCGAACGGATGTCGACCGAGTGCAGCCCCCATTAGGGTAACGCCTGAACGGAATCCGGTGAAGAGGCGTAGCGTAGAAGGTCCGCAGGCTGCGCGGCTTCAGCCGCGAACCGGGTTGGCGATCCCGCGAAACAGGACTAGCATGCCGTTCTCGCTGCTCGACATCCGGGCGCGAAAAATGCCCTGTCACAGCGATTCCCGAAGTTCGCCGGAGGCGGTCCATGAATCTCGATCCACTCGATCAACTCCCGCTCGAAGCGCTGCTCGCCCTGCTGCCGCAGGGCGGCTACCGTTTCCGCACGAAATCGGGCGGCTGGATCCATGGTGCGGTGGAGCAGACCTGGGATGATGATCCTCACACCATCGACCGCGATGATGTCCTGAGCTTTCTGAATCGGCATTTCGCGTTTCTCAGCGGCGACCGAAAGCCGGATCAGAACGGCGACGACTGTGTCGTGATCGAGCGCCGAGAGCCCTGACGCAGAGGTATGACCCATGAATGATTCTTCGATCAAAGTGCTTGCCGCAATCCTGATCGGGATATCCTTGGTGAAGCTGGTCGTGGTGTTCCGCAACCCCAAGGCCTGGATCGGCTTCGCCCGACGGCTCTACGCGAACCCGGCGTTGACCTCCGGGGTGGCGCTGACTGCCGGCGCGACGATCCTGTTCCTGCTGATCCGCTCCGGCCTCGACGTCGTGCAAATCCTCGCGGTCTGCCTGTTCGTCGTGTGCCTGATCGTGGTCGGGGTGGCGCCCTATGCGCAGCACCTGTTCGAGTGGTTGGCGACGCAGGACGTGGAGCAGCTGATCCGGCGACAGTGGCTGTATATCGCGGCCTGGGTGGTGCTGCTGGCGTGGGGAGCGCTATCGCTGCTGGTCTGATCACGCTCGTCGCCTGATTCGTCAGATGTGCCGGCGCATCGCAGGTCTGATCATCGACCGGGTCGTAGCCGAGAGTCCATGCTTGCACTGCCGGTCATTGCTTCCGAATGACGGCTCGACAAGCCCAGGCGGGTCTTGATGCGGTCGCGTGGTACCAGGAGACCCGCGATATCCTGCTCTTGGCCCAGGCTGTCGCCTTGCATGGCGTGTAGCCTTTGCCGTGGTAAGGAGGCCTCGCACTTCCCGCGAGGGTCATCGGCCGCATTCGATGGCGATGCGGCCATGCGCAGCGGGCCATATTGCAGGGGATTCGGTTTTCCCGGCTGCAACAATTCGGTGAGCCGTGCCACAAGACGGTGCGTGGAATCGGGCCGGTGGGAGTAGAGCCCTCATGGTGAGGCGGCTAAGCCACTGATTGGTATGTCGGTGTGAGGATTGGCATCGAACCTGCTTAATGTCTGACAAGCGATCGCGCCAACGACGGTGCATGATCGGCGGACAAAGGCGTCCCGCAGCGGTTTCCCTGGCTGCTCGACGCCTTTTTTGTTGCGCCGGGATGATTCGGGATGGCTGCCGGGACGGTGATTTTCTCACTGCTACCGCGGAGCAACGATGAAGTTCAAAGAGTTCAGACAGGCCGGACACTGGCCCACTCTGTTGTCGGCGTTTCTCTACTTCGATGTCTCGTTCATGGTCTGGGTGATGCTGGGGCCGCTGTCGCTGTACATCACGAAAGACCTCGGCCTTCCGGTCGGCGAAAAATTCACCATCGTCGCGATTCCGATTCTGGCCGGTGCGATCCTGCGGATTCCGTTGGGCATGCTGGCCGATCACATGGGTCCCAAACGTACCGGACAGTCGGCGCAGTTGCTGGTGATCCTGGGGCTCGGCTATGTCTTCTTGTTCGGCTTGCACTCGAAGCTCGAAGTGGAGCTTCTCGGCTTGCTGCTCGGCGTGGCCGGAGCCAGTTTCGCAGTGGCGCTGCCGCAGGCCAGCCGCTGGTATCCGCCGAAATACCAGGGCATCGTGATGGGGATCGCCGGCGCCGGCAACATGGGGGTGGTGCTGGACTCGATGATCGTGCCGTGGCTTGCGGAGCAGTTCGGCTGGCAGGCGGTATTCGGGTTTCTGAATATCCCGCTGGTGCTGGTGTTGCTGATCTACAGCGTGCTGGTCAAGGATGCACCGGAGAAACGCAAGCCGGTGACCTGGAGCAATTACGCCTCGCTGATGAAGGACGCGGATACCTGGTGGTTCATGTTCTTCTATTCGATCACGTTCGGCGGCTTCGTCGGGCTCGGAAATGCGCTGCCGCTGTATTTCACCAACTGGTACCACGTCTCTGGCATCGCGGCCGGTCTGATGTCCGCGATCGTCGTGTTCGGCGGCTCGATGTTCAGGCCGCTCGGCGGCTGGATTGCCGACCGCTTCGGCGGCATTCGGGCGCTGCAGGTGCTGTTCGTGATCGTCTCGCTCAGTTATCTCGCCATCTCGTTCCTGCCGGAGGGCCCGGCGCCGGACGCGGCCCAGGTCGCCGATGCCAAGATCGCGGGTTGGGCACTGGCCGAGTTGCCGGTCATCGGCTGGATCGCGGTCGGCATCTTCTTTCTCGGCGCGATGGCCTTGGGCATGGGCAACGGTTCGGTGTTCCAGTTGGTACCGCTGAGATTCCGCGGCGAGATCGGCGTCATGACCGGCCTGGTCGGCGCGGCGGGGGGTGTCGGCGGCTTCTTCCTAGCGAAGGCGCTGGGACTCTCCTGGGAAATGCAGCACGGGTTCGCCGCGGGATTCAGCGTGTTCGCGGGGTTGCCGCTGACCGGACTGATCGGTCTGATGTGGGTCAAGCGTCGCTGGCGGACCACCTGGGGGGCGGTGTCGGGAGCCCGCGTCTAGCCCGATGCAGCAAGAACCGAGACTCAGCGTGCAGGTCGGATGGGCCTCGCTGCAAGGTCGGCGAGCCGACAATCAGGATTTCGTCGGCATCGCCGAGCCGGGCAGCCGGGAACTCGCCAGCCGCGGGTTCATGGCTGCCGTGGCCGACGGCTGCGGCGGCTGCAAGGGCGGTCGGACCGCTGCCGAGCTATGTGTGAGGAGTTTCATGGAGGCGTACTACAGCCTGCCGGAGACATTGGGTATCCAGCAGCTCGCGGCCAGAGCCTTGGGCGCGATCAACGGCTGGATTCACGCGCTGGGTCAGCGCGACCCGGATCACGCAAACATGGCGACGACCTTCAGCGCGCTGATCCTCAGAGGAAGGGAAGCGCATCTGGTGCATGTCGGCGATACTCGGATCTATCGCTTGCGGGGCGACCGGCTGGATCCGCTGACCGAAGACCATACGCTGAAGGGAGCCGGCCGCGACCATATCCTGAGCCGGGCGGTCGGTCTGGAAGGTGCCGTGCCCGCGGATTACAGCGTCCATGCGGTCGAGGGGCACGATCGTTATCTGCTGTGCACCGACGGACTGTCGGCCGCGCTGAAGCATGCCGAACTGCGCGAGCGGCTGAGGCAGCGTCAGGAGCCGGGCGCCTGTGCCAAGGCCCTGGCGGATGCGGCGGCGGCCTGCAACGACCACGACAACATCACCGCGCTGGTCGTCGACGTGCTGGCTTTGCCGTTGCCGGGTGCCGGCTTCCTGCGGGAGACCATCGCGCTGCTGCCGATCGGCGAACTGCCGCGGGTCGGGGCCAGCGTGGATGGTTACGATCTGGTGGCACAGCTTTCGTCGGGCCGCTACAGCACCCTGTTCCTGGCCACCGACCGACATAGCGGATCGCGCGTGGTGCTGAAGTTCCCGCATCCGCGGGTCGCCAGCGAACGGGAGTACTACCTCGCATTCACGCGGGAAGCCTGGATCGGACTTCGGATCAAGAGCCCGTGGGTCGCCGAGATCATCGAACAGGCGCCCGGCCGCCAGACCCGACTGTACTCGGTGATGCCCTATTACCGGGGCGAGACGCTGGAGCAACGGATCGCCGGGCGGCAGGTGTTCAGTCTGGCCGAAGGCATCGAAATCGCCTTGAAACTGTGCCGAGCGGTCCACACCCTGCATCGCCGCGGCGTGATCCATCGCGACATCAAGTGCGACAACATTCTGTGCCTGGAAGACGGCGGATTGAAGCTGCTCGATCTCGGCATCGCCCTTCTGCCGGCCTGGGACGACGACCGGCACGGCCCGGTACCGGGGACGCCCAGCTACATGGCGCCCGAACTGTTCCGGGGGGAACGCGGCAGCGTGGCGAGCGATGTATTCGCGGTCGGAGTCACGCTGTTCCGATTGTTTGCCAACGGGACTTATCCGTACGGCGAGATCGAACCGTTCATGCATCCGCACTTCGGCCGTCCGAAGCGCCTCGCCACGCTACGGCCGGATCTGCCGGCCTGGCTGGATTTCGTATTGCAGCAGGCGCTCGCGGTCGAGGTCGACAAACGCTATGCCGACACCATCGAATTGGCGTTCGATCTCGAGAACGGCCTGGCCAAAGGCGGGCAGAGGACACCCGAGCGTCCGTCGATCTATCGACGCGATCCGGTCGGATTCTGGCGCACTGTGTCACTGATCCTGTTGCTGATGCTGCTGTACTGTGCCGTCGGATCCCGTTTCAACGGCACCCCGCAAGCCGAAGGTTTCCGTCCGTCGGCATTTCCAACTTCGAACACAACCCCTGATTCGCGTGCAGCGAGGAGAGATCGATGAAACAAAAACTGGTCGTAATCGGCAACGGCATGGCCGGCATCCGAACCGTCGAGGAGGTCCTGAAGCGGACGCCGGACAGCTACCAGATCACCGTGTTCGGCGCGGAACCGCAATGCAATTACAACCGCATCCTGTTGTCCCCGGTGCTGGCCGGCGAGAAGACGATACAGGACATCGTGCTGAACGATGAACACTGGTATTACCGCAACGGGATCACGCTCTACAAGGGCAAGACCGTCGTGGCAATCGATCGCCGCCGTCGCATCGTCCGCACCGAGGACGGGACCGAAGCACCCTACGACCGGCTGCTGCTGGCAACCGGTTCGACTCCGGTGGTGCTGCCGCTGCCGGGCAAGGATCTGGCCGGCGTGATCGGGTTTCGCGACATCCAGGACGTCGAACGGATGCTGGAAGCGGCCGAGCGCTACCGCCACGCGGTCGTGATCGGCGGCGGCCTGCTCGGGCTGGAAGCCGCCAACGGCCTGCGCAAACAGGGCATGGAGGTCACCGTGGTGCATATCCTCGACAGCCTGATGGAACGGCAACTGGACAAACCGGCCTCGACATTGCTGCGACGCTCGCTGGAGGACACCGGACTGAAGTTCATGATGGAGGCGCAGACCGAGGCGCTGCTGGGGGATGAACGGGTCCGCGCGGTGCGTTTCAAGGACGGGACCGAAGTGCCGGCGGATCTGGTGGTGATGGCGGTCGGCATCCGGCCCAACGTCGCGCTGGCCAAATCGGCGGGTCTTTACTGCGAACGCGGGATCGTCGTGAACGACACGATGCAGACCTACGACCCGAAGATCTACGCCGTCGGCGAATGCGTGCAGCACCGCGGCAACCTGTTCGGACTGGTCGCGCCGTTGTTCGAACAGGCCAAAGTCTGCGCCGACCACCTGGCGCAATACGGGATCGCGCGCTATGAGGGTTCGGTGACCTCGACCAAGCTGAAGGTGACCGGCATCGATCTGTTCTCGGCCGGTGAATTCCAGGGCGGTGACGGATACGAGGAGCTGCTGTTCCAGGACCCTTCCCGCGGCATCTACAAGAAGATCACGGTCCAGCAGAACCGCGTCAAGGGTGCCGTACTGTACGGCGATACCGGCGACGGCGCCTGGTATTTCCAGTTGATGCGGGACGGCACCGATATCTCCGCGTTCCGTGAGAACATCCTGTTCGGGCA
Source organism: uncultured Methylococcaceae bacterium (assembly GCA_964644665.1). Taxonomy (GTDB): domain Bacteria; phylum Pseudomonadota; class Gammaproteobacteria; order Methylococcales; family Methylococcaceae; genus Methylotetracoccus. The sequence continues at coordinate 11,096 of CAZXXC010000072.1, forward strand.
GGCGCATCTCGGCGACTCCGGCCACGGTGAACAGAATCGCGCGGCGCTGCTGCCGGACGATGCCGAGATCTGCGGTTGCAACGGCGTCTGCAAGAAGACCATCGTCGATGGCATCGTGCAGAAGAAACTGTTCACGCTCGACGAGGTCCGCGCCCACACCAAGGCGTCGGCATCCTGCGGCTCCTGCACCGGCCTGGTGGAGCAGATCCTGCAAAGCACGCTGGGCAGCGATTACTCGGTCAGCACCGGCAAGAAGCCCCTGTGCAAATGTACCGAGCACACCCACGAGGAGGTCCGCACCGCGATCCGGAAGGAACGGTTGAAGAGCATTCCGGCGGTGATGCAGTTCCTGGAGTGGAAGTCGCTGGACGGCTGCCATAGCTGTCGTCCGGCCTTGAATTATTACCTGTTGTGCGAGTGGCCGGACGAATATCGCGATGATTCCCGGTCCCGCTTCATCAACGAGCGCGCCCATGCCAACATCCAGAAGGACGGGACCTATTCGGTGGTGCCCCGAATCTGGGGCGGGGTCACTAACCCGGCAGAGCTGCGGGCCATCGCCGACGTCGCCGAGAAATATCGAGTCCCGACCGTGAAGATCACCGGCGGCCAGCGTATCGATCTGCTCGGTGTGCGCAAGGAGGATCTGCCGCAGATCTGGGGTGATCTGGCCGCGGCCGGCTTCGTGTCCGGCCACGCCTACGGCAAGTCGCTGCGCACCGTGAAGACCTGTGTCGGCAAGGAGTGGTGCCGCTTCGGCACCCAGGACTCGACCCGAATGGGCATCGAGCTGGAGAAGATGACCTGGGGATCGTGGACACCGCACAAGTTCAAGATGGCGGTCTCCGGCTGTCCCCGGAACTGCGCGGAGGCAACGATCAAGGACCTCGGCGTGGTCGCGGTGGACTCGGGCTGGGAGATTCACGTCGGCGGCAATGGCGGCGTGAAGATCCGAGCGACGGATTTCCTTTGCAAGGTCGAGACCGAACAGCAGGTGAAGGAATACTGCGGCGCGTTCATGCAGCTCTATCGCGAAGAGGCGCGCTATCTGGAGCGGACCGCACCGTGGATCGAGCGCGTCGGTCTGCCTTACGTGAAGCAGAAGATCGTCGATGACGCGGAAGGCCGGCAACTGCTCTATCAGCGGTTTCTGCAGTCGCAGCGCAGCGCGCAGGTCGACCCCTGGGCCGAGCGCGCGGCTGGCCTGGACCGTCAGGAATTCGAGCCGATTCGCGTCCAACGGCGGGGGATCGCGGCATGAGCGACTGGATCGAAATCGGTCGTGTCGACGACATTCCGCGTCAGGGCTCACGCGTGGTCGACTGCTCCGTCGGGCCGATCGCGGTGTTCCGGACCGTCGAGGACGAGGTGCTGGCGGTACTCGACCGCTGTCCGCACAAAGGCGGGCCGTTGTCCCAAGGCATCGTCCATGAACGGAAGGTCACCTGCCCGCTGCACAACTGGGTCATCGATCTGGAAGCCGGCGCCGCGCTGGCCCCCGATGAAGGCTGTGTGCAGCGGTTCCCGACCCGCGTCGAACACGGCGTGATTCATCTGCAGTTGAATGCGGTCTGATGCCGCAAGGTGATCCGATGGCTGAGCCTGTTACGGCAACTGGCGAGATTCGAACCACCTGCCCGTACTGCGGGGTCGGCTGCGGGGTGCTGGCCACCGCGCGGCCGGACGGGGTGCGCATCCAGGGCGACCCCGATCACCCGGCCAATTTCGGGCGCCTGTGCTCCAAGGGTTCGGCGCTGGCCGAAACGCTGGCCCTGGATTCCCGACTGCTATATCCCGAGGTCGGCCGGCGGCGGGTTTCCTGGGACCAGGCGCTCGACCGGGTAGCGGAACGCTTCAGCGCGGTGATCCGCAGCGACGGTCCGGACGCGGTGGCGTTCTATGTTTCGGGTCAGTTGTTGACCGAGGACTATTATGTCGCGAACAAGCTGATGAAGGGCTTCATCGGCTCGGCGAATATCGATACCAATTCCCGGCTCTGTATGTCGTCCAGTGTCGCCGGCCACAAGCGGGCGTTCGGCGAGGATCTGGTGCCGGGTTGCTACGAGGATCTGGAGCAGGCGGATCTGCTGGTACTGGTCGGGTCGAATACGGCCTGGTGCCATCCGGTCGCCTATCAGCGGGCGATGGCGGCGCGCCAGCGGAATCCGCATTTTCGATCGGTCGTGATCGATCCGCGCCGCACGGCCACCGCCGAAACTGCGGATTTGCATCTGGCGATCCGCCCGGGCACCGACGTCGTGCTGTTTTCCGGTCTGCTGGACTACCTTCGCCGGAACGACCGGCTCGACCATGATTTCATCGAGCATTGCACCGAAGGTGCGGCGGCGGCGCTGCAGGCGGCGCGGGCGACGGCTCCTTCGATTCCCGCGGTGGCCGCGAGTTGCGGGCTGGCCGAAAGCGATGTCGCGACATTCTATTGCTGGTTCGCCGGAACCGAGAAAGTCGTCACCGCCTGGTCGCAAGGAGTCAATCAGTCGACCAGCGGCACCGCCAAGGTGAACGCAATCATCAACGCGCATCTGGCGACCGGCAGGATCGGCAAGCCCGGCATGGGGCCGTTCTCGCTGACCGGCCAGCCAAACGCGATGGGCGGCAGGGAGGTGGGGGGGCTCGCCAACCAACTGGCCGCCCATCTGGAGATCGACGACCCGGGGCATCGCACGCTGGTGGAACAGTTCTGGAATGCGCCGAGGATCGCTCAGGCGCCCGGGCTGAAAGCGGTCGACCTGTTCCGTGCGGTCGGTGAGGGCAGGATCAAGGCACTGTGGATCATGGCCACCAACCCGGCTGTCAGCCTGCCGGATGCCATCGCCGTACGGAAGGCACTTTCGGCCTGTCCGTTCGTGGTGGTTTCCGACTGTGAACGCGACACGGACCTGGCGCGCCATGCGCATGTGTTGCTGCCCGCGGCGGCCTGGGGCGAGAAGGACGGTACCGTGACCAACTCGGAACGCCGGATTTCGCGCCAGCGCCGTTTCCTGCCGGTGCCCGGCGAGGCGAAGCCCGACTGGTGGATCGTCACCGAGGTGGCGCGCAGGATGGGCTTCGAGAAGGCTTTTCGGTATCGTGCGCCGCATGAAATCTTCGCCGAGCACGCGCGGCTGTCCGGACATCGGAACGCTGGTGCGCGGGTGTTCGACCTTTCCGTGCTGGCGGAACTCGATCGGGCGCAGTACGACGGCCTCGAGCCGGTGCAATGGCCGGTGACCGGTACGCAACCAGGCGGCACGGCGCGCCTGCCGGTCCGTGATGGCCGGCGATTGCGATTCGTCCCGCTGGCGTACACGCCGCCAGCCGAAGCGCCCGATGAAGACTATCCGCTGATCCTGAACACCGGGCGTATCCGCGACCAGTGGCACACGATGACCCGCACCGGGAAGACGGCCCGGTTGACCGCCCACTTCGCGGAGCCGCATGCCGAACTGCATCCGGCCGATGCGCGCCGCTGCGGAATCACCGAGGGTGCTTTGGTGCGATTGACCAGCCGCTATGGCCAGGCGGTGGTGCGCGCCAAGGTCACCGCGGCGCAGTGGGAGGGCTCCGTGTTCATGCCGATGCATTGGAGTGAAACGAATGCATCGAACGCGCTGGCGAATGCGTTGGTCAATCCGGCGACCGATCCCATCTCCGGGGAGCCGGAGTCCAAACACACGCCGGTTGCGGTGGCGGCCTATCGGCCCGCCTGGCACGGGTTCCTGCTCAGCCGTGACGCGCTGCCGATCCAGGGCGCCGACTACCGGGTCACGGTGCGTGGCGACGCCCATTGGCGTTATGAACTCGCCGGTGACCGGACGCCGGAGGACTGGCGCGGCTGGGCGCGCCGGCTGCTGCCGAACAGCCCGGGCGAGTGGCTGGAGTTCGCCGACGGGGCGGCCGGCCGCTACCGCTGTGCGCTGATCGAGGATGGGCGGCTGCGTTTCTGTCTGTTCGTCAGCGCCGGGCTGGACTTGCCGCTGCGCGACTGGTTGTCCGGCCTGTTCCAGTGCCAGGAATTGCCGATCGCGGCGCGGCGCGGCCTGCTGTCGGGCCGGCCGGTAGGAGAAGAGGACGATCCCGGCCGGATCGTGTGTTCCTGCTTTCGCGTCGGCATCAACACGCTGCAGCGCGCCATTCGGTCGAATGCGTTGACCTCCGTCGAACAGATCGGCGCCTGCCTGAAGGCCGGTACCAACTGCGGCTCGTGCGTACCGGAGTTGAACATGCTGTTGCAGGCCGGCCGCCCGTCGCCGAACATGGGCTCCTGACCGAACCCTACAGCGAGCCGTCGACGATGAATGGAACCTTGTTGCTTTCCGGTGCCCGGCCGGAGAAAACGCGCCTGACCCTCGGATTCGTCCCTTTGACCGATTGCGCACCGCTGGTGGTGGCCCTGGAACGCGGTCATTTTTCGCGTTACGGTCTGGATGTCACGTTATCGCGGCAGGTGTCCTGGGCCAACATCCGGGACAAGGTCGCGGCCGGCGTGCTCGATGGGGCACACATGCTGGCCGCCATGCCGTTGGCCACCACGCTGGGTCTCGGCGAAGTGCAGCAGGCGACGATCACCGCGCTGTCCCTCGACCTGAACGGCAATGCGATCACCGTATCGGAAGCATTCTATCGGCGACTGGTAGAAGCCGACCCGGAAGGACTTTCGTCGCGACCCATCGGCGCGCGAGCGCTGCGGGCGCTGATCGATGCCGACCGTCGCGCCGGCAGACCGCCGCTGACACTGGCGATGGTGTTTCCGTTCTCGACCCACAACTACATGCTGCGCTACTGGCTGGCGGCCGGCGGCATCCACCCCGATCGTGACGTCCGGATCGTCGTGATTCCGCCGCCGCAGATGGTGGACCATCTCGCGGCCGGAACCATCGACGGCTTCTGTGTCGGCGAGCCGTGGAATGCCGCAGCCGTGACGGCCGGGCTCGGGCGTACGCTGTTGAGCGATTATGAAATCTGGAACAACAAGCCGGAAAAGGTGTTCGGCGTCGGCGCCTCCTGGGCCGAGCAGTATCCATCCACGCACCGGGCCCTGCTGATGGCGCTACTGGAAGCTTGCCAATGGCTGGACGATCCGGAACATCGGAGCGAGGCGGCGGAGATGCTGTCGGGACCGGATTATGTGGATGTATCGGCCGACATCATCGGCCTGTCGATGACCGGTTCGTTCAAATTCGCCGCCGCGGCGCCGCCGCTGCCATTGCCGGACTTCAACGTGTTCTACCGTTACGCGGCCAACTTCCCGTGGCGGTCGCATGCGATCTGGCTGCTGACCCAGATGAGGCGATGGGGACAGGTCGATGCCTCGGTCGATCTGCGTTCCCTGGCCGCCAGCGTCTATCGCCCGGACCTCTACCGGGAGGCCGCCGGAGCGTTGGGGTTGGGTCATCCGGTGGCCGACGAGAAGCGTGAGGGGCTGCATGCCGGCGGCTGGGTGATCGAAGGCAGCCGAGGTGACATCGCGATGGGCCCCGATCGTTTCATCGACGGTCTCGCTTTCGATCCGGCCGACCCGCTGGGGTATCTGGCGCAGTTCAGCCTGCGCAGCGACCGAGCGGCCTCCGGCGGCCTCCAACTGCAGCACGGCGGGCCATGAATCTCCGGATCATGATCGTCGACCAGGATGCCGGCCGCGGGGCGATCCTGCAGCAGGCGCTGACGGACGCCGGCCATACCGTGGTCGCGCGGCTGAACGATGAACACACGCTGCTCGGCGCGATTGCGGCGCATCAGCCGGACATGGTGGTGATCGACATGGAGGCGCCAGGCCGCGACACGCTGGAGCAGTTGCGCGAGGTCAGCCGCGACAATCCCAAGCCGATCGTATTGTTTTCGAACAACCGGGACCGCGACTACATCCGTCAGGCGGTGCAGGCCGGGGTCAGTGCCTACATCGTCGACGGCTTGAGCAAGGAGCGGGTGATGCCGATCGTCGAAGTCGCGATGGCCCGCTTTCGGGAGTTCCAGGCGCTACGGCGCGAGCTGGACGAAACCAGGATGCAGTTGGTCGACCGCAAGGTGGTCGATAAAGCCAAAGGCATTCTGATGCAGCGCAAGGGATGGACCGAGGACCAGGCCTACCAACTGCTGCGGAAAACCGCGATGAACCGCGGCATCCGAATCGCCGAGGTGGCGAGAACGCTGCTGTCGCTGGAGGGCATCGAAGACTGAGCGCGGGCTGCCGAGGCGGTCGCGGTACCACGCGGGTCGACGGCGACCGGAAAAGCCGGGAGGGTACTTGCTGGCCTGATTACTCGTTCGGGCGGGCACCCGCGCGGGGGTAGACCAATCCCTTCAAGGGCAGCCGGATGTCGGCGATTTGCTGCTGCTCGCGAAACACGGCCAGCGACAGGATCGGGTCCCGAAAGGCCGGCGTTTCCCGCGGCAGCACGAAAAACAGGAACCCGCGGACCCATTGCCGGCCGGCCAAGCGCGTCGCTTTCAGTTCCTTTCGATAGTAATCGGCTTCGCGGGCTTGAGCGGCATCGGCTCTGGACTGACCCAACGCGCCGGCGGACAGCAACGCGACCAGGCGGCCGGCGGCGGCTCCGATGGGACCGGCCAGTCCACCGAGCATCCCGATGCCGGTGGTCGCGTAGTCGGCGACGCCTTCGCCGGGAGCCAACAGCTTGGCCACCTCGTGGCCCGGCCGGTGCTCGGTCATCTGCTGGTCGTGCCACTGCAGCCTGAAATGATCCGGCTCGATGGGTAGCGGTTCATTCCCGTTGTTGGCGACCGCGACCTGTACCGGGATGACCGCGACGGCAACCAGGTCGGCGCCGAACACCCGTTGTTGGCGCTCCGGTTGAACGTAAGGGTCGGCGCCCAGGGTCAAAGCGGCATCCGAGCCGTGGTAGGGCATTGCCTCTGGACGCAGCTCCGCAGCATCGTGGGCCGAATAGGACGCGCAACCGGCCAGATGCCAGACCAGCAGGCAGGCCAGACCCAGGCAGACGCCGGAACGGCGTTGCCGCAGCGTGCTCGGGGCGCCGCGAGCACCGCCGGCTCGGTCGCGGCGATCGACGAGAAGGGCCGTTCCCCGAAGTCGCCCGGCGGTGCAAGCGTTCATGCGCCGTGTCGCGCGCGGACCTGGGCGCCGCCGGAGTGGGTGGGAAGAGGGGACGCCCGGTGTGAAACCGGGTCAGGCCGACAGTTCGGACGTGCAGTGTGGGCAGCGGGTCGCCTTGATCGGAATCGTCGATGCGCAGTGCGGACATTCCTTGGTGGTCGCCTCGGCGACCGGTTCTTCCCGCTTGAGCCGATTGACCGCGCGGACCAGCAGGAAGACCGCAAACGCGACGATCAGGAAGCTGATCACGGAATTGGCGAAAAGACCGTAGTTGACGGTGACCGCACCGGCCTTCTTGGCTTCGGCCAACGAGGCGTAAGGCGCCGCCGCGGTGATGCCGTCCTGCAGTACGACGTAGAGGTTGGAAAAATCCACGTTGCCTAGCAGCAAGCCGATCGGCGGCATGATCACATCGTCGACCAGCGATTTGACGATGCTGCCGAACGATGCACCGATGATGATGCCGACCGCCATGTCGACCACATTGCCCCGCATCGCGAATTCTTTGAAGTCTTTCAACATTGCGATTCTCCGTAAGTTCTTCTTGTTGAACAGGGCCGTTACCGCGATGCGGCAGCGACCCCCGCTGGCTGTCCGATGATTCCGGCGATGGCGGTCCGCGCAGCGGTCTGGCCGATGATCGCCGCGGCCGATTCTCTCGACGTGCCCGCACCGCCGCAAGCCATTTCAGAGCGGTGCTCGGCCAACTTCCGCCCGCCGTCACAGCCCTCGACTAGCATACCCACTTTGCGTCGGCAACGAGAGAAATTTGGAAACCGCCGGCTCAACACACCGTCTACGCTGATGTGCCGCCGATCGTTGCGGAACATCCGGCTTGGCCGAGATGGTCGTCGTTGCGGCCTTGCGATGGATCGCATTGCAGCGCTGGCTTTCGTCCGGTCGGCTTTCTCGCACCGCGGATGTGCAACGAAGCCGCATGCGACTTGGGATGGTGCGGACATTGCGATCCAGGACATCGGTATCGTGCCTTTTGGATAGAAAAAATTATATGAAACAAATAGGTAGAAGATATCTATCAAATGGCTCGATCGTTGCTTCACTGGAAATGGTAATCACCGACCCAACGGCGGTGCGGTGTTACGCGGACAACGGTGTCCTGCTGCCCTGAGCGAAGAAGGCGGTATGGCGCCGTTTTTTATTGCTCGAGATCCGGGCGGCCAACCCTTTCCGGCAACGCTCCGATTGCGAGGACCACCGCGTGAATATCGAACTCCCAAGCACTCCCCATCTCCACGCCGCCGACCGCCGCCGAACCGCTCCGTGGGCTTCGGCCTTCGCTTTGTCCCCGCTGCTCTGGACCGGCGGTCTGGCGGCTGCCGCCGAGCCGGTCAAGGATCAGGCGGTGCAGCAGCCGTGGAAGGCCGAGACCGAAGTGGCCGACGGTGTCAAACTGCGCGCGGAGTTTTACGAGCGGATCCGCGGCGAATTCGTCGACTTCTTCGGTGATCCCATCGTGGACGGCAAGGTGATTCCTCGCGAATACGACTACAGCTTCGTCGGCAACAAAGTGCAGCTCGGTGTGCGGCTGAAAGGCTCGGTGTTCGAGTCGTTCGCCCAGTTCCAGAACTCGACACTGGCGGCATTGCCGGCGAATGCGATCGTCCCCGGCCGGGTGTTCGAGGGGGTCGGCTCGTTGTACTACGCCAATACCCCCCAGACCACGCAGAACGGTGCGTTTCTGCGGCAGGGCTGGCTGAAGCTGCAGCACGAGGGCTTTTATGTCAGCGGCGGTCGTCAGTTCTATTCGGATTCGGCGCAAGGCGCGGCCAAACACAAGAGCCTCAAGTGGATTCAGGACTACCGCTGGGCGCAGCGGCTGATCGGGCCGTGGGACTACACCCACGTCGGGCGCAGTTTCGACGGCGGTACCCTGGGCTATTTGTCGGACGATCTGGAAATCCAGGGCTTCGCGTTCATGCCGACGTTCGGCGGCTTCGAAATCAACGGCATGCCGACCATCACCGACATCAATATCGCGGGGGCAACGCTCAACCTGCGCGACGGCGAGCGGTTCGGCAACACTCTGGGCCAGTTGTCGTACTACTACTACAGCGACACCCGCGGCCTCGTGGCCGCCGACAACCGCCCGCTGTCCGTGCGCGCGGCCAGTAAAGACAAACCGATCGAGATTCATACGCTGGGTGCTTCGGCCGCGCATCTGTTGCCGGCGGGTCCCGGCTCGGTCGATGCGATGGTTTACGGCTACGGCCAGTTCGGCGACTGGCAGGGACTGAACCAGGGCTCCTGGGCGTTCGGTGCCGAACTCGGCTACCAGTTCCCGGATGTCTGGAGCAGCCCGTGGGTGCGCGCCGGCATCAACAGCGGTTCCGGTGATTCCAACCCGAACGACCGCGATCATCAGACCTTTTTTCAGATGCTGCCGACCGCCTGGCTGTATGCCCAGTTTCCGTTCTACAACATGATGAACAACCAGGACGTGTTCGTGCAGGGGCTGTTCAAGCCGCATCCGATGGTCAATGTGCGCGCCGATTTCCATTGGCTGAAGGTCAATCAGACACAGGACTTCGTCTACTCCGGTTCCGGTGCGACCAGCGATCGGATCTTCGGCTACTCCGGTACCCCGACGGAAGGGTTCGACGATCTCGCCTACCTGGCCAGTTTCGTCGTGAACGTCAAGCCGCTCGATCATCTCGCGCTCAACTTCTTTTACGGCCACGCGTTCGGCCAAGGCATCATCAATGCGAACTATGTCGGCAAGCAGGGCAATTACGGCTTCGTCGAGGCCATCGTGTCGTTTTGAGCGAGGCGAGAACAGATGACAGCGCAAGGGCCGGCGCGTAATCTACGCGCCAGCCGTTGCGATCCAGGGATGCGAGCAGGAGATGCCGACGATCTACGATTTGAAACCGCGCTTTCAGGCATTGCTGCGACCGATGACCGGGAAACTCGCGGCTTCCGGTGTCACGGCCAATCAGGTGACGCTGGCGGCCGCGGCGCTTTCATTGCTGGCGGGGATGCTGCTTGCCTCGTTTCCGGAACAACGTTGGCCGTTGCTGCTGGTGCCGCTGGTGTTGTTCGTCCGGATGGCGCTGAATGCGATCGATGGACTGCTGGCGCGCGAATACCGCATGCAAAGCGCACTGGGCGGCATCCTGAACGAACTCGGCGACGTGTTCTCCGACATTTTTCTCTATCTGCCGTTTGCGGTCGTCATCGCGGACGATGGCATCTGGGTCTACGCGTTC
>CAZXXC010000073.1:0-12584 GCA_964644665.1 uncultured Methylococcaceae bacterium
AACCCACGCCATCAGCTTGGGAAGCTGAGGTTCTACCATTGAACTACACCCGCGCGACGATCCTGTAGCGGTGCCCGACTGCGACCGCATGTCGGCGAGACACAGAATCATTCTAACTAGTCGGCCGCATGCGCCGCAATACTGGACGGGCGCCTGGTTCATCGCGGCGGCTTGATTCGCAAGCGGGATGCTGTAATAGTCAGACGGGCTGGCTGCTCGGAGCGACCGGGAACATGGGACAAGAAATCAGCGGAACCACGTTTTCGGCGGCGGATGCGGCAGAATTTCGGCGACGGCTGGAGCGGGAAACCGCGCTGTTGCGACAATGGCTCGAATCGGGGCGCGTCTCGTCCGGAGGGCCTAGCCTCGGCTGCGAGTTGGAGGCTTGGCTGGTTGACCGCGAGATGAACCCGGCGCCGCAGAACCGGCATTTTCTCGCCCGCCTGGATGACCCCGCGTCCAGTCCCGAGTTGGCGAAATTCAACGTGGAGTTCAACACCGTTCCGCTGCCGCTGCATGGAGCGGTACTGAGGGAACTCGAGAGCCTACTGCATCGGATCTTGGAGAAGGCCGATTTGGTGGCCGATGTGCTGGGATTACACGTGCTGCTGATCGGCATCCTGCCGACGATTGCCGATGGCCAGTTGAATCTCGCTAACCTGTCGGAGTTGAATCGCTATAGGGCTTTGAACGAGCAGGTCTTCCGCTTGCGTCGAGGGCGGCCGGTGCGCTTGAGCATCGACGGGCGGGAACCGCTGGTCAGCGTGCATGATGACGTGATGCTGGAGGCGGCGACGACATCGTTCCAGCTTCACTGGCAGATCCCTGCTGCCGACGCCGGTCGTTATTACAACGCCTTGTTGATGGCGTCGGCACCGATGGTGGCAGTTGGCGCCAACTCACCGTTCCTGTTCGGTCACGATTTGTGGGCCGAAACGCGCATCCCGCTGTTCGAGCAGGCGGTTCCGGTCGGAGGGTACGACGACGCAGCGGATATTCCGTTACATCGCGTCGGATTCGGTACCGGATGGATCAGGCGGTCCATCGGCGAAGTGTTCGAGGAGAATCTGCAGCACTTTCCGGTGTTGTTGCCGGCGTTGTTGGAACCGTCCGCCGCCGGGTTTGCACATCTGCGTCTGCACAATGGAACGATCTGGCGTTGGAACCGTCCATTGATCGGCTTCGACGATGACGGTACGCCGCACATCCGTCTGGAGCACCGCGCGTTGCCGGCTGGACCGAGCGTGCCGGACATGGTGGCCAATGCCGCGCTGTTGCTGGGATTGGTGGAAACGCTCGCTGCGGATCGTCAGGAACCGGGGGGGTCGTTTGCGCAAGCCAAGGCGAACTTCTATGTCGCCGCTCGGCACGGGTTGAGCGCGCGTCTCTGGTGGCGAGGGGAACACTGGTCCGCATCGTCGCTGCTGCTCAGGCACCTGCTGCCGAAGGCACGGGAAGGACTGCAGCAACTGGCCGTCGCCGAGTCTGATCAGACGCGCTATCTCGGAATCATCGAACAGCGGGTCATCTCGCGGCAAACCGGTTGTGAATGGCAGCGGGCCTTCATGGCGCAGCGTCCAGGCGAATTCTCCGCAATGACTCGGGAGTATCTTCAACACCAACAGAGCGGCCATCCCGTCCACACATGGCCCCTGTGAGTCCTGCCGCGATGGTGCACCAATTCGATCGGATTCCCGAGGGGCTGCTGGAGGTCGCGCCGGCGGATTTGCATCGCGTGCTGCCGGGACCCACGTTGATCCATCTGGCCGGGCGGACGGAATCCCCGCTGTTCGTTTCGGTGCTGCTGCATGGCAACGAAACGACGGGGCTGTTCGCGCTTCAGCACCTGCTCGGACGGTATGCCGGCCGGACGTTGCCGCGGTCGCTCTCGATATTCCTGGGGAATATCGCGGCCGCGCGGGTTGGGTCGCGGCGGCTGGAGGATCAGGTGGATTACAACCGCATCTGGCCCGGGACCGACCATCCGCCTTCTGCGGAAACGCTGATGGCGCGGTGGATCGTCGATCAGATCGCGCTGCGAAGGCCGTTCGCCGCCGTCGATGTGCACAACAATACCGGACTGAATCCGCACTATGCCTGCGTCGACCGCCTGCAGCCGGATACCTTCCACCTAGCGGCGATGTTCGGCCGGCTCTGCGTGTACTCGACGCGCCCAAAGGGCACGTTCTCGGCGGCACTGGCGGAACTCTGCCCGTCCGTGACCGTCGAGTGCGGGAAGCCGGGGCAGTCCTTCGGAGTCGACCACGCCGCCGAGTATCTGGATGCCTGCCTGCATCTGTCGGAGTTCCCGGCGCATCCGGTCGCACCGCACGATTTGGAATTGTACGAATCGGTCGCGCAGGTGTTCGTCTGTCAGGATTTGGACTTCGGTTTCGGCGTACCGGGTGTCGCGATGGACTTCATCCCGGACCTGGATCATTTGAACTTCACGCCCGTTCCGCCCGGTTCCATTCTGGGAAAAGTACGTGCCGCCCGTCTGCCGTTGCGTGTGATCGACGAGAGCGGCTGCGATGCGGCAGCCGACTATTTCGCGATCCGGGATGGTTATTTGGTCTTGCGCAAGCCGGTGATGCCGTCGATGATGACCACCGACGCGCGAATCGTTCGCCAGGATTGTCTCGGTTATCTGATGGAACGCCGAAGATGACCGCGGGCGGAAGGTCCGGTATCTTATCCGGCGGGCGTCATCCGGGTCGGGTGGCGGTTAATGAGAAAGCCGCAAGTGTCGGGAGGAGCGAGTCATGTTGGGCGGTATCATCGCGGTGGTCATTGCGATCTGGTTCTACCGGAGCGCGGAAGCGCGGGGGCTTCCGCCGATTCCCTGGGCTGTGGCAGGGGTGGTTGCCTATTATGTACCGAATTTCATCTGGAGCCTGTTGGTTGCCAAACCCTGGTTGTCAACCCTGCATGCGCAAAATGCGGCCGTCCTTTCCAGCATCGTAGGGCATTCTTCCATTCTGGTCGGCGCCGTCTTCGCCGTACTGGCGCATCGCTTCGCGCTGCTACGGGCACGGCGCTCCTGAAGTCGGTAGACCTCTCGCCAGGCGCGCTGCCGCCGGCGCCTGGCGAGGACGGGTCGTGATAAGGGCGAGCTACAGTTTGCCCGCGTTCTGGCTGAGGTAGGAAGCCACGCCTTCTGGGTTCGGGGCCATACCGGATTGGCCTTTGTTCCAGCCGGCCGGGCACACTTCCCCATGTTCCTCGAAAAACTGCAGCGCATCGACCATCCGAATCAACTCATCCATGTTGCGTCCCAGCGGCAGGTCGTTCACCACCTGATGACGAACGATGCCGTTCTTGTCGATCAGGAATGTTCCGCGGTAGGCGACCGCTGCGCCGTCGACCTCGACATCATAGGCCTTGGTGATGCCGTGGCTGACATCGGCGATCATGGTGTACTTGACCGGGCCGATTCCGCCCTTGTCGATCGGTGTGTTGCGCCATGCATTGTGGGTGAACTGGGAGTCGACCGATACGGCCAGGACTTCCACGCCGCGCTGCTTCAATTCCTCCACCCGATGATCGAGAGCGATCAACTCGGTCGGACAGACGAAGGTGAAGTCCAGCGGGTAAAACACGACGGCGACATACTTACCCTTCGTTTCCTTCGCGAACGAAAATTTGTCCACGATCGTCCCGTTGCCGAGGACGGCAGCGGCTTCGAAGTCCGGGGCTGGTTTGCCAACTAACACGCTCATTGAATGGCTCCTTCACGATGGTTGGGTGAACGTCTTGATGTGCCGCCCCACGCGGGATCTGCGGAGGATTTTCATGCCGGCGGGGCAACGCGCAAGTGGCAATGGTACACCAAACCAGTCAGAAATTCTGCCACCGGCGGCCGCGCCTCAGGCGGCGACCAGCGTGAAACTGTCCATGATGTCCTGCCAGACCGCCGCCCGCTGCGGGTCCGGAGTGCCCAGGATGCGAGCGATCAGCGCGCCAGTGGTGTCGAAGATTTCGAGGGCCGTCTCGTTGCCCTCGGAACCCCGGCGATGAGCCAGATGTAGAGAGCCGATATGGTCCACGATGAGGTGCAGACTGAAGCCGTCGCCACAAAGGCTGAGTTTTCCATCGTGCCAGGAGCATCGCTTGATTACGCCGTGACAGTTGCGATCGTTTCCGTTGTGACCCAGGCAAATGGCGCAGGGCAATTCGAGTTCCACCATCAGCGACAATCGCTGCACGAAGGCTTGCATGGTGATCGGAGTCGACCACTGAGCTTTCGCGCGCGGAATCGAGATGGGCGCGTGATGCGGAATGGGGTGATGCAGCGCGGCTGAATTGTTCAAGGATAGATGCTCCATTTCTGTTTCCTCCGTTTGGCTGTTGACGTTTGCCTCACGATAATCCGTCGGGGCGCGGTGGTGGCCCGATTTTCAACTGACCTGCCGACGGCGGTTGGACACTTCCGAGCCGGACAAGGCCATCCAGCAAAGAACACGCAATTCATGGGCCAGCGGTCTGATCCGCACACGCCGGTTTGTATTCGAGCGCATGTTGGCCTTCCGTGGTGGCGATCGTCAATGCGGCAGAGCTCACCGGACGCGCCGATTCGGTGCACCTGCGGCGCATTGGAACACCACAACGATATCAGCTCTCCGTGAAACCTCGGTGACAGCTTTGGCAAGCGGCCGCCGATGTTCGGGGCGATGAAGGCGTCCCGCTTGAGTGATAAGCCACATTCCGGTACGTGATATGCTGCGGGGAGGGATCGCCGCGCTTATGCACTTGACAGAAATGTGCGCACTCTGCGATCCTTACCGCCCCTTCTTCGGGGCGGTTAGCTCAGCGGGAGAGCACTGCCTTCACACGGCAGGGGTCGTAGGTTCGAACCCTACACCGCCCACCATGAAGAACTTACGGACATATCAAGAAATTTCGTAAGTGCATATATCTGCAACGAATTGGCACGGCCTGCGTTTGCGCAAGAGCTGACTTACGAACGGAACAGCAGCGAACCGACTACGGTGGGTTTCAAGGAAATGCGCATCCGAGTTCTGAGCGCAGATAGCACGTCGATCTCGTATGTGGCTGTCCGACCCCTGAAACCATAAGCCGAACCGTTTCGGAGCGGCGCAGTCCGGGCCGGTTTGATTCCCGATCACATCCCCGCGCCGGCTCGAGTTTCCTGTATCGGGCTATTTCCCCTGCCACTCCCCCAATCTTGACGAGCCCGTACAGAACGTAGACCCCACCGATAACCACAACCAGGATTCGTTTCCCGAGCCACCAAACGGGTATTGGATCGGCTCCGGGGCGGAATGCAAAGTCCTTTTCGTGCTCCGAGGCGTTAGCAGGCCGGTGAAAAACTCCCTTCTATTGCAACTGAATGAAAGACTTTTGCCATGAATTCGATTCGGTCCAGGCGCCTGGCGGCGGCTGCAGCAGCGCTGTCGCTCGGCGGGATTCATCGCCATATATTCCTGTGCTGCGATCAATCCAAACCGAAATGCTGTGACAAGCCGGGCGGTCTCGAGTCCTGGGATTACCTGAAAGCTCGCTTGGATCAGTTGAAGCTCTCCGGCCAGGGCGGCATCTACCGTACCAAAGCCAACTGCCTGCGGGTCTGCAGTGACGGTCCCATTGCGGTCGTGTATCCGGATGGCGTGTGGTACCACTCCTGCACGCCAGAGGTTCTGGAACGCATCATTCAGGAGCACCTGATCGGAGGGCATCCGGTAACGGAGTATGTGATACCGACGATCGCCGTGCAGGAAGTAACGTCGCTGCCTGAATCCCCCTGACAAGAACCCTTGCCCGCTCGAGCGGCTGTGCCGATGGGCTGATGACGGCCGTTGACCGTGGGTGCCGCGGAGCGGACGCTGGTGGCGGTGAAGCGGGTCTGAGCGGCATGGTATGTCGGGTGACATCGCATGGGGCGGTATGGTCAAGGCATCATACGGTCGCCCCGGCAGTCACCCGCATTCTTCGGTTAGCGGATCCGCGCATCCGTTCGCCGTACCGGTTCGGTAGCGGAAATCGATTCCGCCTCCCGCCCGATACGATGATGGCTCGCGGATCAGGCGGTCGGGTGAATTCGTCAGGCTGCTGACGTGAGCAGCAGCGGGTTGTCGGTCTGGCGAATGCCGAGGAAGTTTTGTGGAGGCTGAGGTCGGAATTGAACCGGCGTACACGGCTTTGCAGGCCGCTGCATGACCACTCTGCCACTCAGCCAGAACGCGTCGAGATCTTAGTCTCTGGGGTCTGCGCCTGCAGGGGGGCGCTGCTTAGGGGATTTGGAGCGGGAAACGAGACTCGAACTCGCGACCCCAACCTTGGCAAGGTTGTGCTCTACCAACTGAGCTATTCCCGCGTTGAGACGCAAATTATATCTTGCAGCAGTCGGCTGTCAAGGTGCGGGTGCGAGTTTGCCATCCAGCGGCGAAAGTCGGAGTGCCGCCAGAAAAGGGGGGGAGGAACGCAATGCGTTCAGCGCGGCAGTGCCTTCCCTTGCGCGTCGAACCAGCGGATGGCACCGGGGCGCATCGCCACGCGTATGGCCTGGCCGTGTTGCAGGCGAGGCGAGCCAAGCATTCGCAGCGCAAGAGGGTTGGCTGTCGTCGTGACATCCCCGTGTTCGAGCCGGAAATAAACCAAGGTTTCGTGGCCGAGGTACTCCAGTTGCACGATCAGCGCCGGCAATCCGGAAGTATCGTCGCTGATCGACAGATGTTCGGGACGTATTCCGGCGGTCTGTGCAGCAGATTCCGGGCTACCCAACGAAGACTCCGATGGCTCTTGCCCGCTTCCTGTGAGCCAAGGTCGCGATTCCTGCGCTGCGGTGGACCGTGTCAGCCGGCGCAGCAGCGAAGCGGGCAGCAGGTTCATCGGCGGCGTGCCGATGAAACCCGCGACGAAAGTGTTCGTCGGCTGTTCGTACAGGACCCTGGGCTCGCCGACCTGTTGCAACTCGCCTGCTTTCAACACCGCGATTCGGTGTCCCATCGTCATCGCCTCGACTTGGTCGTGCGTCACGTAAATCATGGTGGTGCCGGTACGCCGCTGCAATTCGACGATCTCCGCGCGTACCTGGACCCGCAGCTTCGCGTCGAGGTTGGATAAGGGTTCGTCCAACAGGAAGACCGACGGATCTCGAACCAGCGCACGGCCCATCGCGACGCGCTGCCGCTGGCCGCCGGACAGTTGTTTCGGCAGCCGGCCGAGCAGTTCGCCGAGGTCCAGTAATTCCGCCACGCGGGCGATCCGGCGCTGGCACTCAGCACGGTCCAGCTTTCGCATCTTCAGCGGAAATTCCAGATTACCTCGCACCGTCATGGTCGGGTATAGCGCGTAGTCCTGGAACACCATCGCGATATTGCGTTGCTGCGGACTGAGTTCATTGGCGATCTGATCTCCGATGCGGATCGTTCCGCTTTCGACCCGTTCCAAGCCGGCCAGCGCACGCAGCAGCGTCGATTTTCCGCAGCCCGAGGGACCGACCAGCACGATCAGTTCGCCGTCGTCGATCTGCAGATTGCAATCTGTCAGCGCCCGATGGCCGTTCGGATAAGTCTTGCATACATGCTCGAACGCGACGCTGGCCATGCCATACATTCAGTTGAAGAAGTTTTCGTAGCCGAGCATTTCCAGTATCGGCCTAGCGACCGGATCGGAGGCGAAGCGTCTCTGAATCCCATGGTCGGCCAGGTGATTGGCCAGTGCGACGAGAATCATCGCCTGGTTCAGGCAAAGGTGGATGTAAGCAACCTCACCCGTCTTCGGATCGACCGCGTCGTAATAACCGAATTCTCCATACAGCGGAAAGCGCTCGGCCAACCTGCGAAGATTGTTGATCGCCGCTTCCGGCTCTTTCAGCAGCGCCAACGCTGCCGCGTGCGGCGAAACGATGCCCTCCTGATAGCCCGCGGTGCCGAGCAGTTTCACGCCGTACTCGATATACTGCTCGGAACCCGGTGTGGAGCTGGGCGACATGCCCCAGACCGGGAAGTTCAGGTCCTCGAGCGCGTAGCGGCGGTGAATCTCTGTGTGGATGGCACCATTCCGCCCGAGGCTCTTCGGCGCATAGCGTTGTTCGTCGAGCACCAGTACCGGCATCAACGCCTCGAACATGCTTCCGCCCCAGGAAGGTACGTAGCGCAGCCTCTTCCATTCGTAATAGCCGCCGATCCAGCGGAAGCCGTGGCTGGCTTTTTCCCGGCGGTTCAACGGCTGCCGGGTTTGCCAGGTGAATTCGGCCGGCAGGGTCCGCGTCATCGCGAACCAATGCTCCTTTCCCACATCGCCCTTACCGATCGCGATCAGGCTGCCGATCCGCGATTCGGCATACAGGGTGCCGTAGTGGTAGGGCGAGCGTTGCTCCGTATCGACGTAATAGCCATGCGACATCAACTTCGTCATGGGATCGTAGAAAAAGCCATAGTCGCCTTCAACGATCAGACGAGAGCACCTTTCGGCCAGCTCTGGAAATGTCTGACGTACCACCATGAGTCCGGCGGTGAGCCATGACGAGTCGACGAAAGACAAGAAATGGCTGGTTCGTTCCAGCGTCGTCGTGTTGTAGTAGTTGAAGAAGAATCCGTGTGATCGCTCAAGCCGCTCCAGCGTCGTCAACGTCGCAGTGAGTCGTTGTACGGCTTGCTGCTGATCGATCAGTTTCAGTTCGTAGGCCGAGACCACGGCCAGCAGATGGAATCCGATATTGGTCACGCTGGTGTAGTCGCCGATCCGGGCTTGTTCGAGCGAGACATCGCCCTTTGCGTAATTGACCCGGTCGAGCGGCAAGCCATGCTCGCGGTCCGTCAGGGCGTCCAGGCCGCGCCAGGTATCGGCGGCGATCCGGCGCAGGAAAGCCGCGTTGTCTCGGGGCAGCGTTTTGGTGTCGACCAAGGCTTGCGTGGGCCAGCCGTTCAGGCGTGCGCGCAAGTGCGGTTTGGCCGATAGCTGACCGCCGAGCGATTGCTCCCAGGCCTGCTTCTTGGTCGGCTGCAGTTGCTCGGCTTCGGGTGGTCGTGGTGTCTCCAGATTCAGCAATTCAAGATCGTCGATCAAATATGCGCCCTTGCGTACCTTGGTCCGGCTGGAGTCCAGAGAAAATGAAAACGAGTCGAGCCCATGCCAGTCGTTGATGCCCATCAGTTGCCGCAGCGGTACGACCACTTGTTGCCATTGATCGCTGATGTTCGTGACGGTCCAGCGGCCTTGCTGCCAAACGCCGATCCGGGTAGGGTCTGGGCGCCGGAACACGAACTCCAGTTGTGGCTCGAAGCCGGCGACCGCGTCGCCCCTGATCCAGAAGCTGACATGGTCGTACGTCGTGGCATCGAGGCCCATCAGGTTCAAGGAAAGATCGAATTCGGTGATGTCGTCCTTGTTCTCCTGAGTCGCGAGGGAGTCGGGCAGCCGATAGCGGAGCAGCATGGCCTGGGTGCCGCCGGGGTGGTCCGAGGCGATCTGTTGGTATCGGAAGCCGAAATCGGATTCGACCGGGACGTGTTGCCAACCAAGCGCGAGCGGATGGCCGCCGGGCTGTTCGAAATCGGCGAGAGTCCACCGTTTCAACACCGCCTTACCTGCAATCAGAGGCTCCTGGGCCATGGTGCCGAATGCGATCAGTGCCAATAGCAGAGTGCGGATGAGCGAAATTGCCATGTGTTTGATGTTGTGGGTGGTGCGGTGCCGGTGCAGCCGGGCGCAGCGAAATCGCGGCATTGTCGATAGCGAGGGGACGCCGGGCACAAGGATAGTGGATAGTCTGCCGGTCCTCAATTCGCCGGCCCGGTCCCTTCGGTGGCATGCCCGTCGCGAGCGTCGCGGGCTGGAAGTAGCGATGGCGAACACGGGCTCTTGCCCGACCGATCGCACGATCGGTCGGATTCGTCGCGGGTGGGTACAGGTGGTGGGCGGTCTGCTCCTGCTATTGTCATTGCCGGCGTGCGAAATCGAGGAGCCTGACGGGAATCGCGTCGAGTTCTGGGGAATAGGTAGAGAAGGCGAGACGGTTCAAGCGTTGCTGCCGGAGTTCCGCAGGCTGCATCCTGACATCCCGGTTGTCGTACAGCAGATTCCTTGGAGTGCCGCCCACGAAAAGCTGCTGACCGCCTATGTCGGCGGTCACTTGCCGGATGTGTTTCAGCTTGGCAATACCTGGATTCCGGAGTTCGTTGCGATCGGCGCACTCGACGATTTGAGCGACCGGTTCCGAGACACGCTGCCAGCCGCGGATTTCTTTCCCGGCATCCTCGAAACCAACCGACTTGACGGAGCGATCTACGGGGTTCCCTGGTATGTGGACACCCGGCTTCTGTTCTACCGGACGGATCTGCTGGAGCAGGTCGGCATCGGCCAGCCACCGCGAGATTGGGTACAGTGGTGGGCTGCCATGGAGCGGATCAAGGTGAGCTCGACCGCGGGTCGATACGCGATCTTGCTGCCGGTCAACGAATGGCAGATGCCGGTCATCCTCGCGCTGCAACTGGGTTCCTCGCTGCTGCGGGAGGACGGCCGCTACGGCGATTTTCGGGGCGCGCCATTCCGCCGGGCGTTCCTGCAATATCTGCAGATCTTTCGCAATGGCTGGGCGCCCGCGCTGCACGAGACCCAGCTCGGCAATCTGTTTCAGGATTTTGCCAGAGGGATGTTGACGTTCTATGTTACTGGACCCTGGAATCTCGGTGAGTTCCGCCGTAGGCTGCCCCGCGAGTTGACAAGTCGCTGGAGCACCGCACCGATGCCGGCGCCGGATGCGCGATACCCCGGTGTGTCGATTGCCGGTGGGGCCAGCCTGGTCTTGAATGCCCACTCCGGGAACAAGGACGCAGCCTGGAAACTGATCGAATTTCTGCTGGAACCGACTCAGCAGCTGGCGTTCTACCGATTGACCGGCGATCTGCCGTCGAGGAAGAACCCGTGGCAAGCCGGAGAACTTGCGGCGGACCCTGCGGCCCGGGCATTTCGTACCCAGTTGGATCGGGTGTTACCCTTGCCGAAAATTCCGGAATGGGAGCGGATCGCTGCCAAGGTCGGGCAGTATTCCGAGAAGACGATCCGGGCTGAATTCGATCCCGAGCATGCCCTGGAAGCACTGGATCACGATGTCGACGCGATTCTCGAAAAGCGCCGCTGGCTGCTCGAGCGTAAGCGGCGCTGAATCCGGGAACGGCGGCGACGTTTCCCGGGCGTTCGGGGGTAAGGTGAACGAGTGTCCGCTCCTCGCACCCTGCATAAGGCCCGGCACGAGGAGCGCTGCGGTCAGTCCCTGAAGCGATTGACGATCACATGGCCGCCGGAGATCACCCGGTCCGGGTATTCCAGCAGCTTGAATCGTTCGAAGGGATTGCCGCGCACCGCGATGATGTCCACTGGTGCGCCCCGCTGCAACGTACCCAACCGCGGTACGCCGAGATTCAGGCCAGCCTTGGATGTGTCGCTGCCTGAGAGACCTGAAGCGGTGCCATGCCGGCCAAGTGCAGCATCAGATGCGGTTCCTCCTCGTTGATGCCCCAGGGCACGTTGTCATGACAGATTTCCGAGCCGTACAGGAACTCAGCGCCGGATGTCGCGCCCTGCATCAATTCGCCGAGTTTGATCGTATTCGCGTGGAATCCCGTGCACGACGAGAGCGTATCGATGGCCGTCACAATCCTGACGCCCTGATCGACCGCCCGCTGCAGCAAGTCGTCGTCGATCGCGGCGCAGGGGACGTGCGCCCATTCATCGACCACGGCGTCCAGCGCGAGCCGTGCTCCGGCGTTTTCTCCGATGTGCGCAGTCACTTTTCTGCCGCGGGCGTGGGCTTCATCGACGATCGCCAGGACCGTTTCCGGCGACAGTAGCGCCCATGGCGTTGCAGGTGACGGGCCGTGACCGTGATCGAAGGACCACAGTGCGCTGAAGGAATTCCGGAACGCCTTTTCGTCGGACCGGGAACAGGCACGATGCCCGCCGGTTCTTTCCTGATGGATGTCTGCCCGCGTGGTCCGCGAGCGCCAATGCGGCGACCGCTGCCGACCACCGTCAGGCAGGCTCCTCATCCCCGCTCGCGTGAGGCGGGCGCGTGTCGCTGCGAGCCGCTTCCACAACCCGCGAGATTCGGGATGGCACGATGGAAAGGAGCGTGATGCTGCGGCCGGGCGAGCCGCTTGCCAACCGTGGATGTATGGGATACGAAGTCTTTTCTATGGCAAGCGTAGATTCTTGAGAATCCGTGTTCGATGACCGGTATACGTTTGGTGAGGTCGAATGACTGGCGTATCGCGAGCCATGAGCTGGAGATTCGGCGGGATGCAGGCGATATCGTGGAGGAGTTGCCGGAGGGTATCGGTTTCGGGCGTTCGCGGATCATCTGCTTGGACCAGGGTTTGAATATTGCATCGACGCTCGCTATACGCCATCCCGAAATGTGACCATTTTCAGCCGGATGGACTTCGACGAGCCTCGCATGGTCGCGACGCTCGCGCTATCGGGCAAATCGCAGTTCTCGACTGTGAATGGTCAGGAACTCACATTCAGGCAGGGTCATACCGCGATCACGACGTTCGCTTCGAGCGGGGGTGAGCGCCGTTATGAGGGGGGTAAACCCGTGGCGCAACTCAGGTTCTCCAACA
>CAZXXC010000073.1:12684-15435 GCA_964644665.1 uncultured Methylococcaceae bacterium
GGTGAGCGCCGTTATGAGGGGGGTAAACCCGTGGCGCAACTCAGGTTCTCCAACAGCAGGAGTTGGCTCGCGGGATACTTCGGAGAAGATCGGGCCGCATCCCTGATGGCTGCAGTCGGGCTTCGAGCACTAAGCCACCGCCCCGTTTCGTTGGAAGCATCACTGACCGCCGAGACGTTTCAGGCTGGTGTCGAATCGGGCGGTGCCGGAAGACTGCGAACGCACGCGCAGGCGCTTTCGATCCTGGCTGCGGAGCTGGACGTTTGGGAGTGGAACCGCGCCGTGCAGAAGGCCGGTTTGGCCGAAAGGACATGTACCTGGCGACCGCGGCCAGGGAGATCCTGCAGCGGGAGTTCAAAACGCCGCCGTCGGTGGCAGAACTCGCCCGGCGAGTCGGCGTCAATCAGTTCAAGCTGAAACAGATGTTCCATCACTATTTCCACGACACGCCGTATGGTGTGTTGCTGAAGATCCGGATGAACCACGCCTATCGTTTGCTGGAATCCGCCCGCTGCCCGGTCGGAGTGGCAGCGGTGGCTGTCGGTTACCGTCATGCCAGCAGTTTCACTGCGGCATTTACCCGGCACTTCGGCATACAGCCCAAGCGTGTCGCCGGGAGATATTGATCAGGTCCGTCAATGCGCTGGAGGTCGTTGCGGCCGCCGCCTCGGCCGGTACGCGCCCGGCCGCCGCGGCTCCGGTCTCCTTCAGCCGCACCGGAGTTCGGGCGATGGGAAGGCTCACGGCGTAGCGGCAGTGAAGGCTTTCGGAGCGAGCGCTGGCTCAGTCGCAAACGTGTCTGGCAGTTGACCCGTCAAACTGGCCAGAAAGGCTGACAGCGCATCGAGCTGCTCCGCGCTCAACTCCTTGTCCAACTGCAGCTTGGCCATGATACGGATTGCCTCGGCCAGGGTCGCCACCGATCCGTCGTGGAAATAGGGCGGCGTCATTGCCGCGTTGCGCAGCATCGGGACCTTGAATACCCATTTGTCCGATGGGTCCTTGGTTTCTGTGAAACGCCCTTCATCGACCGTCTGGCTGCCGGTTTCCTTCCAGTATTCGCCGAAAATGCCGAACTTCGTGAACGTGGTACCGCCCAGGCCGGCACCGTTGTGGCAACTGACGCAACCGAGTTCGATGAATGCCTTCAATCCATCTTGCGCCGCGGGGCTCAGCGCGTTGGCGTTACCCTTGAGATAAGCATCGAACGGTGACGGCGTAACCAGTGTGCGCTCATATGCGCCAATGGCCTTCCCCCAGTTCTCCGGCGTGATCGGTTCGCGATCGTTCGGGAACGCTTGCCGGAACTCTGCCTCGTAGCCGGGCAGTTGTTTGATCCGCCGCGCCGCGGCAGCCATGTCCGGATTGCCGAAGCTGTTCCGGCCGACCAGGGATTTCGCGGCCTGCTCTTCGACATTCTCCCGGTCACCGATCCAGTGCGCTTTGATCTGCAGCGCGGCATTCAACACGGTCGGAGCATTTCTGGCGTTCAAACGATGGTCCACGCCGATCGACTGCGGCAGAGCATCTGTCCCATACAGCGCCGGCCGATGGCAATTTGCACAGCTCACGGTGCCGTCCACGGAGATGCGCGGGTCAAAAAACAACTTGCGACCCAACGTCACCGTTGCCGTGGATGTCGGATGCTCGACCGTGGCCATGTCGTCGGGGAGGGGCTTGAACCATTGCCGTGCACGTTCCATCAGAAGCTTATCGGCATCTTCGGCCGGCACTGCACCGGCGAGTGTGGACCAAGCGATCATCATTGCCGAAAACAGCGGCCAGCGCTTGGCGTGGATTGGTTGAGTCTTCATGGGGGTTCCCCTTCGGTTTGGAAGCGAACCGGGTCGGCTGGGTCGGAGCCGGCGTCGATCGCCGCGGTGTCGTGCGATGCGATCGCGTGATTGTATCCCCGTGTGGTCGGGGGTGCGCCTGCCGGCGGGGTGCCGCCGATGCTCGCCGTTTCCTGGCCGGCCCGGATCACCCGATACGTATCCATTGCCGGCTACTCGTGGCCTGTGTCTTTGCTAGGTTGTGTGCGGTCGCGCCGCCGGTCCGGGGTCTTTCTGCGGTCGTGCGACACTAGGTTGCCATCGCTGTCGACGAACGGGACTTTTGGCATGGGGCGCCAGCCGCGGCGGTCGAGACCCGATCGGCGGTAGCGGTTGTTGTCGTCTGACATATGGCCGTCGCGGTGCTGTGTGGGGCGGCCCCGAAAGCGCTGCATGCAGCGCTTTCGGGGGTGGCGGTTGGTGCGGTGATACCGCTATTTCGTTGTCTTCTTCCGTTTCGCAGCGCCCTCTAGTTTGGCGATGCGTTCCTCCAGTGCCTTGATCTGGCTCAGCGCATCGGTGAGCAGTGCCGATGATTCGCCGCCAACCCCGCCGATCGTGACCCATGTGCAGTCGTGATCGCGGTCGGACGCTTTGGCCAGCACCTGACCGGAATTTCCCCCGGCGATCAGGCCGAGGCCGGCGGGTCCGGCTGGACCCCGTTCTCCCTTCGTCCCGGCGGGACCGGGATCACCTTTGGGGCCCGGGGGTCCGGCTTCGCCCTTGGGACCCTGCGGGCCTGCGGGACCGGGATCGCCCTTCGGCGCGGGCGGACCGGATTCTCCCTTGGGGCCTTGGGGGCCGGCCGGACCTTGCGGTCCCGGTGGTCCTGCTTCGCCGCGTGGACCGGGAGGTCCGGCATCTCCCTTGGGACCCTGCGGGCCTGCGGGACCGGGATCGCCCTTCGGCGCGGGCGGAC
>CAZXXC010000073.1:15535-21272 GCA_964644665.1 uncultured Methylococcaceae bacterium
GACCTTGCGGTCCCGGTGGTCCTGCTTCGCCGCGTGGACCGGGAGGTCCGGCATCGCCCTTGGGACCTTGCGGACCAGCAGGACCGGGATCACCTTTCGGGCCGGCCGGACCTTGCGGACCCCGGGGGCCCGGTTCGCCTTTCAGGCCTTGAACTCCGACGGCAGCACGCGCGGCAACCGCCGGAGCTGGAGCCGCGAACGATTGGGGCACCGGAGCCGCCGCGCGCGCGGGCGCGGACTGGCGCAGTTCGAGCGGCGCACGCGGTTTCTGAGGGCACAGCAGGCCGATCAACCATCCGACGCTCAGGCCGGGATTGCCGCGTTTGATCGTCGCAAACACCAGGGGACCCAACAACCCCACCAAGGCTTGGGTGGCCGGTGCGGTCATTGCGGTCGTTTTCGTGATCTGAGTTTCGATGCCTCTGATCGTGCCGTCACCGAAGAGTCGAACCACCAGCGCACGGCCGTTGCGGCTGGCAGGTGCGAAATCCGGG
Source organism: uncultured Methylococcaceae bacterium (assembly GCA_964644665.1). Lineage (GTDB taxonomy): Bacteria > Pseudomonadota > Gammaproteobacteria > Methylococcales > Methylococcaceae > Methylotetracoccus. Next base: position 16,030 of record CAZXXC010000073.1, read on the forward strand.
CTGCCAATGACCTCGCCGAGTTTATCCAGAGTACCGGCATCCACCGCTTCGAGCGCCGAGCCGAGCAGCTTTTCTCCATCTGCAGCGGCGAGTCGCTTGGTCAGTTCTGAATGGATGGCCGAGACGATTTCCCTCGACGCCGCGAGCGTCTTTTCCGGTCCGGCGCCCACGGCCTTGGCCAGTTGGTCGAGGGCGGGTCCTTTGAGGCGCTCGAAGATTATTTCCCCAATGTTTAGCGACATTCTGTTCTCCTCCTCCGAATCGTTATTCAAATTTCTTTATGACCCGTCCGTTTCCGGGCGGAGCCTCTGCGGCAAGCGGGAAGCCTCGCCGCCGGGGAACTCGGCGCCTTTTTACCACGGATAGCCGGAATAGGTCACTGGTTGCATGCGCACCGCTCGCCGCCGTGCACGCAGCGGCCGTGAATGGCCACGCCGGCGGCGGTCGGCATGGGATCGGTGGGAACGCGATGGAGCACCTGTTGTCGCGGGAAACGGCGGAAGCGGGTGGGGTAAGAGCCTCCGGTCGATGTGCGATTGCTCCCGCTCGGGGATTGCGGGAAACTGCAAGCCGTCGACGAGGATGCGGTTCGAGAGGCTGTTCTGTACCGGGCGGTTGCGAATCAGCGTTTGATTGGCTGGGGCGGGCCGCGGGCAAATCACATCGCGACCCTGCATCGAGGTCCCGCAGCGGATGGTCGAAGGGCCGTTAACGTTCGGCACGGTGATGTTTGTTGTAACGGGAGGCGGCGGGCATGCGGCAGTTCGGGATTGCGCCTTTGGGGTTTCTCGCGCCCGCACTCGGCCTGATTCTGTTTTTTTTCATGCTGCCGGTAGCCGGTGCGTTGATCCTCAGCTTCACGGATTTCGACATTTATGCACTGGGGGATCTTAGGAATCTACGCTGGGTCGGCTTTACCAACTATCGGCAACTGCTGAATGATCCGCGGTTTTGGGTTGCCCTGCGGAACACCGGCTATTTTGCAATGGTGGGCGGTCCGCTGTCGGTGGCTGTATCGCTGGGCGCCGCGTTGCTGGTCAACCGCCGGGACATTCCCTTCCACGCGGTGTGGCGCTCGATGCTGTTCCTGCCGGTGGTGACCACGCTGGTTGCCGTGGCCGTGGTCTGGCGTTACCTGTACCACCCGCGTTACGGCATCCTGAATCTGGCGCTGGCTCAATTTGGTATCGATCCTATCGACTGGCTGGGTGATCCGGATTGGGCGATGCCGGCGCTCATCCTGATGGCGGTGTGGAAGAACTTCGGCTTCAACATGATCATTTTCATCGCGGGACTGCAGAGTATTCCCGAGCGCTTATATGAGGCGGCGGCCCTCGATGGGGCCAGCGGACCTCAGCAGTTTTTCCGGATCACGCTGCCGATGCTGGCTCCGACATTCATTTTCGTCGGGCTGATGACGATGATCGGCTATCTGCAGCTTTTCGCCGAGCCCTATGTGATGACCCAGGGCGGCCCGTCGGACCGGACTCTCAGTATGGCTCTGCTGCTGTATCAGGAGGGTTTCCGCTGGTGGAACCTGGGATATTCCGCGGCGGTTGCGTTCGCGCTGTTCGCGATCGTGCTGGTCGGTACCGCGCTGCCGTTGTGGCTGCGCAGTCGGTTAGGACCCAGCCGGTCCTGATGTGCGTCGTGCTAGGACGTTGTTTGGCTACCCTGACGCTCGCGATGCTGGCCGGGCTGACCCTGTTCCCGCTGGTTTGGATGGTTTCCGTGTCGCTGATGCCCGCATTCGAGGCCAGCCAGTATCCGCCCCGTCTGCTTCCGGGGTTGCCGACATGGCAGCATTACCGCACCCTGTTCGCGCGCCTGGATATGGTGCGCTACTTGTGCAACAGCGTGCTGCTCGCGGCGGCGGTCACCGGCCTCGCCGTTCTGGTGAACGCATCGGCCGGGTACGCCTTCGCAAAACTGCGCTTCAGGGGGCGCGTGCGTCTGTTGAAGACCTTGCTGGCAACCATGGTCGTGCCGGGACAAGTCGGCATGCTGCCGCTGTTCCTGCTGATGAAGGAACTCGGCCTAATCAATACGTATGCCGGCGTCATCGTGCCGGGCATCGCGAGTGCCTTCGGGATTTTCCTGGTGCGCCAGTACGTCATGTCGATTCCCGATAGTCTACTCGATGCCGCGCGGATCGATGGAGCGGGGGAATTCCGCATTTTCTGGTCACTGATGCTGCCATTGTGCAAGCCGATCTTGGCGACACTGGCGGTTTTCACTTTTCTCGGTTCCTGGAACGACTTCATGTGGCCGCTGATCGTGTTGACCGAGCGGGAAATGTATACACTGCCCGTCGCTGTCGCGAATCTGCTCGGCGAGCATTCCCAGGATACCGAATTGATGATGGCCGGAGCGGTGCTGACCGTCGCGCCGGTAGTCGTTTTGTTCCTCGCGCTGCAGCGCTACTATCTCGCAGGGCTGATGCTCGGCAGCATCAAGGAATGAGGTCGGACGAAACGCGAGTGGTGTTGAAAGCCTGCGCCATCCGGTAATACCGGATGGCGCAGGCTGTCGTCGGCGGCTACGGGATTTGCAGTACTTGGCCCGGAAAGATCCGATTGGGGTCGTCCAGCACATTGCGGTTGGCATCGAAAATCCGATTCCATTGATTCGCGTCGCCGTAGAATTGCTTCGCAATCTTCGACAAGGTGTCTCCGGAGACGACCGTATAGGACCGCCCCGCGGTGCCGGCCGATTCCGTGCCGACGGAAGATGCGGGTACTGCCTCCTCTGCGGCGGTCTCCTCTTCTCCCTTCTTACGGAAGACTGCGGCCGCCGCCGTTGCGGCGGCGGCCACGCCGAGGCCGCCGAGAATCACTTTACCGATGGTCATCAACTGGCTCTTGTCGGGCAGCACGCCATCCGGCGTCAGTTTGTCGACCAAGGCGGGAAACATCTCGGCCAACGCATTGGCGCCCTTTGCAACCGGGATGCCTGCCTGCCGGGCGAGCGCATCGACCTTGTCGCGACCCAGTACGCTGGCGAGCTGTTCACCACTGATGGGTTTGTTCTCGCCGGTTCCGACCCACGATTCGACGACGTCGCCGAGCCCGGACTGCCGGAACCGGTTCATGATGCCTTGAACTCCGCCTGCGTTGTTCACCACATTGAGCAGGCCCTGCAGCAGATTCTGGGTCTGGTTTTGCGCCGCGGACGGCTCGCCGCCCAAGGCGCTCTTTAGCAAGTCTTCAAACATACTCATCGGTCTCGGCTCCGTTCATACGCTAAGGGTTGATTTTCCCGGCCGAATCAGGATTGACGTTTCCGCCTTCGGTCCAGGGGGCTGGCATGCGGCATCCTGCCGCTGTCGGGTGTTCCGTAGCGAGCGATTCATCGCAGGATGTCGACCAGCAGACCGGCACCACCGCCTATCGCGGCACCCATTCCGGCATTTCCGGACAAGCCTCCGATCCCTGCGCCGAGTGCGGCTCCGCCCAGGGTCGCGCAAGCGGTCAGGACCGCTGCAGTCAACAACGGAAGGATGGTCAGACGTGAACGTTTCATTGCAGCATCTCCGCCGGTGTGGCTCACTTCGGCAACGGGCCGAGGTGAGGTTTGATGAATTCGAGCCAAAGGACTGCGAAAACCGGCTTCGCGAGCTGGTTCGGATGGCTGTTGTACCAAGCGTCGATGCGCTGCTCGGCGGCTTCCAACGTCACCGGGAATTCCGCGATCACCGTCGCCAGCCGGCGCATGAACGTCGCGTGCTGGCCGGGAACCTTTTGCTGATCATACAGGTTGCCGATCGTGATGGTATTGCCGATTCCGACCAGGTAGGCGCGACGTTCCGCGGGACTGGACTGTTTCCACAGGCTGCCGTCGACAATGGTCGACTGGGCCGCGAAAGTGGCAGGAACGCAACAAGCGAGTGCCAACGCGGCGCCGATGGCCCAGCGCGGTCGCTGTTTCGGTGGAGTGGACATGATTCCGAGTCCTCAAGCTGGTCGAGATTCTGGAGCGCGTTCCGCCATGTCCGGCCGGGAGCTTGGCGGCGGCGCGCCGAGCGCCGCTGCCGCCTGCCCGGCCATTGCCGTAGGACGATCCTAACGCCCGTTCTGTGCGCCCAGCCATTTGTAGGTCAAGCCCGCCAGCGCAGCGCCGATGATGGGGGCCACCCAGAATGCCCACAGCTGCATCAGCGCCCAACCGCCGACGAACAAAGCCGGCCCGGTACTGCGCGCCGGATTGACGGACAGATTGTCCACCGGTATGCCGATCAGATGGATGAGGGTCAGCCCGAGGCCGATGGCAATCGGCGCAAAACCTGCCGGCGCGCGTCGATCAGTGGAACCCAGGATGATCATCAGGAACATGAATGTCAGGACCACTTCGGCCAGTAATGCCGCCCCGAGAGAATAGCCGCCGGGCGAGTGGTCGCCATACCCGTTCGACGCGAAACCGGCGCTGGTGTCGAAGCCCGCCTTCCCGCTGGCGATCAGATAGAGGACCAGTGCGCCCACGACGGCGCCGACGACTTGGGCGACGATGTAAGGAAGCAGTTCCGCAGCCTTGAATCGGCCGCCAACCCATAAACCCACGGAAACCGCCGGGTTCAGGTGGCATCCCGATATGTGGCCGATCGCAAAGGCCATGGTCATCACGGTCAGGCCGAATGCGAGCGACACACCGAGCAAGCCGATGCCGACATCCGGAAATGCGGCGGCCAGCACTGCGCTGCCGCACCCCCCGAATACCAGCCAAAAAGTACCCAACACCTCCGCAGCACATCGATGGACGATAGACATAAATCCCCCTGACATAATGCTTTGAGTCACTCAGCAGAGCCGCAGCGACCGTTTCCCGGCGACGGCTTCAGGAAACCGGGTTTTGAGGCGGCGCTCGGCACCTTCCGGGCGGCGTTCGGGAGTGGCGCTACCCTACTGTTCCTACAGCATGGCGCGCCGGCTCGTCGCCGACCGCAACAGCCCGGCCGAGGCATAGTGACAAATCTCCGCCAATAGTCAACAGTGAAAGTCAGGAGCTTGTGTCGAGAGTCCCGTGTGCAAGACGTTCGCTGCCGATCGCCGGGCGGCCGGCATGACAACGAATTGATTCATCACGCGATGCCGCGCATCGTCGCCGTCTCAGGAGGTCAGCATGGCTGCGCCGGGCAGCAACACGCGAAGCCGGCGGTTCCGCTACCTGGGGCGCGAAGCGTTCCTTGGCGATTGGCCTCGACCTTGACCGGTATTGGAAACTACCAGACAATCGCGGCACGCTAGCGG
>CAZXXC010000074.1:0-21048 GCA_964644665.1 uncultured Methylococcaceae bacterium
CCAAGTCCAATCCGATCGTTGTAAGGTTCATCGTGGTCGCCTCTTTCGTTGCAGTGGAATCCCTTAGATCACCACCGTGGCACTTTGATGCCGTTGCGAGAGGGGCGACCATCCCATTACTTAGTTCCGGTAAATTCCTGTCCAAACTTCCGGAGCCACCGCTGAAGGCGGATGACATCCGCCGCCGCTGCGGTGACGATGTCGCTCGCCGAAAGCGCCGGGCTCAGCATCGCCGTAAGGTGTAGTCCTACATCAGGATGCAGCAGCGCGCAGGACATCGGTGGTAGCTACGGAGCACTTTGCGGGCCTGGAAGAACCGCGGACGCAGCGCTCGCCCGTGGCCTGCGATTGATCCTGAGGCCGATCAAGTTTTCCTGGAAATTGAACGACATCATGGCGAATCCGGGGTTGCTGGGGTGCTGCTGCTGAAAGGCCGCTTGGTCATGATCGAGGCCACTCCTGCGACACGTTGCCATGGCCGGCAACCCGCGTGGTTCGGCGACGAGTCGGGAGAACGACCGGTCCCGAATGCCTGCAGGATGCAGCGGTTCACAGCGGTCAAGCCTCGTCCGTCGGGGCGCCATCGCACCGTGGCAAGATTCACCAAACGGTCGTGTCATTCCGTTGGAATGACCGCAGCGATGGTGAGTAATTACGCCGAGATTATGGCCCGATTGGCCTGCGGCCAAACGATCGCAGCTTCAGTAGACCCTGGGACGGGTGTTCTGCGATTCTTGACAAAGCAACGGGTGGCGATTTGGTGCAGATTTCGTGCGAGTGCGGTCGCAGTCGCGAAAGCCAAATCGCCCCCCGGAAGATCGACGGGCAACAGAGTGGTGCAACCACGGCACGGTGCCGAATCCATGCGGTAAACTACGCTCGCAAAGCGCCGGATTGCCGCACATTCGATGATCATACTGTCCACGCTGAACGCCCGCCACATCCATGCGTCACTGGGTTTGCGTTATCTGTATGCGAACATGGGGAATCTGCGCGATCGGACCGCGCTGCTCGAATTCATCGTCTCGGATCGTCCGAGCGATCTGGCCGAAGCAATCCTGGCGCACCACCCGAAGATCATCGGGTTCGGCGTTTACATCTGGAATGTCGAGCCGACGACCAAGCTGGTTCGCATCCTGAAGCGGGTCGATCCGACCATCGTCATCGTGCTGGGCGGCCCCGAAGTCAGCCATGAGACCGCCGGACAATCGATCGTCGCTGCCGCCGATTATGTCATCCTCGGTCCCGGCGACCGGTCGTTTCCCGCTTTGTGCCAGGCCGTTCTGAGCGGTGAACCGCCACAGCGGAAGCTGATTCGTGCGACCCAGCTGAGCTTGTCGGATATCGAACTGCCTTATCGATACTACAGCGCGCAGGACATTGCGCACCGCTTGATCTATGTCGAGGCATCCCGGGGATGCCCGTTTCGCTGCGAGTTCTGTCTGTCGTCGCTGGATGAACGGGTCGCGCCATTCGATCTGGATCGCTTTCTGCAAGCGATGCAAGAACTCCTCGATCGGGGTGCCCGGCATTTCAAGTTCGTCGACCGCACCTTCAATTTGAAAGTCGAAACCAGCCTCCGGATCCTCGAGTTCTTCCTCGAACGGCTGGATGAGCAGCTGTTCCTGCATTTTGAACTGGTCCCGGACCGGCTGCCGAAACCGCTGAAGGCCATGATCCGGAAGTTTCCGGCGGGTTCGCTGCAATTCGAAATCGGCATTCAGAGCTTCGATCCGGCCGTGCAGCGGCGGATCAGCCGGCGTCAGGACAATGGCAGGAGTGAGACCAATCTGGCGTGGTTGCGCAACGAAACGGACGTCCATCTCCATGTCGACCTGATCGTCGGTTTGCCCGGTGAAAGCCTGGAATCGTTCGGTGCCGGATTCGACCGCCTGGTCGCCTTACATCCGCATGAAATCCAGGTGGGACTGCTGAAGCGGCTGCGCGGAGCGCCGATTGCACGCCATACGGCCGAATTTTCGATCGTCTTCGATCCTGATCCGCCGTACACGATTCTGCAGAGCAGGGATTTGGCGTTCTCCGACGTCCAGCGGCTGAACCGGTTTGCCCGCTACTGGGATCTGGTCGGCAATTCCGGGCGATTTCCGCGCGCGACACGCCTGCTGTTGGGCGATGCTCCGTTCCGCCGCTTCCTCGCGTTCAGCGACTGGCTCTATCGCGAGATCGGCAAGACTCACGAGATCGCGCTCCACCGGCTGTTCGACGCCGTATTCCGGGGGTTGACCGAGTTGCTCGGTGAGCCGGAGGCGATCGTGACCGAACGACTGCAGCGGGATTTCGCGCAGAGCGGCCTGAGGCGTATTCCGGATTTCCTGGCAGATCGGAAAACGGAGGTCGGGAGCCTCGATGGGCCGTCCCGATCCGGTCGCTCGGCGGCGCGTCAGATTCGTCATGCCAGACAAGCCGGGCGTCTGCTGGCGACCGACGCCCAAGGCACTCGATAAGGGGAAAGCGTTTCTGGTAACCTTGCAACCGTCGAAGGATGACAACGATCCGGGCGCGGCGCGCCCGAAGAGAGGCAGTAGACCCCCCTACCACACCGGCCACGGTCGATCCCGATGAGAAATGAAGAACGCGAGCTGTTCGCGCGAGAGACGGCCGATGTGCAGCCGCTCAAGCCCGCTGATCGGTTGTTGCTGAAGACCAAAGCCGAACGTTCGATCGGTCAAGCCTACCGTCGGGATGCCGCACAGCGCCCGATCGGTGGTGACGACAATTTCCTGACCACCGCCTTCGTCGACTGGGTTCATCCGCAAGCCGTGCTGACATTCATGCGGCCGGGAATTCAGCATGGCGTGTTCCGCAAGCTCCGCCAGGGCGCCTACCCGATCGATGCGACGCTGGATCTGCATCAATTGACCGTGGAACAAGCGCGGCGCGAAGTGTTCGCGTTCATCCGCGAGTGCATGAAACACGATATCCGCTGCGCGCTGATCAATCACGGCAAAGGCGGTCGGCGGCCGGACCGGCCTGCTGCGATGCTGAAGAGCTATCTGGCGAAGTGGTTGCCGTTGTTTCACGAAGTCATGGCGTTTCACAGCGCGCAGGGATTCCATGGCGGCACTGGAGCCGTCTATGTGCTGCTGCGCAAGAGTGAGAAGCAGAAGGAGCGCACCCGGCGCCGGCTGGGTTTGACGGAGAGCAAACCGGATTTCTGAGCGATGGAGCCGCATCCAGGCGAACGCGCAGGAGACGTGACCCGGAGGTTCGTTCTGGATGGGACGCCTGTCGAAATTCGGCCCCACGGCAACGGTCTGATCAACGACACCTTCCTGGTACGGACCGATTCCGGCTGGAAGGGAATCCTGCAACGCATCAACGGAGTCGTCTTTCCGGAGCCGGAACGGGTCCAGGCCAATCTGCGGACGCTGTTGGACCACGTCGGCCGAATACCGGCCGAGGCGGGCCGATCACTCCGATGGCCTGCCATCGTCAGAACCCATGAGGGACGGGATTGGGTCGCCGACGCTGACGGGTTCTGGCGCCTCTGTTCTTTCGTCGATGGTGCGGTGTCCTTTGACGTATTGACCAGTGAGTCGCAGGCTCGGGAAGTTGGCCGAGCGCTCGGATGTTTTCATACCCTGGTCAGCGATCTCGACCCGCGGCTTCTGCACGATACCTTGCCCGGATTTCATATCACTCCGGATTATCTCCTCCGGCTCGACGAAGTTCTGGCGGACCATGCCGGCGGCTTCGCGCCGGATGCGGCGGTACAAACATGCCTGAAATTTGTCGACGAGCGCCGTGTCGGCGTCGGCGTGCTGGAAGATGCGAAGGCGTGCGGCCGGCTCCGCCTGCGCGTGATTCACGGTGACCCGAAGCTCGACAATGTGCTGTTCGATGCGGCTAGCGGTAAGGCACTCAGCTTGATCGACCTGGACACCGTCAAACCCGGCCTGATCCACTACGACCTGGGCGACTGCCTGCGCTCGTGCTGCAATCGGGTCGGTGAGGTAGGCGGCGGGGTGTGTGCAGCACATTTTGATCTTCGAATCTGCAGAGCCATTTTGGCCGGCTATTTTGCCGAAGCCGGCGCGACGTTGACCGAGCAGGACGTGGAGTTCCTGTTCGACGCGATTCGACTGATCCCGTTCGAACTCGGATTGCGCTTTCTGACCGATCACCTGGAAGGGAATGTTTACTTCAAGGTCACGGAGCCCGGTCAAAATCTGCTGCGGGCGGCGGTTCAATTCGATCTGGTGCGGAGCATCGAGCAGCAGGAGGCGGCAATCCGGGCCGTCGGGGAGTGCGAGTTTTTCGGGCGATAGGGGTGATCCATGTTCGACGGTTTCTTGGCTGGCTTGGCGCGCGCGCAGTTCCTGCCGCACGGCTCGTGTTTCCAATGGAACAAGCCGCTGATCGCGCTGCATGTCGTCTCCGATTCGCTGATCGCCCTTTCGTACTACTCCATTCCGTTTGCACTGGGCTATTTCATCATGCGGCGGGCGGATCTGGTCTATCGCTGGATGTTCACGCTGTTCGCGCTGTTCATTCTGGCCTGCGGCACTTCCCATGTGCTCGATGTCTGGACACTGTGGCATCCGAGCTACGTCGCGCAAGGCGGTGTCAAGGCGGCGACGGCATTGTTGTCGACCGCAACCGCGGTTTCGCTGTGGGGCTTGATCCCGCGTGCGCTTGCGCTGCCAAGCCCGTCTCAGTTGGCCTCGCTGGCGAACCGGTTGGGACAGGAGATCGCTTCGCATGAACAGGCCGTCTATCGACTGAACACGGAGATTTTCGAGCGCAAGTGCGCCGAAGACGCCTTGCGGGCCAGTGAGCAACGGCTGGAATTGGCGTTGATGGGCGCCGATCTCGGTCTGTGGGACTGGAACATCCAGACCGGCGCGGTGATTTACAGCGACCGCTGGGCGACCATGCTGGGTTACGCGCCGCACGAGATTGCTCCCAAGGTGGAAGAGTGGAGGCGCTTGCTGCATCCGGAAGACATGGCGTTGGTACAGGCGCGCCTGGAAGCTCATTTCCGCGGCGACACACCGTTCTACGAAGCCGAGCACCGGCTGTTGACCAAAGACGGAGAATGGTTGTGGGTACTGACGCGGGGCAAGGTGTTCGAATGGGATGCCTCGGGGAGGCCACTGCGTGCCGCCGGTACCCATATGGACATCACCCCAAGGAAGCGGCTGGAAGTGCGCCTGCAACAACAGCAGGACGAACTTTGTTATGCACAACGCCTTACCACCGCCGGCGAACTCGCCGCAACGATGGCACACGAGCTGAATCAACCGCTGGGTGCCATCTCGAACTACGCGGGCGGGGCGATGCTGCGGTTCCGAAAGCTGTTCGAGGCGACCCCTGAGCTGGGCGAGCTCATGGACACCATGCTGAAACTTGCCAACCGCGCCAGCGAAGTCGTATCAGGAATTCGGGATCTGGTGCGGAAGCACGAGCTCCGGCGAGAACAGGTCCGAATCGATGCCATGCTGCAGGAGGTTCTGCCGTTGATTCACGGCGACGTGCAACGCAAGTCCGTGCGGTTCCATCTGGACGTCGAACCGGACCTTCCACCGGTTTGGGGACAGTCGGTCTACCTGCAACAGCTGGTCCTGAACCTGGTACTGAATGCGATGGATGCGATGGACGAGGCGGCCGTACAGCGCCGCGAATTGATTCTGTGGGCCAGGATCACTGCCAGCCGTAGCCAGATCGAGATCGGAGTGAGCGATTCCGGTCCGGGCTTTGCGCCGGAGGTGGTCGACCGGCTGTTCCAGCCGTTTGTGAGTACTAAGCGGGATGGGATCGGCTTGGGGCTGTCGGTTTGCCGGACCATCGTCGAGGCGCATGCCGGGCGGCTGTGGGCCGATTCGACCCCGGGCGAGGGAGTCACCTGGCACGTTCTGCTGCCGGTCAGTGCGGGTCGCGACGACCATGAAGTGTGAGGAGGTGGCCACCGTATTTGTCGTGGACGACGACCGCGACATGCGGGAATCGCTGAAATGGCTGCTGGAATCGGCGGGCTTCAAGGTCGAACTGTATGACTCGGCTGAGCATTTTCTGGAGCGCCCGGGGCAGTGTCGTTGGAGCTGCATGTTGTTGGATGTCCGGATGCGGGGGCTCAACGGCTTGGGTTTGCTGGAGCGTCTGAATGACCAGGGTGCGACGTTGCCGGTGATCATGTTCACCGGGCATGGCGATATCTCGATGGCGGTGACGGCGCTGAAAGCGGGTGCGTTCGATTTCATCGAGAAGCCGGCGACCCACCAGCTGATCCTGGAACGGGTCCGGCTGGCACTGGCGCTGAACGAGCAGATTCAGGAGAGGGAGCAGGAGCGGGGGCGGGTCAAGGGCTTGTTGGCGCAACTCTCCGAGCGCGAGGCACAGGTGCTGGAGCATCTGATACAGGGCAGTTCCAACAAACTCATGGCGACGGAGCTCGGCATCAGCGAGCGCACTGTCGAAAAACATCGGGAGGGTTTGATGCAGAAAATGGGCACCCGTTCGCTGGCTGCCTTGATCCGCATGGTTGTGCTCAACCAGATCGAAGAGGAGCAGTCGCAGCGTGCACTACGTACTTTTACCCATTGATGTGGTCCGCGGAAAGACGTTAAATTGCCCACACCGATGGGGGGAATCGGATACGCCAGTCGGCGGAGGCCAAGGAAGCGAAGCGAGGCCGAACATCCCGGGCAGCGAAAGGGAAGTTCATGGACGACGAGGGTCGCAGGAATGCCCGGGACTTCCTTTTTGGGGCGTCCGTCTTCAGGACAAGATAGGGGACGCCTGCCGATCCGGTTGATCGATCAGTTTGCGGTCTTCAGCGGAACCGAAAAGCGCTCGGTCGCGCGGTTCTTGGCGTTTGGGAAAAATACCGGCTGCCCGTTGAACTCGATACCGACGTTGGCGATGCGGCCGATCGTCAAATTGAACGGCGCTTTGCCGGTCAGCGTCTTGACGGCGCCTTTCTCGCCGGTGGCGTGAAGTAGCCGCTTGCCGTCCGCGTCGATCACCGTCGCCCAGGACACGTCTTCGAAACGCAGTACCAGGGTGTCCGGGACCGGCTCCTTCGGGGCGTCGGGCTCCGCGACCGCAGGCGGTGTTTCGGGCTGCGCCGGCATCGTCGAACTGGCGTCTTGATCCGCCGAGCGGACGGGCATGGGCTGTCGCGCCGACGGCGCGGCAGAGATCTCCGGCATGTCGCCCGGCTCAGACAGGTCGGTCGAGTCTTCCACCCGATCGCCTCGATCCGGGGCCGGCAGCGACGTGATCGTCGAGCGCAGTTCGGTCAGCCAAGCCGGAAAATTGTTGCTCTGCTCGTCGGGCCACCACCAGGTCGCGATCAATCCGAGCAACACGGCAGCAGCGACCCAGCGCAGCGCCCCGCTGCCGGCCGACGGCGGTGTCTGACGGGCATCGCGCCTCGATGCGGTTGCCCGCTGAGGTGGCCGGTGACTCGAACGGGGAGCCGCCGGCAGAGGAGATGCCCGGCCGGTCTGCGTGTTGTTCGCCGGCGGTTCCAGCGGACCGGCGCCGCGCTGCTCCAGATAGGCCGTTACGACGTCTTCCGGAGGGAGTCTCAGCAGACGCGCATAATTGCGCAGGTAACCCTTGACGTACACTTCGGCGGGAAGCCGGCCGTAATCGTCGGACTCCAGCATTTCCACGGTCGCTTCCGGCAGCCGCAGTTGGCTGGCGGCATAACCCAGGGTCCAGCCGCGCGCCTTGCGCGCCTTGCTCAGACGTTTGCCCAGGCTGTTCGCGGGTTCTCCGGCGATACGGTCTAACTGCGGTTCGTTCATGGCGGCGTCTGACCTCCTCGTGGTGCCGGTACCGGAAGCCGGCGGGCGCGGCTAGAAGGGAATGTCGTCGTCGAATGCGTCATCGAACGGTTCGGCGGCTGCATTCTGCGTCGGTTTTGGACCTGCAGCCCGTGCACGTGCCGGTGCAGCGTAGTTTTCCTGGACCGAAGGACCGTTGTCGGTCCAAGAGGAGGGGCCGCTGTCCGCGCCGCCGACACCCGGGCCGCCGGTCGCTCGATCGAGCATCTGCATTTCGTTGCCGATGATCTCGGTGGTATAGCGATCCTGCCCAGTGTTCTTGTCCTGCCACTTGCGGGTACGGAGGCTGCCTTCGATATACACCTTGCTGCCCTTTTTCAGGTACTCGCCCGCGATCTCGGCCAGGCGCCGATACATGACGACCGAGTGCCATTCGGTCCGTTCCTGGGTTTGACCCGTGGTCTGATCCTTCCAGGACTCGGAGGTGGCGATCCGCAGATTGGTCACCGCGCCCCCGTTCGGCATGTACCGAACTTCCGGGTCGGCACCGAGGTTTCCGATCAGAATGACTTTATTGACGCCTCGCGAAGCCATGAGCGATCTCCGTTACGGTATGGTTGATGGACGGCTGTCGATGCCGGCAGACGGTCCGTCGCCGTGCTCGCCCCATGTAGCTTCCGCTTTCGGTGCGGAATTCCTCTCCGAGTAGCCGGACAGCAGGTTCCGAAGCATGTCGCGATCCAACATGTCTTTCTCGACCTTCAAATAGGCGACGCCGTCGTCTCCCAGAACCACCGCCTCGGCGACGCCGGGCACTCCAAGCAGATGACGCGCCAGCGACGAGGCTTCACTGCCCGGCAGCGCGCCGACATTGACCAGCAGGCTGCTGAGATACCGTGGCGGTTTCATGTTCAGCGCAAGCGCCAACCAGAGTGCGGCGACGACGGCGCAGAAAATGAAAACATATTGTGGACCGAAGTGGCCATAGACCAGGCCGCCGCCGATTCCGCCGGCGAATGCGCCGAGAAACTGGGCGGTGGAATAGATTCCCATCGCGGTACCTTTCAAGTCGGGCGGGGCGGCTTTGGACACCATCGACGGCAATGTCGCTTCCAGCAGATTGAACGCGGTGAAGAACAGCCATAACAGCAGACCGATGCCGAGCAGCGTATCGCCCAGCAGAAACAATCCGGCATCGGCGGCGGCGACCAGGCCGATGAAGCTCAGAAAAACGGTCTTCATCCTGCGCCGTTTCTCCGCCAGAATCACGAACGGGATCATCGCGGCCAGCGAGAAGGCAAACACCGGCAGGTAGATGCGCCAGTGCTCCGCGGTATCGAGCCCCATGCGGTCCTTCAGGATCAACGGCAGCGCAATGAAGGTCGCGGTCAGGATCAGGTGCAGCGCGAAAATTCCCAGGTCCAGCCGCAGCAGTTCCGGGTTTGTCAGCACCGCCCCGAACTTCGTCGGCTGCGCTTCGGCATCACGATGAAAACGGGTGCTGGCCGGGTCCGGTACGATCCCGTAGAGTAGCAGCAGACTCGCCGCCGCAAGCCCGGCGATGATCCAGAACAGTCCGGGTACGCCCACCCATCCGGCCAGCACCGGACCCGCGACCATCGAGATCGCGAACGACAGGCCGATGCTGACTCCGATCAGCGCCATCACCTTGGTGCGATGTTCCTCGCGCGTCAAATCCGCCGCTAGAGCCATCACCACGCCCGCGACCGCGCCGGCGCCCTGCAGCGCCCGACCGGCCAACATTCCGTAGATCGAATGGCTGATCGCGGCCAACACGCTGCCGGCGGCGAACAGCACCAGGCCGAGCGCGATCAGCGGCTTGCGGCCGTAACGGTCGGACCAGAGGCCGAACGGGATCTGTAGCACGGCTTGAGTCAGACCGTAGGCGCTGATCGCGAGACCGATCAGCATCGGGGTGGCGTCGGGGAGGTCGCGGGCGTAGACGGAGAAGACCGGGAGGATCATGAAAAGACCCAGCATCCGGAACATGTAGATTGCCGCCAGCGACAGACTCGCGCGCAACTCGGCGCGCGTCATCGGGGAGTCGAGTACCAGCTCTGGCTTCACGCGAAGGAGGTTTTGCTATGCGGTCGGAAGACTTCGTATAGTATCAGGTTCTCCCCAGCGCTTGTATGTGGCATGGATACGATACAGATCCGCGGCGCCCGCACCCACAATCTAAAGAACATCGACCTCGATTTGCCGCGCGACAAGCTGATCGTGATCACCGGACTGTCCGGGTCCGGGAAGTCCTCGCTCGCGTTCGACACCATCTACGCCGAAGGACAGCGGCGCTACGTGGAATCGCTTTCCGCCTACGCTCGGCAGTTCCTCTCGGTGATGGAGAAGCCGGATGTCGACCACATCGAGGGGTTGTCGCCGGCGATTTCGATCGAACAGAAGTCGACCTCGCACAATCCCCGCTCGACCGTCGGCACCATCACCGAGATCTACGACTACCTGCGGCTGCTGTTCGCCCGTGCCGGCATTCCGCGCTGCCCGGAGCACGGCGTGTCGCTGCAGGCGCAGACCATCAGCCAGATGGTGGACCATTTGCTGAGCCAGCCGGAGGACAGTCGCTGGATGTTGCTCGCGCCGGTCGTGAATCAGCGCAAGGGGGAGCATCTGCAGGTACTGGACGATCTTCGATCGCAAGGGTTCGTCCGCGCCCGCATCGATGGCGAGGTGTACGAGCTCGACGAGCCGCCGAAGCTGGATCTCCGGCGCCAGCATACGATCGAGGTGGTGGTCGATCGCTTCAAGGTGCGAGCCGGACTCGGCCAGCGCCTCGCGGAGTCGTTCGAGACGGCGCTGCGTCTGGCCGAGGGGATTGCTCTCGCGGTCCAGATGGACGAACCGGCGACCGAACTGGTCTACTCGGACAAGTACGCCTGCCCGCACTGCGGTTACTCGCTGAGTGAACTCGAACCGCGGATCTTCTCGTTCAACAACCCACGGGGCGCATGCCCGCGATGCGACGGCCTGGGCGTGATGCAGTTCTTCGACCCCGAACGGGTGGTGCACTGCGCCCAGCTCAGTCTGGCCGGCGGGGCGGTGCGCGGCTGGGACCGCCGCAACGCGTACTACTTCCAGATGATCGTTTCGCTCGCGGAGCACTACGGCTTCGATCCGGAACAGCCTTTCGAGTCGTTGCCGCAGCGGGCGCGGGACATCGTGCTGTACGGCAGCGGCACCGAGACGATCGCATTCCGGGTGCCGAGCGCCCGCGGCAACGGGATGGTCCACCGTCATCCGTTCGAGGGCATCATCCCGAATATGGAGCGGCGCTACCGGGAAACGGATTCCGTGCTGGTACGCGAGGAACTGGCGAAGTACCTGTCGAACAAGCCGTGCCCGGATTGCGAGGGGACGCGCCTGAATCGCGCCGCCCGGCATGTCTTCATCGCGGACCGCAATCTGCCGCAACTGACCGCGCTGCCGATCCGCCGGACCGAGGCGTTCTTCACCGAACTGGCGTTGCCGGGACAACGAGGCGACATCGCCGCGAAGATCGTGAAGGAGATCCGTGCGCGGCTGCAATTCCTGGTTAATGTCGGGCTGGACTACCTGACACTGGATCGGAGCGCAGACACGCTGTCGGGCGGTGAGGCGCAGCGCATTCGCCTGGCCAGCCAGATCGGGGCCGGCCTGGTCGGTGTCATGTACGTGCTGGACGAGCCGTCGATCGGACTGCACCAGCGCGATAATGCGCGCCTGCTGGACACTCTGACCCGATTGCGCGACCTGGGCAACACCGTGATCGTCGTGGAACACGACGAGGACGCGATCAAGCAGGCCGATCATGTGGTCGACATCGGACCCGGCGCCGGCGTGCATGGCGGCCGGATCGTCGCCCAGGGCCGCCCCGAGGAGATCATGCGGCACCCGGATTCACTGACCGGCCGCTATCTTTCCGGCGCAACCGGGATCGCGATTCCGGTTCGCAGGGTGTCGAGGGACGGCGAGCGCCTCCTGCGGATCCGCAATGCCCGCGCGAACAACCTGAAAGGCATCGATGTCGAGCTGCCGATCGGACTGCTGGTCTGCGTCACCGGGGTTTCCGGATCCGGTAAATCGACTCTGATCAACGATACGCTGTATCGCTGGGTCGCCCGCGAACTGAACGGCAGCGCCACCCATCCGGCGGCCTGTGACGGTATCGACGGCCTCGAACATTTCGACAAGGTGGTCGACATCGATCAAAGTCCGATCGGCCGCACACCGCGCTCGAATCCGGCGACCTATACCGGGCTGTTTACGCCGATCCGCGAGCTGTTTGCGGCGACACCGGAGGCGCGTGCACGTGGTTACACCCCCGGACGCTTTAGCTTCAATGTGAAAGGCGGGCGCTGCGAGGCGTGCGCCGGCGATGGCCTGATCAAGGTAGAGATGCACTTCCTGCCGGATGTCTACGTGCATTGCGATGTCTGCAAGGGCAAGCGCTACAATCGCGAGACGCTGGAAATCCGCTACAAGGGACGGACTATTCACGAGGTCTTGGCGATGACGGTCGAGGAGGCTGCCGCCTTTTTTTCGGCGATTCCGGTCGTCGCGCGCAAACTGCAGACTTTGCTGGATGTCGGCCTGAGTTACGTGACGCTGGGCCAGAATGCCGTCACACTGTCGGGCGGTGAGGCGCAACGGGTGAAACTGGCGCGGGAACTGTCCAAGCGGGATACCGGCAATACGCTTTACATTCTGGATGAACCGACCACCGGGCTGCACTTCCACGACATCCAGCAGTTGCTGAACGTGCTGCATCAACTGCGTGACCACGGCAACACCGTGGTCGTGATCGAGCACAACCTGGATGTGATCAAGACCGCCGATTGGGTCATCGACCTCGGGCCGGAAGGCGGGGAGGGCGGCGGCCGGCTGGTCGCGGCCGGCCCGCCGGAGGCGATCGCCGCCGATGCGTCCTCTCATACCGGCCGGTTTTTGAAGCCGGTGCTGGTGCGTGGCCTGCGCGCCGGCGGCGAGACCGCAGACGCCCCGGAACCGCTTTGTGCGGAGCATGCCGATTGAAGCGACGACCGGGTTTCGCCCGGCCTGGTGGCTACGCGGCCCGCATCGCCAGACCATCTGGGCGGCCGGATTCCGGCGCGTGGCGGCGCCGCCGCGGGTGCGGGAACGGCTGGATACGCCGGATGACGACTTTCTGGAACTGGATGGGCGCGGTGAAGGCAGGGCGCCATTGGTGCTGCTGCTGCATGGTCTGACCGGCTCGTCGCGTTCGGTCTATATCCTGGGTCTGGAAGCGGCATTGCGCCGGCGCGGCTTCCGGACGGTGGCGATGAACTTCCGCGGTTGTGGCGGGCGAATGAACGACACCTCGCGCTGCTACCATTCCGGCGAAACCGGTGACCTCGACTTCGTCTACCGGGAATTGCACCGGCGCGAGCCGGACGTGCCGATCGGCGTGGTCGGCTTCTCGCTCGGGGGCAACGTGCTGTTGAAATGGCTCGGCGAACAGGGGCCGCGCGTAGCCCCGTTCGCCGCGGCGGCCGTGTCGGTACCGATGCTGCTGCATCTCTGCGCCAGCCGGATGGACCAGGGTGCTTCCCGGCTTTACCGCAACCGGCTGCTGCGGGAGCTGAAAGCCTATATCGAAGCCAAACGGGTTCATCTGCACGCCATCGGCCGTGCCGGCGAGGCGCGGAAGATCGAAGCGTTGGGCGATCTGTCGGCGGTCCGGTCGTTCTGGGATTACGACCGGCGCGTGGTCGCCGCGCTATACGATTTCGAAGACGCAGAAGACTATTACAACCGCTGCAGTTCCCGCCAGTTTCTGGCATCGATTTCGGCGCCGACGTTGGTGATTCAGGCGCGGGACGATCCGTTCATGACCGATGGCGTCATTCCGACCGCGAGCGAGTTGGCGCAGCCGGTCCGGATGGAGCTGACCCCGGGTGGCGGACATGTCGGATTCGTCGCCGGATTGTGGCCGGGCCGGCCCCGCTACTGGCTGGAGCGACGCATCCCCGACTTTCTCGTCGAGCATGTGCGGCTGCAGCAGCCTGATTTTCCAATTCCAGCGGAGATAGAATGAGCGATCCATGGCGACCCGGCAGAGCGACGAATGGCCGCATGAGCAAACGAGACTACGAGGATGGTTTGAGCCTGGCCGAGATCGGCCGCAGCATCTGGCATCCGCTGGTGCGGGTGATCGTCGCGAGATTCCAGAAGCTCTATTTCCGGGCGGTGGAATCGGTCGGTCATCACAAGCGCGACATTCTGATTTCCCGGGTCGAGAATGCGAGGGACAGTCTGGAGGAAGCCAAGGACCAGTTTCAGACAGCGCTGGACAAATTCAGCGCGCTGACGCACTTCGAAGGCGGCGAACTCGAGGACCTGTACCGTCAGCTCAAAATCGAGTTCGACTACAGTACCGCGAAGGCGCTGGCGGTCCGCGATCGCATCGATGCGGTACAGGACGTCGCCGAAGCGCTGTTCGCCGAATGGGAAACGGAGCTGGAGCAGTACACCAGTCGCAGTCTGAAGACCAGCAGCCGGCAGAAGATGAAGCAGACGCGGCAGCACTACGGCCAGCTGATCACCGCGATGCGGCGCGCGGAGGCGCGGATCGAGCCGGTCCTGAACGTGTTCCAGGACCAGGTGCTGTACCTGAAACACAACCTGAATGCCAAGGCGATCATTTCGCTGGAGGACGAACTGTTGGGCATGGCCAGCAGCGTGGCCGGCCTGATCGGCGCGATGGAACGCTCGATCGGCCGGGCCGATGAATTCGTCAGAACGCTGACCGGGCCCAGTCGTCGGGCCGTCACCGCCGACCGCTGAGGCACGCCCGGCGCGCGGCGAAAAAATCGGAGCAGTGGCCTACGATGTGGAGTCGAATCGATGGATGGTTCGCCGCGCTGCCGCCGGGACGGAAATGGCTGACCGTGCTGGCGGCCTGGGTCGCCGCCGGAGCTGCCGACATCCTGACCGGCTGCGAGGTGGCGCTCGCGGTCCTCTATGTATTTCCAATCACCCTGGCGACCTGGTATCTCGGCAAGCGTTCCGGCGCACTGGTCGGTGCGTTGTCGAGCATCCTGGTGGTCGGCCCGGACATGCTGGAGAGCCGGCTGGCGATCGATCATCCGTGCTATCTGCCGGTGAAATGGTCGGCATCGTGCGGTGCGTTTCTGCTGATCGTGTTTGCGATGAACACGCTCCGGAGCCGTCTGGACCACGAAAGGCAGTTGGCCCGCCGGGACAGCCTGACCGGATTGTTGAATCGAAGAGCCTTCTCGGAACTGCTCGATGAGTACCTCCGGCAAGCCGACCATGCGCGTCGGCCGCTGTCGCTGGCTTATCTGGATGTGGATGATTTCAAGACCATCAACGATGACATCGGGCATCACGGCGGTGATCATGTCCTCGAATTGGTCGGCGATCTGCTGGCGCGCAACTGCCGAACCGGAGATGTCGTCGCGCGGGTGGGAGGCGATGAGTTTGCACTGCTGCTTCCGGATGCCGAACGCCTCGACGCCGAGCGACTGATCGCCAGGCTGCAGGACTCGCTGAACCGGACGTTCGCGGACGATCGGCAGGTGGTCACTTGCAGCATCGGGGTGGTGACGTTTCAAACGCCGCCGCGAAGTTCGAAGGTGGCCATGATGATGGCCGACACGGTGATGTACCGCGTCAAGAGTCAGGGCAAGAATGCCGTCGATTTCGTCGTTGCGGAGGCGTAATCCGGATCGCCGGGTCCCGGTGCCGAGTCAGCCGGCAACTGCAGCGCGCGGGCGAACCAACCGATCAGCTCCGCTGCGGTTTCTTCGACCGACAATCCGTAGGCGACGATGCCGTCTTTGTGGCCGCCCATCGCGAGGATGCCGGACTGCCGCTGGATGACCAGCGCGCCGACGGCCTTGGCCATTTCCGGAGTGCCGTAGACGATCGACCGGTCGATCGACGGGATGCCCAGCGCTTGGGCCTGTCGCCAGATTTCGGGGCTGTGGACGTGCAGCACGCACTGGATCGCGGGGGCGGCCAGGTAGACGGCCGCGTGCGTCAGGCTTTCCGATGACGGCCGAATCGGGCCCTCCGCGCTGAGCCGGTTCTCTCGAACATCGAACGCCGTCACCCGGCAATAGTGTCGCTCGGTCAGGCGGGGCAGCCCGCCGGTCTGACTGCCGCTGATCACAAACAGGGGGGCGGGGCGGTTCGTTCCGGTGCCGGCCACACGCCGGCTGACATTGCCGAAGGCAAGTCCGCCGTAACGCAGCGGATCCTGCGAGGTCAGCCCGAGCCGGTGCAGCACCGTTCGCCAGGCGTTCAGGACCGCAATAGTATCCGTTTCCGGCGGCGGCGATTCCCGGAAATCGAGCTGGAACTTGGTGACGCCCTCGGTTTCCGACGTGTGGTCCGCGACCAGTTCCTTCAGCTCGGGCGGCACCACCCGGCGCGGGTCGCGGTGATGGCGAACCTGCGCGCGCAGTGATGTCACGATGTCCTTCGCGACCGCATGGAACCGCTTCAGGTCCTGCAGAAACCGCTCGATTCCCAGCGCGCAGAAGTCGGCCGGCAACGGCATGTCGTCGCCGACGAATCCCTGCGGGCCGGCCGGTTCGATCAAGCCGTCGTCGCGGCCGAACAGATGCTCGGCGACTTCGGCGGACCACTGTACGAAGTAGGGGATACGCACCACGCGGTAGCCCATGGTCTCGAACGCCGCGTCCTGCTGCCGGTCCTGCAGGATGATCCCCGATTCCCGGTAGTGCGGCGGCCCGTCGCACTGCACGATCAACTTCAGGCGCTCGCAACGGTACGACGGTCGGGCGTCGGTCGGAGCGTCCGGAATGATCCGGTCACGGGCGAACCGCTCGTTCGGAAAGAGACGCGCCAGCGCGGATTCTGTCGAATGCGGTCGAACGGGCGGCATGGTGGTGACGGTTCGGGACATGGCGTTCAATATACCGGTTAGTCTGGAAAAGAAGGTCATCGAGGCGTCATTCCTACTCGCCGGACGTTTTCTGCAGCCATGCTCCGCATGACGGCCGGCCCATTTTCGACGATGGACAACGCCCGGCGCGGGGGCGCGGAATGCGTCGAATTCGACTGCGGTCTACGCCGGCTGCCGGTCGGTCGGAACGCAAAGCTGACCGAAGCCGGCGAGACGGTTTAGACTTGCCAGCGAAGCCGCGCCGGTCCCCCGGGGGTCGGTCAACAGCCATGGAGACACCTGGATGAACAGCGATATGGTAACGAGTATCGTCATTTTCGGAGCGTCGGGCGATTTGACGCAACGCAAGCTGATGCCTTCTCTCTTCAACTTGTACCTGAAAGGACGTTTGCCGAAAGCCTTCAAGGTGGTCGGATTCGGCGGCAAGGCCTTTTCCGATGACCAGTTCAGAGAACATGTCTCCTCGGGGATGAAGCAGTTCGCGGGGTTTTCGTATGGCGACGAGCAATGGGCGAATTTTGCGGCCAATCTGAACTACCAGCAGGGCAGGTACGCGGATGCCGCGGATTTCGCGCGGTTGAACACCGCGTTGACGGGGCTGGAGGGCGACGCGGCCAACCGGCTCTATTACCTGGCGGTGCCGCCCGCGCTGTTTCCGGCGATCATCGAGAATCTCGATACGACCGGACAGGTGCGGGAAACGGATGGCTGGCGGCGTGTGGTGCTGGAGAAGCCGTTCGGGACCGACCTGGCCACCGCGGTGCAGCTCAATCAGCAGGTGCACAAGTCTTTGCACGAGAACCAGGTTTACCGCATCGACCATTATCTCGGCAAGGAGACCATTCAGAACATTCTGTTCACGCGTTTCGCGAATACCATCTTCGAACCAATCTGGAACCGGACTTACATCGATCACGTGCAAATCACCGTCGCCGAGCAGGTCGGCCTGGAACATCGCGCCGGCTTCTACGACAACGTCGGCGTGTTGCGCGACATGTTCCAGAATCATTTGATGCAACTGCTGTCGCTGGTGGCGATGGAGCCGCCCGCCTCGTTCGACGCCGGTCATCTGCGGAATGAGAAAGTCAAAGTGTTGAGTGCGATCCGGCCGATGACGCCGGAGCAGGTGGCCAGTCATACGGTCCGCGGGCAGTACCGCGGTTATCGCGACGAACCGGATGTCAAGCCCCACTCGGCGACCGCGACCTTCGGAGCGGTCCGGCTGTTCGTGAACAACTGGCGCTGGCAGGGCGTGCCGTTCTATCTGCGATCCGGCAAGCGGCTCGCCGAGAAGCAGAGTCATGTCATCATCTGTTTCAAGGAGCCGCCGCTTTCGATGTTTCCGATGCAGACGCTGAAATCCAACATGTTGGTGCTGTGCCTGCAGCCGGATGAGGGGGTACATCTTCGCTTCGAGGTCAAGGCGCCCGATACGGTCGCCGAGACCCGCTCGGTGGATATGGAGTTCCGGTATGCCGAAGCGTTCGGCCAGAGCGCGATACCGGAGTCGTATGAACGTTTGCTGCTCGATGCGCTCCAAGGGGATGCTTCGTTGTTTACCCGCGGCGACGAGGTCGAGGCGGCCTGGACGCTGATCGACCCGATCCTGCAGGCCTGGGAGGCGCATCAGACGCCGACCCTGGCGAGCTATAAGCCGGGAAGCTGGGGACCGGTTGAAGCCGAATCCCTGCTGGCCCGGGACGGACGCTGGTGGATGCAGGACGAAACGAATCTGATGTTGGAGAGCTGAAGAACCGGGCCAGTCGTCGCCATCCGATGATGGACGATATTCCCCGCATTTGCATTCGCCGAAACTGACTGGGTTCCGAATCGCCATGCATGCCACGCTTCCGCTGCTGAATACCCATGCGTTTCCGCCGATCCGTCGTCGCGCCCTGGAAACGCTTCAGGTGAATCTCGGCTATCGCTGCAATCAGGCCTGTCTGCATTGTCACGTCGCGGCAGGACCCACGCGGCGAGAGATGATCGACCGCGAAACGGCGGATCTGGTTCTGGATTTCCTCCGCCGGACCGGCGTCGAGACGCTCGATCTGACCGGCGGTGCTCCGGAAATGAATCCGAACTTCCGCCACCTGACGGTTGCCGCCAGGGGCCTCGGCATTCGTGTGATCGATCGCTGCAATCTGACCGTGCTGGAAGAACCGGGCTACGACGATCTGGCGGAGTTCCTGGCTCAGCAGGGCGTCCAAGTCATTGCTTCCCTGCCTTGTCATCTCGAACAGAATGTCGATCGCCAGCGTGGCGCCGGCGTGTTCGCGAAGAGCGTCCGCGCACTCGGCCGGTTGAACGAACTCGGCTATGGCCGCGACGGTTCCGGCCTGGTGCTGAACCTGGTCTACAACCCGCAGGGCGCCTCGTTGCCGCCCGCGCAAGCGACCCTGGAAGCCGCCTACCGGTCCACGCTGCGGGAACGCTACGGCATCGTCTTCACCCGGCTTTACGTGCTGGCGAACATGCCCATCCAGCGCTTCGGCAGTACCCTGGTTTCGGAAGGGCGGTTGGATGACTACCTGAACCTGCTACGCGGTGCGCACCGGCCGGAAAACCTGGAGCATGTCATGTGCCGGTCGTTGCTCAGTGTGGACTGGCAGGGGTATGTCTACGATTGCGATTTCAACCAGATGCTCGGTCTGGGCTTGGGCGCCCGTGCGGAGCCGCGCACGCATCTGCGCGACCTGCTGGATGTGACGCTGAGTGGTGCTTCGATCCGGGTGGCCGGGCACTGCTATGGATGTACCGCAGGGGCGGGCAGCAGTTGCGGCGGCGCGCTCGGCAGGGGCGCATGACGTTCGGTGGGGGGCGACTCCCGCCGGCAGGGGCTGTTGTCGTGGGCAAGTGATGAGAGGAGAACCCGAGATGAATGTCGAGAAGACGGTCTTGGAGCGCTATTCGAACGGCGCCCGGGTCCGGGAGGACGGTTTGTGCTGCCCGGTGAATTACGACCGCGAGTTGCTGCGGCTGCTGCCCGAGGAGATCATCGAGAAGGATTACGGCTGCGGGGACCCGTCCCGTTATGTGCTGCCGGGCGATACCGTGCTGGATCTCGGCTCCGGCGGCGGCAAGATCTGCTATCTGGCCGCACAACTGGTCGGGCCGTCCGGCCGGGTCATCGGCGTCGACATGAACGACGACATGTTGGCGCTGGCGAGGAAATACCAGGCGGAAATGGCGGCTAAACTGGGCGGCGACCGGGTTCGCTTCGTCAAGGGCTACATCCAGGATCTCGCGCTCGATCCGGACGCCGTGGACGCACATCTCAAGGCCCGGCCGGTCACCGATGCGCGCGGTCTGGCGGAATTGCAAGCCTGGCAGGACGCACAGCGCAGGGATCGGCCGCTGATCGCCGATGCCAGCGTCGATCTGGTGATTTCCAATTGCGTGCTGAACCTGGTTGCGGATCACGAGAAGGAACGACTGGTCCGGGAAGTGTTCCGCGTGTTGAAGCCGGGCGGACGGGCGGCGATTTCCGATATCGTCGCGGACGAGCCGGTTCCCGAGGCGCTGAAAAAGGATCCGACGCTTTGGACCGGCTGCGTGTCCGGCGCCTTCGTGGAAAGGGATTTCATCGAGGCGTTCGGACAAGCCGGATTTCATGCGATCCGGCTGGACCAATGGAACAGCGACCCCTGGCGCGTGATCGACGGCATCGAGTTCCGCGCGGTGACATTGACCGCCGTGAAGGGCGCGGGTAAGGACTGCTTCGACCGTGGGCATGCGGTGATCTATCGCGGACCCTACAAGGAGGTGCGCGATGAGGAGGGCCACATTTTCCCGCGCGGCGAGCGCATCGCCGTATGCGAACGGACGTTCCGCAGCATCACCAAAGGTCCGTACGCGGTGGATTTCATCGGCCTCGCGCCGCATGCGTTGTCGGAACCGGTCGCCTGGTGCGCGCCGCCGAACACGCGTCGCGATCCCGCCGTGACCAAGGGGGGATTGCAGGTGGTCGGCGGCGACTGTTGCAACTCGGGCCGTTGCTGCTGAACGACCGGGCACGGTGACGGCCGAATCGTGCACGGCTCCAAAGGTGTCGCTACGCGGTGCTTTCAAGGTAACCATCGAGACAAGATCCCCGCAATAGCGGAGCTAAACGAGATCGATGGTGTGCGGTTTGTTCGCTGCTTCGGGCCTCTTGTCGATTCGCTGCGAGGTCTGGGCGGTTCCGGGACGCCGGACGAGGTCGTCGAATGGTTACCGGAGGTTCTCAAGCTTCCTGATAAAGTTCAAAGGAAGCTGCTGCCCTCGGGAAACTCGCGATACCAGAACCGGCCCGGGGGAAATTCCACCTCCGCAAAATGATCCAACAGCGCCACCGATCCATGTCCTGATCCCATCCCTCGTGAT
>CAZXXC010000075.1:0-20755 GCA_964644665.1 uncultured Methylococcaceae bacterium
CGCAGATTGGGCTGATAATGCCATTTCAGCAAATGCGCCAGTAGTAAGGCCAGGCGGTTGATCAATTCCCGGCGCTCGCTGGCCCCCATCATCTCGATCTCCTCGATCAGGTGCGGAAGGTCGGCCTCATGCAGCCTGCCTGCCCGCAGCAGCCGGGCCTGCTGCTCGGTCCAGGCATGGAAGTCTTCGTCGTGCAGGTTGGCGCTCATTGCGATTCCCCGACATATCCGAGTTGGATTATTCGCCTGTGGCCGCTGAAGATTCAAGCTGACCTGAGCACGGTTGTGACCTTCCGCCTTTGCGACGCTCGCTCCACCGCTGCGTGATCACATAGAACACCGGCACGAACGGGATCGCCAGGATGGTCGAGGCCAGCATGCCGCCGAACACGACGGTGCCGATCGCCTGCTGGCTGGCGGCACCAGCGCCGCCGGCCTTCAACAGCGGCACCACGCCGAGGATGAAAGCGAACGAGGTCATCACGATCGGACGGAACCTCCGGCGGGTCGCTTCGACCGCGGCATCGACGATGGACATCCCTTCGGCTCGCAACTCGCGGGCGAACTCGACCACCAGGATCGCGTTCTTGCTGGCCAGCGCGATCATCAACACCAGGCCCACCTGGGTGTACAGGTTGTTGTCGAACCTCCGGATCATCAACGCCAGGATCACGCCGACCAGCGCCATCGGCACCACCAGAATGACCGCGAACGGACTGGACCAGCTTTCGTACTGGGCGGCCAGCACCAGGAATACCAACAGGATCGACAGCGCGTAAACGAAATAGGCGGTATTGCCGAGCTGCTTCTCCTGATAGGCGGTCGCGGTCCAGTCGAAGGCCATGCCGGCCGGCAGGGTGGCCTTCGCAACCTGCTCCATCAGGTCGATCGCCTGCCCGGAACTGAACCCGGGAGCCGAGGCACCGAACAGCGGCGCCGCCGGATACAGGTTGTAGCGCGAGACCAGTTCCGAGCCCACGCGCCGGTCGACCGTCAGCAGCGTGCCGAGCGGCACCATCTCCTCGCGCACATTGCGGACATACAGGTTCTGGATGTCTTCGGGGCGCAGCCGGTACGGCGCATCGGCCTGCACGTAGACCTGGAACGACTGATCGAACTTGGTGAACAGGTTCACGTAGGAAGAACCGAGAAAAGCCTGCAGCGTCCCGAACACGTTGTTCAGCGGCACATCCAATGAGCGCGCCTTGGTGCGGTCGATGTCCAGGAACAGTTGCGGGCTCTGCGCGCTGAACGTGGTACCGAGGAAACCGAGGCCGGATTGGGCGGTACCGGCACGCACCAGTTCCAGCAGGGTCTTCTGCAATTCCGCCAGCCCCAGACTGCGGCGGTCCTCGATCATCATCTGGAAACCGCCCGACTGGCCCAACCCGGCGATCGGCGGCGGAATCACCACCGTGACGCGGCCCTCCTGGATCGCGTCGAGTTCGCGCTTCAGACCGGTCAGGATCTGTCGCTGATTCAGCTCAGCGCCGCGCCGGTCCCAGTCCTGATAGATCGCGAAGGTCGTGAATGCATTCGACACGTTCGCCATGTCCAGCATCGAGAAGCCGCCGATCGTGACCCAGGAAGCGATGCCGGGTGCCTTGCCCAGCACCGTCTCCACCTGTTTCGCAAGCGCCCGGACACGCGGCTGCGAACTGCCTTCCGGCAGCTTCGCGATCACGATCGCGTAGCCCTGATCCTCGACCGGCAGGAAACCGGTGGGATGTCTCGCGAACAGCAGGGCACCGACCGCGATCACCGCGAAAAACACGAGCGCCATCAGCGTGGTGCGATCGACCATCCAGCGGACGATCCGGGTGTAACCGGTCTCGATGATGCCGTAGACCCGGTTGAATCCACGGTAGAACGCATTGGGTCGATAGTCCCCGGGGCGCGGACGCAGATACAGCGCGCACTGCGCCGGCTTCAGCGTCAGCGCGTTGATCGCGCTGATCACCGCGGTCGAAGCAATCACCAGCGCAAACTGCCGGAACAATTGGCCGGTGATGCCGGGCAGGAAGGCCGAGGGCAGGAACACTGCGGTCAGCACCAGGGTGATGCCGATCACGGGGCCCGTCATCTCGGCCATGGCCTTGATCGCCGCGTCCTTGGGACTCAAGCCTTTTTCGATGTAGTGCGAGGCGTTCTCGACGATTACGATGGCGTCGTCGACGACGATGCCGATCGCCAGGATCAGCGCGAACAGCGTCATCAGGTTGACCGAGAACCCGAGCATCGCCATCGCCGCGAACGCGCCGATGATGGTGACCGGCACGGTGGTCGCCGGCACCAGCGTCGCGCGCCAGTTCTGCAGGAAGACCATGATCACGGCCAGAACCAGGACGCCGGCCTCGTACAGCGTCTCGTAGACTGCGTCGATCGACTGCTGAATGAAGTGGGTGGTGTCGTAATGGATCGCGTAATTCAAGCCTTCCGGAAAATCGCGGCTCATCTCCTCGACGGCTGACCGGATCTTCTTGCCGAGATCGATCGCATTCGCTCCGGGCAGCGCATAGATCAGGATTTGCGCGGACTTGTGGCCGTCCAGCGCCGCGAAATTGGCGTACATCTGCTGGCTCAGCTCGACCCGGGCCAGGTCCTTGACGCGGACGATCTCCGAGGTCTCCCCTTGCGGCGAGCGCACCGCCTTGACGATGATGTTCTCGAACTGGGCGACGTCCTCCAGCCGGCCGACAGCGTTCACGGTGAGCTGGTAGCTCTGGTCCTCCGGTACCGGCGGGCCGCCGAGCTGGCCGGCGACGACCTGGGTATTCTGATCGCGCACTGCATCGGCCACATCCATGGTCGTCAGGCCGTAGTAGCGCAGCCGTTCCGGGTTCAGCCAGATCCGCATGCTGTAGGAACCGGCGCCGAGGATCTTGATCTGGCCGACGCCCGGAATGCGGCCCAACGGGTATTGCAGGTTGATCAGCGCATAGTTCGACAGATAGGTCTCGTCGAATCGGTCGTCCTCCGCGTACAGGCTGACGACCTGCAGGATGTTGGTGGACACCTTCTTGATCGCCACGCCCTGCTTCTGCACCGCATCCGGCAACTGCGCCAACTGGCCGTTGACCATGTTCTGAACCAGGCTCAGCGAAGCGTTCAGGTCGGTGCCGACGCGGAACGTGATGGTCAGGATGTAAGTGCCGTCGGAACCGCTGGTCGAGGACATGTAGATCGAGTTCTCGACACCGTTGACGCCTTCCTCGATCGGGATGCCGACGGTCTTGGCGATCACTTCGGCGCTGGCGCCGGGATAGCGCGTGGTGACCTGGATGGTCGGCGGCACGATGTTCGGGTACTGCGCGACCGGCAGGTTCAGCAGACTGACCAGCCCCAGGATGACGGTGATGATCGCGATGACATTCGCGAAGATCGGTCGTTCGATGAAGAAGGTCGAAATCATTGCGACGCTTTGTCCGCACCGGGCTTCGCGCGATCCGCCTCGACCGGCGTCACGGCGCGGCCGGGGATCGCCCGCAACTGGCCATTGACGATGATCCGGTCCCGCTCGCCGATGCCGGATGCGATCGCATAGCGCTTGTCCGATTTCGGCCCCAGCGTGACGCCGCGACGGGAGACCAGGTCGTTGTCGTCGACGACCAGCAGGAAAGGCCCGGCCTGATCGAATCCGACCGCATCCTCCGGCACGTGTAGCCCCTGATCGGTGGACGGCCGTTCGGAGCGGATACGGACGAACAGCCCCGGCAGGATGCGGAAGTCCGGGTTCGGCAATGTCGCCCGGAGCTGCAGCGTGCCGGTGTTGGTGTCGATCTGGATGCCGGCGTAATCCAGGCGCCCATGATGCGGAAAGCCTTCCTCGTTCGCGAGCCCGACCGAAACCGGTACATCCGGCGGCTTGAAACCCTTGTCGTCCGGCGGCGGCACGCTGCCGCGCACCCGCAGCAGATCCTGTTCGCTGATCGTGAAGTAGGCGTAGATCGGATCGATCTGGTTGATCTCGGCCAGGACCGTCTCCTCACCTGCTCCGACCAGATTGCCCGGGTCCTTGTAGCGTCGGCTGATCCGGCCCTTGAACGGCGCGCGAACCATCGTGTAGCTCAGATTGAGCTTCGCCAGTTCGACCTGCGCCTCGGCCGCCATTACTTCGGCCCGATTGGCATCGCGCTCGTAATGCCAGCGGTCGACATCGGTCTGGGCCGCGGCGTTCTGTTGCAGCAGCCCGGTGAAGCGCACGAACTCGGTTTCCGAGTGCATCAGTCGCGCTTTCGCTGCGAGCAACTGGGCCTGCGCCTGCTTCAACTTCGCTTCGTAGGTGTTCTGCTGAATCACGAACAGCAGCTTCCCCTCCTCGACGATGTCCCCTTCCTGGAACAGAATCTTCTCGAGGTACCCCTCGATGCGGGCACGCAACTGCACGGTGTGCAGGGCCTGGGTGTTGCCGGTGAATTCCAGCGCATTGCTGATGGGCGCCCAGACCGGCCGGCTGACGGTCACCGCCGGGGGCGGCGGCGGCCTGAATGTGTTCTGCTGTTCACATCCGCAGGGTAGAACCAGCAACGCGGCCAGTACCCCGAACCGCTTCGGCCCACCCCCGATAGCATTCCAACTCGCGCTATTCACCCGACCGACTCCCGTTGTCATTCCAATGCCGGCATGCTCGGCCCGCCGGATACGGCGCGCGGCCTCACCATTGCGGCGCCCGGATCTGATTGTTGGGCAGTTCGCTCGGCACCGGCATCGGCTCCAGCAAATCGCCCCAGTGGGTGCGCTTTGCCATCGCTTCCTTGATCGGTGCCGGCACGAAATCCAAGCCTTCGCGAATCTGCCAGCCGCCCCCCAGTGCCCGATAAACGTTCACCAGACTGCTGGCAATGTCGCCCAGAGTCGTCGCGAACTGATCCTGCTGCTGCAGCAGCGTCTGTTCGGCAGTCAGCACCGTGGTGAAGTCGGTGATGCCTTCGCGGTACTGGATCGTCGCCAGATTCAGCGAACGCTGCGCGGCCGCGGTGCTTTGTGCCAGATACTCGGCAGCATCCTGCGTCTTCAGGAAGGCGATCAGGCCGTCCTCCACTTCCTGCTGCGCCTTCAGCACGCTGTTCTGGTACTGGATCAACAATTCCTGCAGCAGGGCATCCTGGGCGCGAACCTGGTTGGTGATCTGGCCGTAATTGAACAGGTTCCACTGCACCGCCGGCCCGAACCGGTAGAAATGGCTACCCCATTGGAAGATGTCGCTCAAGCTGTTACCCGCGGCGTTCGACGACACGAAACCGAAGCTGCCGCTCAGCGAGAAAGCCGGGTACAGGTTGGCTTTGGCCACTCCGATCTGCGCCGATTGTGCGGCCGCGGCGAATTCGGCCTGGCGGATGTCGGGACGCCGGCGCAGCAGGTCGAGCGGAATGCCAACTGCGGCCTGCACCGGCGGCGCCGGTATCTGCGCGGTTCGCGCGCCGGAACCCAAGGGCTTGTCGAGCTCGTTCGGCGGCATGCCCAGCAAGAGACACAAGGCATTCTTGGTCTGGCGCAACTGGCTTTCCAGACTCGGGATCGACGCCTGGGTGCCGCCCAGCACGGTTTTGGCCTGTTCCACGTCGCGCTGCGAGGAGGTACCGCCGCGAAACTTGGCTTCCGCGATCTTCAGGTTGCCGAGCTGCGCCTCGACATTGTTGCGCGCAATGTCGAGCTTCTTCTCCAGCGTGCGGATGCGAATGTAGAAATTGGCGGTATCGGCGGTCAGCGTGACCAGCGTGGCGTCGTAATCGGCCACCGCGGCCAGCAGTTGCGCGTCGGCCGATTCGATCGCGCGGCGGAACTTGCCCCAGAGGTCGAGTTCCCAACTGGCCGTCAGGCCGATCCGGTCCACCCACAGCGTGTTGACGAAACCGTCGTCGGAAGGCAGCCGCTCGCTGAGCCCCCGCAGCGGCAAATGGAACTTGTCGACGAAGCCTTCGAGGTGCTGCTTCTGCGGATAGAATTCGCCGATCGCGATACCGAGTTGCGCGCGTGCCTCCAGGATGCGCAGCCCCGCCACGCGCAACGGCAGGTTCTGCTCGTAGGCGGTCCGGATCAGCCGGTTCAGCGTGGGATCGTGGAACACACGCCACCAATTCCGAAATTCTCCCGATTTCGTGCTGATGCGTCGGTCGCTGCGGTCCATCCACGCCCGCTCCAGGCTGCCTTCAGGCTTTTCGAAGTCCGGCCCGACCTTGGCGCAGCCGACCGCCAACAGCGCCAACCAGACCGCGAGTGTGCCGAAGCGAGCCATGTGACCTCCTTGTCGGCCATGCTATTACAGCGAGCGCGCGGGAAACAACCCGCCCCCGACGCGTAGCATCGTCTCGGCGGTCATCGCGCTGCACTCCCTCAGGCTGCATCATCGAACGGGCGCCAAAGTCCCGCGCTCAGCGGCATTGCGCCTGTCGGCTGCCGGGACTCCCTGCGCCCGGAATCCGTCATGATCGGCTATCGCGCTCACCCGCGGCAGGGTCACCACGTCGCAGTGACGAGCCGCGCGAGCCGAGGCCGGAATGTGCCGGCCTCGGCGGCGACCGAAACAACAGGGGGTATTACGAGCTTCATCGACAAGTCGTACCGAGGGATTCGGCAGGCGGATCGAATCGCCCCCAGCGCCACAGCACGACCGGTAGCACCAGCAGGTTCAGCACCGTGGAGGAACACAGGCCGCCGACGATGATCGCCGCCATCGGCCCCATGATCTCCCGGCCCGGGCTGTCGCTGGCGATCGCGATCGGCAGCATCGCCAGCGCCGTCACCGACGCGGTCATCAGGATCGCGGGTAAACGGTCCTCGGCACCGCGGATCGCCGTGGCCATCGTCCAGGGTTGCCGCTCGACCTCGATCAGATGGCGGTAGTGTGTGACCAGCATGATCGTGTTCCGCACGGTGATGCCGAACAGCGTCACGAACCCGACCAAACTGCCGACCGATAGCACACTACCGGTCCAGACCGCGGCAGCCACGCCGCCGACCAGCGAGAACGGCAGGTTCAGCAAGGTCAACAGCAAGTGACGCACGCTGCCCAAGGCCAGATAGACCAGCAGCACGACGCCGCTCGCCGCCAGCAGCGAATGCACGATCAGTTGGTCGCGCGCGGCGCGCTGTTCGGCCGCCGAACCGGTGAAATCGGGATAAACTTCCGCGGGGAAGCGGATCTCGGACAACACGCGGGCCCGGAGCTCCTCTAGGAAAGACTGCGGATCGCGCCCTTCCACGCCGCAAGTCACCGTCTGTACCCGCTGCGCGTTCTGGTGCAGGATGTTATAGCGTCCGCCGGTCTGCCGCACCTCGGCCACCTGGGCCAGTTTGATCAGGCTGCCGTCCGTCGTCTGCAATGGCAGATCCGCGACGCTCTCGATGCGTCCGCGACGGTCTGGCTCCAGGATCAGCGCAATGTCGTAGCCGCGGTTCCCTTCGTGGTAGCGCCCGACCACTTTTCCGGCATACGCGGTTTCCAAGCTGTCGATGATCTCCAGCGGGCGGAGCCCCCAACTCGCCAATTGATCGTGATGGAACCGGATCTCCGCGAGCGGCGTTCCCGGAGGGGAACGCACCAGGATGTCGGTCGCGCCGTCGACGGTGGCGGCCAGAGCGGCGACCTCGCGCGCCTTTTCATCCAGTCGCTCCAGATCCGAGCCATATAGATTGACCACGACCGGCGCCGTGTATCCGCTGATCGTCTCGTCGACGCGCTCGACCAGAAACGTGTTGACTTCGAAGGCGATGCCGGGGAACTCCGGGAGCAGTTCCCGGATATCGTCCAGGACCTGCTGTTGCGCCGCTCCGGATGCCGCGGCGGCTTCCGTCAGCCGCACCTCGTATTCGCTGTAATGCGTGCCGTAAGTATCGGCACCGCGCTCGGCGCGGCCCGCCCATTGGGAAACCGACTCGATCCCAGGCAGCTTTCGCAAGCGCTCGGTCAACAGCGATCCGAGCCGGATCGATTCCTGCAGCGAGGTACCGGGCAGACTTGCGGTGTGCACGATGTAATGCCCTTCCCGCAATTGCGGCAGGAACTGCCCGCCGAGGCCCGGAAGCCAGGCCAGCGCGGCGACGCAGATCAACAGCGTAGCGAGCAAGATCGCCATCGGCCGTCGCAGCCAGTCGGTCAACAGCCGCCGGTAGCCGCGCCGCATCCAGCGCGTCAGCGGCGGCGCCGGATCGTCGGACACCGGCCGGTCGAGCAGCAGCAGGCATAGTGCCGGGGTGACCGTCAGTGCGACACCCAGCGACATCAGCACCGCCAGAATGTAGGTGTAGCCCAGCGGCGAGAACAACCGGCCGGCCACACCGCCCAGCGTCAGCAGCGGCACGAATACCAGCGCAACGATGAAGCTGGCATAGACCACCGAGCCGCGCACTTCCAGTGAGGCTGCCTGCACCACGCGCCA
Source organism: uncultured Methylococcaceae bacterium (assembly GCA_964644665.1). Taxonomy (GTDB): domain Bacteria; phylum Pseudomonadota; class Gammaproteobacteria; order Methylococcales; family Methylococcaceae; genus Methylotetracoccus. The sequence goes on from CAZXXC010000075.1 coordinate 8,378, forward strand.
GCCCGGAAGCGGCTCCGCCGCCCGGCGGATTTCGCGCAGCCGGCGCGCGATGTTCTCGGTATCGATGATCGCATCGTCGACCACTTCACCCAGCGCGATGGCCAGCCCGCCGAGCACCATGATGTTCAGATTGATCCCCTGGTTCAACAGCGCGATTACCGCACCGAGCAGCGACAGAGGGATCGCCAGCGCCGCGATGAACGCCGCGCGCAGATTGAACAGGAACGCATACAGCACACCGATGACCAACACCGCGCCGATCATCAGATGCCCGGCGAGGTTTCTGACCGAGCGCTCGATATAGTCGGCCGGCCGGAACAACCGGGGGTACAGCTGGATATCCTGCTGTCGGAACAACAGCCGGAACTCATCGAGTGCCTGCTCGACGGCGCGCGAAACCTCCAAGGTGTTGGCACCGTATTGGCCGATCACCATCAGCACGATCGCGGGCTTCCCCATCACCTGTGCCGCGCTGAACGCGGGCCGGCCCGCAGAAACCACTTCGGCGACATCGCCCAGCGTCACATTGCCCTGCGGGCCGCGCAACAGCACCATGTCGCGCAACGCTGCGCCCACTTGACTCGCTGGCGACAGGACCAGCCCGAAGCGCTGGTTGGCGTTCTCGAGGAAACCGATACCGCGCGGCGGGGCGACCCGGCGGGAAGCGCGCTCGACCTCCGCCAGGTCGATGCCGTAACGCCAAAGCTTGTCGCGGTCGACCTGAATCTGCAGTTGCCGACGCTCGCCGCCGAACACATTCACATCGGCAACGCCCGGCACGGATAGCAACCGTGGCGCGATGGTCCAGTCCACCAGATCGCGCAGATCCAGCAGCGAATGCCGATCCGAACCGAGGCCCAGCGTCAGGATCGTCGCCGATGAGGAGGAAAGCGGAACCAGAACCGGCGGACCGATGCCGGGCGGAAGCTGCACGGCGGCCGTGGCCAGGCGTTCGCTGACCAGTTGGCGATCACGGAACAGATCGGTGTCGTCGTCGAACACCGCGACGATCACCGACAAGCCCTGGATCGACTCGGAACGCAGCCGCTGTACGCCGATCAAGCCGGCCAGCGCGCGCTCCAACGGCATCGTAACCAGGTTCTCGACCAATTCGGTCGAAAGACCGGGCGCTTCGGTCTGTATCACGACACGTTTGCCGGCGAACTCCGGGAAGATATCGAGACTGGCGCGGCTCAGTTGATAGATACCGAATACGAGGCCCACGAATGCCGCGGCGATCACCACGCCGCGCCGCAACACCGCGATGCGGATGATGGCCGCCAGCACTAATCGTCGTCCTCGCGCGGAATCTGGCCGCGCATCTCCTCCGACAACAGCAACTGCGCTCCGGCCACGACCAGCCGATCGCCGGCCTTCAATCCGGAACGGACGAACCAGCCATCGCCGTACTCCTCATGGTCGGGGACCGCGATGCGCTGGAACGCATCTTCCTCGACCTTCACATAGACCCACGGCAGGCCGCCATACCAGACGATCGCCGATGCCGGCAGAAACACGCCGTGCGCCGCCTGACCACCGCGCGGTATCCACGCATCGACCCGCATGCCGGTCCGCAGGTGGGCCGCATCGACATGGAAAAAGTAGGTCTCGCCCTGCACCAGCGGGTCGGTGTTCGGTGCCGGGGAGAGCAAGTCGGCGCGGACGGCGTGCGACCGGTCGCGATTGCGCGAGATATGCACCGTCCGGGTGCCGGCTGGCAGCGCATGATTGGCCGGCAACGCGACCAGCACCAACACTTTCTGCCGCTTCAGCAAGGCCTCCCACAGTGCGGAGTCATCCTCGATCGCAAGCCGGAACAGCTCCGGCCCCCAACTGTGCATGGCTTCCTCGCGGAGTTCCTGCAGGCGATGGCGCAGCGTCGTCGCCTTGGTGGCCTCGGTGGCGAGTGTGGACTCGGCGGCGACCAGATCCTTGGTCGCAATGATGGACTCCTGGCTCAGCTTCGCCAGGCGATCACGGTTCTTCTGCGCGAGGGCCAGCGTCGTCTCGCCGATACGTGCCTCGGCCTGGGTCGCGCGATAGCGGGTGCGGAGCTCGAGCAGCGAGCTGATGTCGACGACCTTGCCTTGCACCGCCTGCTCGCGACTCAGCGTCACACCTTGCAGGGTCTCGGTGCGGAGGCCGGCCAGGCGCTGTCGCTCGATTCCGATCCGCAAAGCCGTCGATGGATCGGACTCCGGTCGCGGAGCCTCGGCAACCGGGGCGACGTCGGCCGGCCCCGCGACAGGATCTCCGGACACACCCGGTTCCCCGTGCACCAGCAGCAACGTGACCCACACCATGGCACGTGAACGGCGACGGCTCACAGTCCGTTTGCCCGCCGGCACCCCACGGAACCTCGCGTCAGGGAGCTGGAACCGAGGAGGCCTGGCTGTCGATCGACCGGAATGCTCGCAGATCGACCTTGACGAACCGGCGCGCCTCCTGCCGGACGAATTCCTTGAACGCCCTACCTGCGGCCGAGAGCCGCTTGCCGGTGCGATGGACCTGATACCACTGGCGGATGATCGGAAAGTGCTCGACATCGAGGAGAACCAACCGGCCGTCTTCCATTTCGCGCTCCACCGTGTGCACCGACACGATCCCCAACCCGAGCCCGACCTCCACCCCCTGTTTGATCGCCCCGTTGGTGTTCATCTCCATGCTGGTCGTGATCACGATGCTCTTGTCGGCGAAAAATCGCTCGACCGACGTGCGCGTACCGGAACCCTGTTCGCGCATCAGGAAGGTTTCCTGCCGCAGCTCGTCCAGCCGGATACCGCGCCGCCCCGCCAACGGATGGTTCGGCGCGGCGATCACGACCAGCGGATTTTCCATGAACGGCTCGGCCAAAAAATCCGACTCGTCCGGGGGTTGTCCCATCAGCACGATGTCGGCTTCGTTCTCGTCCAGCAACTGCAACAACCCCTTGCGGTTCGTCACTTTGAAGTTCACGCGCACTTTGGGATATAAGGCACAGAACTCGGCCAGCAGCCGAATCGCGAAGTAATGTACGGTACTGGCGACGGCGACCACCAGCTTGCCGCCTTCGGTCCCCTTCAACTCTTCGATGATCTGTTCGGCTTCCTCGATCTGCTGCGAAATGGTCCGGCTCAACCGGTACAGCTCGTCACCGGCGCGTGTCAGGTAGATCTTCTTGCCGAGGCGCTCGAACAACGGCAGGCCGACGGCTTCTTCGAATTGCTTGATCTGCATCGAGACCGCCGGCTGGGTCAGATAAAGCTCTTCCGCCGCACGTGTGAAGCTGAGGCGTCTCGCAACACTTTCGAACACCTTGAGCTGGCGGAGGGTGATATTCATAGGCCTGTAACTGGACTGGATCTGCAGGAACGGTTTCCGCGGGCCGGCGGCGAATGGAAAGACCGGTGTCGAAATTATCGCGCGAAAACCGCTCTCCACCAAAAATCCTCCGCCCTTCACCCGGCGCCGACACGCCTTTCCCATGCGGCACGGCCACTATCGCCACGTCTACCGCCGGGACGGATGTGAAATGCAGCGATTTTTTCTAAAATGCGCAACCGAAACCAACGGGTGCGATCTTCAGCGCCCATCCATCCATCACATTGTCAGAATTTCCGATGAACAAACCCAAGAAAGTCGCCATTCTTACCGCAGGTGGCCTCGCGCCTTGCCTGAGCTCCGCCATCGGCAGCCTGATCGAGCGCTACACCGAAATCGATCCGAGCATCGAAATCATCTGTTACCGGGGAGGCTACAAGGGCTTGTTGCTGGGTGACTCCTACAAGGTGACGCCGGAGGTCCGCGCGAAGGCGGGACTATTGCACCGCTACGGCGGCTCGGCGATCGGAAACAGCCGCGTGAAACTCACCAACGTCAAGGATTGCGTGAAGCGGGGATTGGTCAGGGAGGGGGATGATCCGCAAAAGGTCGCTGCGGATCAACTCGTCAAGGACGGCGTCGACATTCTCCACACCATCGGCGGTGACGACACCAATACCGCGGCGGCCGATCTTGCCGCGTTCCTGGCCAAGAACAACTATGGACTGACCGTGATCGGCCTCCCGAAGACCGTCGACAACGACGTGTTTCCGATCAGGCAGTCACTCGGAGCCTGGACCGCCGCGGAACAGGGTGCCCGCTATTTCTGGAATGTCGTGGCGGAGAACAACAGCAATCCCAGAATGCTGATCGTGCACGAAGTGATGGGCCGCAACTGCGGCTGGCTGACTGCGGCGACCGCGCTGGAATACCGGAAGCTGCTGGACCGCGCCGATTGGCTGCCGGAACTCGGCCTTTCGCGCGAGTCCTATGAGGTGCACGGCGTGTTCGTTCCGGAGATGGAAATCGACCTGGCGGCCGAAGCGAAACGCCTGCGTATGGTCATGGACCAAGTCGACTGCGTGAACATCTTCATCTCGGAAGGCGCCGGCGTCGAAGCCATCGTCGCGGAGATGCAGGCCAAGGGCCAGGAAGTTCCGCGGGATGCCTTCGGCCACATCAAATTGGATGCAGTGAACCCGGGCAAGTGGTTCGGTGAGCAGTTCGCCGCGATGATCGGCGCCGAGAAGACGCTGGTGCAGAAATCCGGTTACTTCGCCCGCGCATCTGCGGCGAACGTCGAAGACATCCGTTTGATCAAGTCCTGTGCGGATCTCGCGGTCGAGTGTGCATTTCGTCGGGAGGCCGGCGTGATCGGCCACGATGAAGACCGCGGCAACGTCCTCCGGGCGATCGAATTCCCGCGCATCAAGGGCGGCAAACCGTTCGACATCGATACGCCCTGGTTCGCCGAAACCCTTGCAGCGATCGGCCAGACCAAGGGCGCCAAGGCTTCAGTCAGCCACTGACGGCACGGTCGGCAGCCCGCATCCGACTGCGATGCGGGCTGTCACGGTCTTTCCGTACTCGATATTGGCATGCAAGTGGTGGCGTCGGTCGAATACCACCACTGCACTGCAGCGTGAAATGGCGGCCAGCGGATCAGGCCTGGACGGAAAGCAGCGGCCAGTTCGCATCCTTCTCGCTGATCACCGTCACCGGTAGCGGCCAGTCGATGCCGACGGCAGGATCATCGAATCGCACGCCGCGCTCACAGCCCGGCGTGTAGTATTCGCCCACCAGATAGAACAGCTCGGCGCCGTCGGTGAGCGCCTGGTTGCCGTGGGCGAACAGATCGGGGACGTAGATCGCACGGCGATTGTCGGCACTCAACTCGATACCGATGTGCTCCAGATAGGTCGGCGATTCCGGCCGCATGTCGATGATCACATCCCAGACCGCGCCGCGAATGCAGCGGATGAACTTCGGTTCGCTGGCTGGCGGCACTTGATAATGCATGCCGCGCAGAGTGCCCTTCTTGTGGTTGTAGGAGGTATTCGCCTGCACCATTTGCGGGCGGAGGCCGTGCTCCTCGAATTCGCGCGCACAATATGCCCGAGCAAAAAAACCGCGCTCGTCCTCCCGCTTGTCGAGTTCGACGATATAGGCACCTTTCAACTTGGTTTCATGAAAGATCATGACGAATGAACTCCTGTAAGGGCCAATTCCCCGGCCGCCGGCTGCTGCGACGGCCGGGACAGGCCACTGCGATCAGGGCCAGCTACGGCGCCTAGAATGGGGTCTTCCAGAAAAAGTCCCGATCGATCTGGCCGGTACGGATCAGGAACTGCAATTGCTTCAGTCGCGTGAAGCCGCGATATTCGAATTCTTCGCGCGTCATGTCGATCTGCCGGAAGAGTTCCAGGAACTGCCTGGCACCCTTGGCGACATCCCAATCGCAGGAAAAACTCGGCAGATGCCGGTTGAGCTTGTCGAAACTCACCCGGTAGCTGCGATTGTCAGCGCCCTGGGTACCGAACGTGGTGGAGCAGCCCGGAAAGGTTTCCCCGACGATTTCCGCGACCTCCCGGACACGGTAGTTCTGTGCATTGGAGCCGATATTGAAGATCTGGCCGTGTACCGCCTCGATCGGCGCATCGAGCGCACAACCGATCGCCTTTGCGATATCGAGCCCATGCACCAGCGGACGCCAAGGCGTCCCATCACTGGTCATCGCGATTTCCTTGATGGTCCACGCCAGTCCGCACAAATTGTTGACCACCAGATCGAAGCGTTGGCGCGGCGAAGCGCCGAACGCGGTGGCGTTGCGAAAAAACGTCGGTGAAAACGTCCCGTCCGCCATCGGCAGGATGTCACGCTCGCACAAGGTCTTACAGACGGCGTAGGCGGTCTGCGGATTCACCGGAGTCTCTTCGGTGACTGGCGCATCGCCGCCGGCGACACCGTACACCGAGCACGATGACATGTAGATGAAGCGACGGACGCCGGCTTCCTTTGCCAGTTCGGCCAGACGAACCGACCCCTTGTGATTGACTTCGTAGGTGATGTGCGGGGCCAGTTCACCGGTCGGATCGTTGGACAGTTCCGCCATGTGGACCACCGCGTCGTGGCCCTTGACATCCCCCAGCACCAGATGGCGAATGTCCTTGGTCAAGGTCTTCGGTTGATCCCCGTTGCCGTTGAACAAATAGCCGTTCCGGTAATAGCCGGTGTCCACCCCGGTCACATCGTGACCCGCCTGCATCAATCGCGGAGCGAGCAGCGAGCCGAGATAACCGTCGGTTCCAGTGACCAATATTTTCATGAGTGAATTCTTCCGTTGAAGCGTTTGAAAAGCCAAGCCGAGTCGGCTGGACGTCAATGCGTCAGTCCCGAACCTCCGGCACCTGAGAAGCGATTTCCTTGCCGATTTCGAGCGACGCCGTCGCCGCAGGCGACGGCGCGTTACAAACATGCATCGCACGATGGGCCGGAATGATCAGGAAATCGTCGACCAGGCTACCGTCATCGGTCAACGCCTGTGCGCGAATGCCGGCGGCACATTCGACCAGATCCTCGGACCGTACATCGGGAATCAACTGCTGCAGACTGCGGGTGAATGCCGCCTTGCTGAAGGAGCGATGCATTTCCTTGAGCCCCTCGCCCAAATGCTTCCGCGCGAGTTTCCAGAACCCGCGGTAGGTCATGGTCTCGACGAAGTCGCGCAAGTTGAAATCCGTTTTGAAATAGCCCTCACGCGCAAACGCCAGTACCGCATTCGGGCCGGCGTGGACGCTGCCGTCGATCATCCGAGTGAAATGCACGCCGAGGAACGGGAAATCAGGATTCGGCACCGGATAAATCAAGGTCTTCACCAAATGCCGCTTCTCCGGCACCAGTTGGTAGTATTCGCCGCGAAACGGCACGATCTTCGCTTTCGGATCCGTGCCCGCCACCCTTGCGACACGGTCGCTGTGCAAACCGGCGCAGTTGACCACGAATTTCGCCTGATACTCTTGACCGGCCCGAGTCTGAATCACTCGCGACTGTTCGAGATCACGAATACCCGTGACTTCGGCATTCATCGCCACGGTGCCACCAGCCCGTTCGATCTGTTTCATGTATTCCAGGCAAACCAAGCGGTAGTCGGTGATTCCGGTGGACTTGACGGCCAGTCCCGCCAGGCAGCTCACATGCGGTTCGATTTCGCGCACTTGTGCCGCTGAGAGCTTGACGACCGGAACTCCATTTTGCAGTCCGCGCTGGTAGAGATTTTCCAGCGGCCCCAGCTCGCTGTCCTTGGTTGCCACGATGACTTTGCCGCATACCTCGAACGGGATACCGTGCTGTTCGCAGAACCGCACCATGGATTCTGCACCGGCCTTGGCGAAACGTGCCTTGTAACTGCCCGGCTTGTAGTAGATCCCCGAGTGAATCACCCCGGAATTCCGGCCGGTCTGGTGCCGCGCCGGTTCGTCCTCCTTCTCGAGCAGCAGCACCTGCGCCCCGGGAAACTTCTGACCGATGTGCATCGCGGCGGACAGCCCCACGATTCCACCGCCGATCACCGCATAATCGAATGTCGCCATGCCGAATTCCGCCGTATATCAATTTCCGAAAAGGGAGGGCTCACGCATCCCAGATCTTCCAGGGCGCGTCGCCCTTGTTCCAGAGCTCCTCCAGATACACCTTGTCGCGAAGCGTATCCATCGATTGCCAGAAACCCTGGTGCTTCCATGCGAACAAGTTTCCCGAACCGGCCAGCGATTCCATCGGCTCACGCTCCCAGACCGTCGAATCGTCGGCGATCAGGTCGATGACCTGAGGTTCGAGCACGAAAAACCCGCCGTTGATCCAGCCGCCGTCACCCGAAGGTTTTTCGTAGAATGCTTCGACTGCATCGTTGTCGGCAGCGATCGTCAACGCACCGAAACGCCCGGAAGGCTGTACCGCGGTCAACGTCGCCAGCTTGCCATGCTGCCGGTGGAAGCGAATCGTCGCGGCGATATCGTTATCACTCACGCCGTCACCGTAGGTCAGGCAAAACGTCTCGTTGCCGATGTATTCCTTCACCCGCCGCAGCCGACCGCCGGTCATGGTCTTTTCTCCGGTGTCGATACAGGTGACAACCCAGGGCTGGGCATCGGTGCGGTGGACCTCCATTTTATTGTTCCGGAGGTCGAACGTGATGTCGGAATTGAGTAGCAGGTAATCAGCGAAATATTGCTTGATGATATGCGCCTTGTACCCGCAGCAGATGATGAACTCGCTGATCCCGTGTGCCGCGTACAACTTCATGATGTGCCACAAAATCGGGTGGGTACCGATCTCGATCATCGGCTTCGGCCTGACCCCGCTTTCCTCGCTGATGCGAGTGCCATAGCCGCCCGCCAAGATTACTGCTTTCATGCCTGCTCCTTATCCATCTGAACCGTGTCGCGAATCCGACGCTGTGCGGCGAGTTCGCCCGAACTCGCATACTCTTGGTGGGGTGCGAAACGCAGCGGAATCCGCCGTTGGAAAGTTGTCCTCGGCACGCCGGCCCGGTCTCCGGACTGAAGACGTTTGCCCGCAATGAACTCCCTGGCGATGCTGGCGCACTGGAAATTGTACGTTCACTCTGCTTACGAATTATCCCAACGCCCCCGGATCGGCGCAAGCAATGGAAGCTCCGGCACGTATGAGTTACGAGTTACCGCGGAGCCTCTCGCCGGCACCCGGTGCGTGCTCGGCAAGTCGCGAAAAATCGGGACTCGCGCAGGCTACTGGTATTATAGGCAGAGAAATTTGGCACGGCCGCGGTCCGACTCAGTCGCGGGAGAGCGGGGAACCAAGAGGCATGCGTGGCAGGCCTTGCCACACGTCAATTCGCGGCCCGACTTCGGCGAAGTCGTCATTTGGAACGTCGGAACGGCCGCGCCGATGCATGCTGTCCGTGATTCCACAACAGGTGAAGCCGCAATGGAAACCGATGAAATTCGTGCGTTGATCGAAGCCGTGCTGCCGGATTGCCGCATCCTTGTGGACGGCGAGGGCTGCAACTTTTCGATCACCGTCGTCAGTCCGGCGTTCGGGGAATTGTCGACGGTCCGGCGACATCAGAGGGTCTTGGGCGCTCTGCAGCAACCGCTGGCCAGCGGCGCACTGCACGCGATCTCGATCAAGGCCTATACGCCGACGGAATGGGAGCAGCGCCGGCAAGAAGCCACCGCGACGTCCGCATCTCCCGACGAGTGACCGGCCAGCGGCAGCCGGCTCATCAAGGTCGGCTCCTGGGCTCGAGCCGCTTCAGCAGGGTGAACAGATCGCTGCCGGTTGACAGAACCAGCGTGGCATCTCCGTTGACGACCTTGCGGTAGGTTTCCATGCTCTTCAGGAACCGATAAAACTCGGCGGCTTCCTGGCGCTGAGTGTAGGCTTTGGCATAGATCTCGGTCGCCCGGGCATCCGCCTCACCGCGTATCTCCTGGACCTGCCGGTACGCATTGGATCGGATCTCGTTGAGATCGCGTTCCTTCTTGCCTGCAATCCGCGCCGCTTCGCCTTCGCCTTCGGAGCGGAAGCGCTGGGCGATCTGGAGCCGCTCGCTGATCATGCGCTGGTAGATGCGCTCCAGCACTTCCGGGTTGTAATTGATCCGTTTGAAGCGCACGTCCAGCAACTCGATGCCGAACTCGGCCAGCTTCGGCGCCGCGGCATCGAAAACATCCCGCTCCATCTGCAGCCGCCCATAATGGATCGGACGCAACACCCCCAGCGTGCCCGCACCCGACAGCGGCCCTGCCAGGCTTTCATCCCGCAGCGGCTGACGATCCTTGTCGGTGCGTACGACCTCGATCAGCTCGTGCTTGGCGATGGCGGTCCGCGTTTCGCTGCCGAGGATGTCTTCCAGCCGCGACTGGGCGCTCCGCTCATCCCGAAGGCGCAGGAAATACTTCATCGGATCGGTGATCCGCCAGCGCGCGAAGGTATCCACCTGCAGATAGGTCTTGTCCTTGGTCGACATTTCGACCATGGGCCCATCCCATGCCAGATAGCGTTTGTCGAAGCGGGTGACCTGCTGGATCAGGGGCAGCTTGAAATGCAGCCCTGGGTCCGTGATGGGGTCGCGCACCGGACGGCCGAACTGGGTCACGATCGCCTGTTCGGTCTGATCGACCGTGAACGCGGACAGGTAGAGGAGCGCCGCAACGGCGACCGCAAGCCGCAATGCCCAGCGTGACGGGATCATTTCGATCCCTCCAGCGCCCGGTTCGGCAACGGCAGCATCGGCAGGACCTGCTGGACACCGTCATCGACGATGATCTGCTGTCGGGCCAGCGGCAAGACATCGCCCAGCGTCTCCAGATAAATGCGGGTCCGAGTGACCTCCGGTGCCTTGACGTACTGCTCCAGCACGGCGGAGAATGCCCTGACGTCACCCTCGGCTTCGTTGATCCGTTTGAAGCGGTAGCCTTCCGCAGCACGAACCTGCTGGTCGGCTTCGCCGCGTGCCCGCGGTACCGCCTTGTTGTATTCGCCATTGGCCAGGTTGATCACGTTTTCACGATCCTGCTGCGCCCGATTCACCTCGTTGAACGAAGGCTGCACCGGTTCCGGCGGATTCACGTTCTTGAGCTGTACCTGGTTGATCGAGAGGCCCAGACGATAGAGTTTCGCCAGTTCGCGAATCCGGTTCAGCACCGTGATCTCGATGTCCTCGCGGCCGATCGTGATGATTTCATCGACGGTGCGGTCACCGACCACCTCGCGCATCACCGACTCGGAGATGTCCCGCAGCGTTTGCGCCGGGTGCCGCACCTCGAACAAATACCGTTCCGGTTCGGTGATTCGATACTGCACGATCCATTCGACCAAGGCGGAATTGAGATCACCGGTGACCATCGATCGCTCTTTTGCCGGTTCCGTCCCCGCCTGATCCCGGTTCGTGCTTCCCGATGTCGCGAAGCCGAACTCGAGTTTCATCTGCCGTTGCGTGGGGACCTCGAGGACCCGGTCAATTCCGAACGGGAGCTTCAGATGAAGGCCGGGCGGGACCTTCTTGATGTACTCGCCGAAACGGAGCACGACCCCTTCGGACTCGGCCGGGATCGTGAAGAAAGCCGTCCACAACGCCGCCGCCGCGGCCAAGATCAGTACGGCTTGTGATACGGACAGCGCGGCGTTCGGACCGAACAGCCTTTGCCATAACAGCGCCAGCGGGTTCATTCAGCGTCTCCCTGCCATGATCTGGGAGGACGTCATCTTACACCGTTGGACGAACGGAAGTGGGTGGATCAATGCGCAGTTCGCCGACACGCGAGCCGGCGTGGAAGCCGCGCGTGAAGTTCCGTGCTCGGCGGTGCGTGGCCAGCGCATCCGGCTAGACGGCGGTTTCCGCACAAACCCCTCGAAGAAAACCCCGTTGCCTGGTCGTCCTTCTCCGGGGAGGAGGAGACACCGTCCGCTTTTGACTGCCTGGGTCGGGGATCATCGTCTCGAGAATCGGAGACGGTCTGGAAGACCGATAGAGGTTCCATGCACGTGCGCGGTGATAAGGGCGCTTCCGGCCAGACCGGCGGCAATGGAGCGCAGCGCAATTGCCGTCCGGTGCAGCGCCTCGTTAGCCGTTGCGCAGCATTTTGTCGAGTAACTCAAACCCTGATCTCTCAGCATATCCGAACCGAAGATAGAATCGGCGCGCGGAGTCGTTTTCACGTGAAAGCTGCAAGGATACATTCGTGCATCCCATTCGGATGAATTCGGTCTCCGCCGTGCGGAGCAATTCAGAGCCTACCCCTGAAGCGCGTCCGGCTGGAATGACGAAGAACTCGTCGATCTCCGCAGTAATCCCCATGTGCTCCAAGCTGAAGACGTACACAGCAAGCAGGTACCCAACAGCCATGTTGTCTGTGAAGGCGATCCAACCGGCTCCGAGGCTTGGCGTTGAGAGCAGACGGTCAAGTTGTGGGGCGACGCGTGTCGGATCAAACCCGGGAATTGACTCGAACTCCCAATAAGCCGCCACCAAAGGAAGTAACGTCGCGGTGTCACTCGCCTCTGCCGTTCGGATTAACGCCATGGCTTCCTCATGTCGGC
>CAZXXC010000076.1:0-12855 GCA_964644665.1 uncultured Methylococcaceae bacterium
GCCGGTTCAGATCGTGGTTCGCTTCGCTCTCACGATCTAACCTTGTTCGTTGGGCAGCGGGCCAAGCGGTCATTTCCGGCAGCCCGTGCACGCTGCTTCCTGGAACGAGGGGTCGGCGGCGATCGACATGATGGCCCGGTCCAGGGCGTGATCGATGGTTTCGCGATATGCCTCGCCGGAACCGTGCTTGCCGTAATTTTGCGCAAACCCGGTCTTGCGCGCCGTCCAGCACTCCGTGCCATCGCCGCGGAGCAGTGATGCATCGATGATCACACGAGCGTCATACCCGGCGTTGACGTGCACATTTTCGTTGATCTGCAGTTCGGACAGCGATAGCTTCAGCGCCGGGGCGCCGGCGGCCGCGGTTTTCAGCGAAGCGCGTCGAAACATTTCCCGGGCCGACGCACGTACCCAACCGGCGAGATCGCCTTCCGCCGTGATCGGCTGCGGCGGCACCCCCTTCGATTCCAGCGTCCGCTTGCCGACCACTTTCCCCTTCAGGTTGTTGGCGATACTGACGCCGGAAACCGACGCGCACTGGCGCACCACGGTGGCATCCGCGGCATCGAGTTGGCTCTTGTAGGACGGTGTGAAACTCGTCGGGCCGATCGACTTCTGCGCGCAGGAAATCGTGATACTTCCCAGCAGCATGATCAGTGTGGGCGTCGCTGCTCGCATGGTGTGCTCCTCCTCTGCAGGCGTTTGTGGGCAATCGTCGCCATACGCTCGGCGTCGACATGGGACCGGGCTTCGGCCGGATCATAGCGAAGCGTCGGTTTCGGCGCAAACGGCATCCGGCTGGCGCTCGCTCCTGCTCCGGATCAACTCGGCCTTCTATCATGGGCCGGGCGAATAAGGAGTCGCTAGCTGACCGGCAAGAGCGTCCTTCTGCAAGCGTCGATGAGCCCGCTCAGTGAGTTGGCGAAGGCCTGGCACGGCGTGCTGATGTAGCGCCGGAGGCGTGGATCGGCCGTCGCCCGCCGGATGCCGATCTTGGGTGGAAGTGGATCGAAAGGATACCAGACCGGTCTGGCGGGGCGACTCAACGCAGGACGGCGGACTCCCAACAGCTTGTGCGGTGATGCAGGAAGCCGGGCAGTTCGATGCCCGGTCGCAATCCGGCGGCGGCAGCGAACTGCTCGAGTTGCCCGGCCGTTTCCGGAAAATCGTTGTCTCGGACATGCGCGCAGATCTGTGCGCGTGCCTCCGGCGGCAGTGTGGTCCAGTGCGAGTCCAGCCAGTTGCAGTAGCGATCGAGGTAGCTGCCGCGGTCCTCGCCTTCATCCCGCATCACGTCGACCAGCAGCAAAGCCCCGCCGGGCTGCAGATGCGCTGCGGCCTGGCAGAAGAATTCGGCTTTCTGCCGAGAATGCAAATGGTGCAGCGCAAAGCTCGAAAAGACAAGGTCATACGCGTCACGCTCCATTCCGACCGCATCCAGCAGATCGCCTAGCCGGACGTCGACCGGGCAGGGCAATCCATCGAGATTGCGCCGGGCATGCTCCACCGCGACGGCGGACAGGTCGTAGCCGCGATAACGGGCCACGGCAAGACCCTGCAGCGCCGCGGCGAGGTGGCGCGCGCTGCCGCAGCCTAGATCCAGCAGAGTGAACGGGCGAGCGCCGAAGCGTGTCGCCAGAAACCCGTGCACGTTGCGATAAATATCGTCATGGAACATGTAGTTGTGGTCGAGGACATGGGCATAGATCGACCAGGAATCGCAGAAGAACTCGGCGACCCGATCGTCTTGACGGAATGGGGGTTGCGAATGTGGCGCTGGCATGGCGGTTTCCAGAATCGCGTGATCGCCGGGGCAGTGTCGCCGAGCCGGCTGCCGAGGTCAATGTGCCTGATCCCAGTTGTGACCGACTCCAATGTCGACCACCAGTGGTACGCGCAGCTCGGCCGCGGCACTCATGCGGCTGCGGATTTCCTCGGCGACCGTCTCGACGCTGGTGTCGTTCACTTCGAACACCAGTTCATCGTGCACCTGCATGATCATCCGCACCGGCAAGCCGCTCGCCTGGATCCAGTCGTCGACCGCAACCATCGCCCGCTTGATGATGTCCGCCGCCGTTCCCTGCATCGGGGCATTGATCGCGGTGCGCTCCGCGTACTGTCGGCGCTGGGTGTTGCGGGAGTGGATATCTTCGACGTGCAGCCGCCGGCCGAACAGGGTTTCCACATAACCGCGGCTGCGCGCCGTTTCCCGAGTCTGCTCCATGTAGGCGCGCACACCGGGATAACGCGCGAAGTAGAGGTCGATGTAAAGCTGGGCTTCCTTCTGCGGAATGTTCAGCTGTCTGGCCAGGCCGAAGGCCGACATGCCGTAGATCAGACCGAAGTTGATTGCCTTCGCGGATCGGCGTTGATCGGCCGTCACCTGGTCCGGTGCGACGCCGAACACCTCGGCGGCGGTCGCGCGATGGACGTCCGCCCGGCATGCGAACGCCTGGGTCAGGTTCGCATCGCCCGACAGGTGCGCCATGATGCGCAGTTCGATCTGGGAGTAATCGGCAGCCAGGATCCGGTATCCGGGCGGTGCGATGAAGGCCTGTCGGATGCGGCGGCCCTCCGCAGTCCTGACCGGAATATTCTGCAGATTCGGGTCGGATGACGACAACCTGCCGGTGGCTGCCACCGCCTGATGGTACGAGGTGTGCACCCGGCCCGTCTTCGGATTGACTTGCGCCGCCAGTTTGTCGGTGTACGTCGACTTCAGTTTACTCATCGAGCGGTGCTCGAGAATCAGCCGCGGCAGATCATAAGTCTCGGCCAGCTCCTGCAACACCGACTCGTCGGTCGACGGCTGTCCGGTCGGGGTTTTCTTGACGACCGGCAGGCATAGTCTGTCGTAGAGGATCGACTGGATCTGCTTGGGCGAGCCAAGGTTGAAACGCTCGCCGGCCGCTCGGTGCGCCATCCGCTCGATCTCCAGCATGCGCTCGGCCAACTCTTCGCTCTGGACGGCCAGGAGTGCGGTGTCGACCAGCACGCCGGCCCGTTCGATTCGTGACAAGACCGGAATCAGCGGGATTTCGATGTCGCGGTACAGGGATTCCAGCCGCGGTTCTGTTTGCAGTTTCGGCCACAGTGTCCGGTGCAGTTGCAACGCGACATCGGCATCCTCGGCGGCGTATGCGGTCGCATCCTCCACGGACACCTGGGTGAATGGAATCTGCTTGGCACCTTTGCCGGCGACGTCCTCGTAATGGATGGTCTGTCGATGGAGATAGCGTTCGGCTAGCGAATCCATGTCGTGGCGCGTCACCGTACTGTTCAGCACATACGACTCGAGCATCGTGTCGTGGACGATGCCGCGCAATGTAATGCCATGATTGGCCAGCACGTTGGCGTCATATTTCAGATGCTGCCCCAGTTTGGGGCGGGTGGCATCCTCCAGCAGCGGTTTCATGCGGTGCAGGACCCGGTCCCGCGAAAGCTGGTGCGGTGCATCCTGATAATCGTGCATCAGCGGCACATAGGCGGCCTTGCCCGGCTCGACCGAGAACGACAGACCGACGATCTCGGCATCGATATAGTTCAAGCTGGTGGTCTCGGTGTCGAACGCAAACAGTTCGGCGGCCGCCAACTGCTCCAACCAATGGTCCAATGCGGTTTCGCCCAGTAGCGTTTGGTAGTCCCCGTGCCGATGCGTTTCCGGAACCGACTTGTGTCCCGGCTGATCGACGGACTCCTCCAGTTGGCGCAGCCAGGAAGAGAATTCCAGTTCGTACAGCAGCTCCCGCAGCGTCTGGGTCTGCACTTCCCGCCGCTTCAGATCGTCCAGCGTGACGTCGAGCGGAACGTCACAGCGGAGCGTCGCGAGTTGACGCGATAGTGGAATCTGTTCGCGGCAGTTGCGCAGGTTCTCGCCGATCTTGCCGCCGATCTCGTCCGCGTGAGCCAACAGGTTGTCCAAGTCCCCGTACTCGTTCAGCCATTTCGCAGCGGTCTTCGGGCCCACTTTAGGTACGCCCGGAATGTTGTCGCTGGTATCGCCAATCAATGCCAGATAATCGACGATCCGTTCCGGTGGCACGCCGAACTTGTTGCGGACTCCGTCGACGTCCAGTCGGCTGTTGAACATGGTGTTCTCCAGCGTGACGCGGTCATTGACGATCTGTGCCATGTCCTTGTCGCCGGTCGAGATCACCACCGAACAACCCTCTGCGATCGCGGAGCGGGTGAGGGTGCCGATGACATCGTCGGCTTCGACCCCCTCGATGATCAACAACGGCAGGCCCATCGCCCGGATCAATGCCTGCAGCGGGCCGCACTGGACACGCAGATCATCGGGCATCGGCGGCCGATGGGCCTTGTAGCGCTCGTACAGGTCATCCCGGAACGTGCGCCCTGGGGCATCGAACACCACCGCGATGTAGGGCGTGTCGTACTCGCCCAGCAGCTTCCGCAGCATGTTGGCCACACCGTAGACCGCCCCGGTCGGAATACCCTTCGAGTTGCTGAGCGGCGGTAGCGCATGGTAGGCGCGATACAGGAACGATGATCCGTCGATCAGCACCAGAAGGGGAGGAGGAAGCTTGCTCATGGTCAGGGCGGGAAAGTTGGGGTGATGGCCGAGGTACGCGGTCGGATGCGTGAATTCTACCGGTGACCGTGATGCATCGGCAGCTTCTGGTGGGGCGGCGCTAGGGAGGTAGCATGGAGTCCGGCAGCGCTGCCGGGCGCCCAATGACGATTCCAATCGGGGCGCCTAAACATTATGATTTGGCAGGTTAAGCACTTCGGGGCCACGACGAGGGGTCGGGCGAACAGGCGTGGACCGGAAAAGGATTCTCGACCGATGTCGATCCGCTTGAGCGCGCCGACGCACGAGCGCGTCCGATCGACAACAAACCATCGAATAATTCGAAAACACGAGGCATCTTATGCAATTGGAGTCGATTCTGAAATCCTATGAGCGCTACGCCCCAGTCTACGATCAAACCTTCGGCTGGTTGCTGAGCTTTCGAGGGCGTTCAATGGCCGCCGGGGTCACCAACCGGGTACCAGGCCGGGTTTTGGAAGTCGGCGTCGGGACCGGCATCAGCCTGAACTACTACCGCAAGGAACATCAAGTCCATGGGATCGACATCTCGCCACACATGCTGGATCGGGCCAAGAGGCGCGTGCTGCAGAAACGGCTGCATCACGTGACCCGCCTGGAAATCATGGATGCGCGGGACATTCAGTATCCGGACAACAGCTTCGATGCGGTGGTGGCCGCCTATGTGATGTCGGTCGTGCCGGAACCGGCTCGGGTACTGCGTGAAATGGAGCGCGTCTGTAAGCCGGGCGGCGACGTCGTGATCGTCAACCATTTCGCTGCAGGCAAGGGTGTGCGGCGCAACTTCGAGAGTCTTCTCGCACCACTCTCGAACAAGCTGGGCTGGCGGCCCGACATGCCCGTCGAGGAGATTCTGCACAATACCGATCTGCGAGAAGTCAGGCGTCACAAGCTGCCCCCATTGGGTTTGTTCACGATGCTGCACCTTCGCAAGACCCATTGAACTCGGCCCTTGGCCGGCAGCGGAGTCACCCGTCCTGCCGCGCTGACCGCCCGCTTCTCATTGGTGGGTCGGTCGGCGGCGTACACCGCCGGCCAACACCAATAAATGCCTCTTCGCGCGGCGAGGTGCTAAAATTCGTGGCATTTTTCTAGGGCGGCAGCGAAACCAACGGAATGTCCAACAACGCTCACGAGTCGGCACCGTCCGATCTGTTCGAAATCAAGGCCGGCCATGTCAATCTCCTGAATCTCAAGCTCCTGGGGTTCGATCTCGATTCGCTCTCCGCACAACTCGGCAACAAGCTTCGTCAAGCACCCGAATTCTTTCGCAATGCGCCGATCGTGATCGATCTCAGCGGACTCGAGGATGCGGGTTCCGCGGCCGATTTCGGAGCGCTGCTTCCGTTGCTGAGGGAGCTCGGCTTGCGACCGGCGGGCGTACGCGGCGGCAACGACGCCTGGCAGCGCGCCGCCGAGCGATCCGGCTTGGCCGTGCTGGGCGAGTTCCGACCCGACACACCGGCGCGTAATCCGCAAGCGGCGGCCACGGTCGCGAAGCCTATGGCGGCACCCCAGCCTGTCGGCAGCGGCGCCAAGTTGATCGAACATCCGGTGCGGTCCGGTCAGCGCATCTACGCGCCGGGTGGCGATCTGATCGTGCTTGCCCCGGTGAGTCCGGGTGCCGAGTTGATGGCCGATGGCAACATTCACATCTACAGTTCGCTACGCGGCCGCGCTCTGGCGGGTGTCAAGGGCGATCTGGAGAGCCGGATCTTTTGCATGGACTTGCAGGCGGAGTTGATCGCCATCGGCGGTCAATACCAGATCAGCGAGAATCTGGAGGAGTCGATCCGCGGTAAGCCGGTGCAGGTCTTTTTGCGGGACGGCGCGCTGATCATCGAGGATCTCTAGAGGAATGGTCGTGACCATTCTCGAATAGCGGGAGGATTACAACTTGGCAAGAATCATTGTGGTGACATCGGGGAAGGGCGGTGTCGGCAAAACCACCACCAGTGCGGCATTTGCGATGGGGCTCGCGATGAAGGGCTACCGTACCGCCGTGATCGACTTCGATGTCGGCCTGCGGAACCTCGACCTGATCATGGGGTGCGAACGGCGCGTGGTCTACGACTTCGTCAACGTGCTGAATGGGGAAGCGACGCTCAACCAGGCCCTGATCCGCGACAAGCGCCGCGACAATCTCTTCGTGCTGCCGGCCTCGCAAACCCGGGACAAGGAATCTCTGACCAAGGATGGCGTGGAGCGTGTGCTGAACGAATTGGCGGAGACCTTCGAATACATCGTCTGCGATTCACCAGCCGGAATCGAGAAGGGTGCCACCTTGGCGATGTATTTCGCCGATGATGCACTGGTCGTGACCAATCCGGAGGTCTCGTCGGTGCGGGATTCCGATCGGATGCTCGGCATTCTGGCCAGCAAGTCGCGGCGCGCGGAGCTGGGGGTGGAACCGATTCGGGAATATCTGCTGCTAACACGCTACTCGCCTGAGCGCGTGCGTCTCGGGGAAATGCTGAGCGTTGCGGACGTTCAGGAAATCCTGTCGATGCACCTTCTCGGGGTGATTCCGGAGTCGAAGTCGGTGCTGGGCGCATCCAATTCCGGTACGCCGGTGATCCTCGATGAAAAAAGCGATGCCGGCCAGGCTTACCGGGATGTCGTCCGGCGCTACCTGGGCGAGCATGTGCCGCATCGCTTCGTCGAGGAAAACAGGAAGGGATTGTTCAAGCGGCTCTTCGGAGGATAAGGCGTATGGGTCTACTGGACTACTTCCGTTCCCGCTCGCAAACGACGTCCAGCGCTTCACTCGCGAAGGAGCGTCTGCAGATTCTGGTCGCGCACGAGCGCGCCCAGCGCAACAAGCCGGATTACCTGCCGAAACTTCAGCGCGAACTGCTCGAAGTCGTCCGCAAATATGTCCAGGTGGACGAGGATGCCATCACCGTCACGATGGAAGAGGACGGCGATCGTGAAGTTCTGGAACTGAACATCATCTTGCCGGACGAGGTGGAAGCGAAGAGCCGCCCCAAGCCGCGGCGGCGCTGATCTTTCCGAGTCGCGGCGGCACCGGTCAGGGCGTCGAGCGGAGCTTCGCGCTGGGCGAACTGACCTACTCCTCTGGAGCGGATGTGTCCCGGTGGCGTTTGGGATAATCGAAGAACGTCAACCGGCCGAGTCCAGCGCCCGCGAGCGCCCACGATTCCAGGGCAAACTCGATGGACGCGATGCCGCAGGTCGGCAGGTTGGAAGTTTCCTCTCCCGTCAGCAGATTCACCAGTTCGGACAGATCGGGATTGTGGCCGATCAGATAGATTCGGTTCAGTGTATCAGGCAATGCCGTGAGCAGTTCGAGCACCGGCGGGACGCCTTGAAGATACAGCTCTGGCTTCGGCACAATCCGGTCGTTTGGGATGCCGAGTTCTGCCGCGATCAGCCTGGCGGTTCTTCGCGCCCGCTTGGCCGGGCTCGTCAGCACCAGATCCGGCGTTAGACCGCGAGCCTTCAGCACCCCGCCCATCAGCGGCGCATCGCGTTTGCCGCGACGATTCAATGGCCGTTCCCGATCGGTCAGCGCTGGATCGTCCCAGCTCGATTTGGCGTGGCGGATGACGACCAGGTTTTTCATTGAACCTCCCGCTGGAATGTACTGGGTGATGGATCGCCGCGGTACCGTTGGGAGCGCCGCCAGCGGACATCGATGAGCCGGCGCACGTTCCTGCGCCGGCGGCGGACCAGCAGCGACGGATGACCACCGTGCCGTTCCGGCAATGCGGCATATTTTGCCATGGGCGATCGCCGTTTGGGGCAGAAGCGATCCGGCCCTGCTGGTTGCCCGCTGCACGACACACTTTGCCGTTCTGCATTCCGACCGGCAACGGTATACTATGACCCCTTGAAGACACTGGGAATCGATCGGAATTCGCTCGGATCGACACCGCCGAGGGATGTGGCGACTGCTGCAGCGTCAGAGTGCGGACGAGGCTTCGCGCCGGGGTTCCGCTCGGTGGCCGGCGACCGCCCGTTTCGGTATCGCGTGCAAAGCTGGTGGTACGGAAGCGCGCCGGCCGAGGTGTGAGACGATCCCGGTTCGCGAGGCGCCTGGCCTGCGGCGTCCGCTTCCGGCGGCCGAGTCCCATTGAAGCAAACAACATTCAGGACAGCACGACTGTGAGTATCTCCGGGCGAATCCTTCTGATCGGTCTCGTTGTTCTGACCGGAACGCCTGCTGCGGCAGAACCGCCGAAGCCTGCCGAAGTTGCGCCCGCGACGGTACCGGAGGTCAAACCGTTCGAGTTCGGCGATGTCATCGCCAAGGCGAAGGAATTGGCGGGCAAGCCCTACGCACGCGACGACGGGGGGGTGCCGGAGTGGCTCGCCAAGCTCGATTACGAGCAGTATCGAGAGATTCGTTTCAAGCCGGAAAAGGCATTGTGGCGCGACGAGGGATTGCCGTTTCAGGTTCAACTGCTGCATCGCGGGTTCATGTTCCGTGACCGACTGTCGATCAACATCATCGATCACGGTACCGCCACCCGACTGGCGTACTCGCCCGAACTGTTCGACTACGGCGCGAACAGACTGCCGGCCCCGTTGCCACCGGATCTCGGGTTTTCGGGCCTGCGGCTGCATTACCCGCTGCACCGCGACGAAGCTTACGACGACATCACGATCTTTCTGGGCGCCAGCTACTTCCGCGCGGTTGGGCTGGGCCAGTCCTACGGTCTGTCGGCACGCGGATTGGCGATCGACACCGGTCTCCCGAAAGCCGAGGAGTTCCCGATCTTTCGGGAATTCTGGATCGAAAAGCCCGGCAAGGACAGTTCGGTTCTGACCCTGTATGCATTGTTGGATAGCGCCAGTGTAGCCGGTGCCTATCGCTTCGATATTCAGCCCGGCTACGACCTGACCATGGAAGTCGCCACTCGGCTGTTCTTCCGCCGGCCGGTCGATCGCATCGGTATCGCGCCCCTGACCAGCATGTTCTACCACGGCGAGAACACCGACCGGTTCATCGACGACTTTCGACCCGAGGTGCACGATTCCGATGGCCTGCTGATGGGCCGCAGCAACGGCGAATGGGTCTGGCGCCCGCTGAACAATCCGCGGCAGTTGCGCATCAGCGTGTTTCGGGAGAACAGCCCGGTCGGTTTCGGCTTGCTGGCCCGGGATCGGAACCCGGATCACTATCAAGACTTCGATGCCACCTATCACCTTCGACCCAGCGCGTGGGTGGAAACCCTCGGAGCCTGGGGGCAGGGGGCCATCTACCTGATCGAAATCCCGAGTGATGCCGAGAAGTACGACAATATCGTCTCATTCTGGGTTCCGGATCAGCCGATCAAGGAAGGGGCTGAACTGGGCTTCAATTACCGCTTGCATTTCATGCTGGATGAATTCATGGTGCCGCGTGCGGGAAAGGTCGTGGCGACCCGCGTCGGGGCGAGCCCAGTACGGTTTTCGGACAGGCCGGCGCGCCGGTTCGTGGTGGACTTCGCCAGTGAATCGCTGAAGAGGTTGAGCGCCCAGGCCAGACTGTCTGCGGATGTCGGCAGTTCGTCGGGACAGTTGGCGAACATCCGTGTGGAGAAGAACGAGGAGAGCGGCATCTGGCGACTCAGCTTCGATCTGTCGCCGGAGGAGGGCAAGGACCCGGTCGAGCTTCGCGCGGTGTTGAAATCCGGCGCCGACGTGCTGTCGGAAACCTGGATCTACCAGTGGAGTGTAAGGTGAAGGCGGCGACTGCGGCGAAGATGGCCTGGACCGGACACGAGGCCGATCTGCAATCCACGCGGATAGTCTTGTTGGAATACTTGCGCCGTCTGGGCGTGAAGGAGCCGGCACTGCTCGATGCGCTGGCGACGGAATGTTTGAGTCATGCCAGAAGGCGCGTGGCGCCGGGGTTGAATGATGAACTGTTGCGTCGAGCGATCGAAGAGGCGCAGCGGCGAATGGATGCCGCATTGGCCAGGGTGCTCGACTTCAACGCGACTCGCGATCTGCATGCGCTGGCCGGCGCGCGCGCCGCGCTGTTGATGTGCGGCGAGGCGCCTTCCACCGACTTCCTATTCGAGAAACAGGAACCCGATTCGGAGCGCTTGTCCAGACTGAAGGCCAAGCTCCCGGTCGCGACGCCGCCGGAGACGCCGCGCGCGATGGCGCCGCAAAAGCTGGAATTCCTGTTCTTCAAGTCGTCCTGATCGCGGCTGGTCCGATCGACCCGATGTCCGATATCACACCGTTTCCCCGCCGTACCCGAGTCATTCGCCGGATACTGTTCTTCACGCTGGTTTTGCTGACGACCTTCACCGCGCTGGGCATGATCGCCAGCGCCTTCCAGCAGAACGGAATCACGCCTCAGGAACTGATCCTGCTAATCCTGTACACCCTGCTGATCCTTTGGATCAGCACCTCGTTCTGGGCAGCCACGATCGGTTTCTGGCTGCTGCTCTGGGGCGGCGACCGCAAGGGGATCTCCCGGCTCGCGCCCCGTGTTCCGGCCGATCCGCTGGATCCGAGCCCGAAGCGGACCGTGCTGGCGATGCCGATTTACCACGAGGATCCCATGCGCGTGTTCGCAGGGTTGCGCGCGATCTATCAATCGCTGCTGTACACCGGCCGGGCCGACGAGTTCGAACTATTCATCTTGAGCGATTCGCGGAACCCGGACATCTGGGTGCAGGAGGAAGTGGAGTGGTACCGGATGTGCTGCGATCTCGACGCACACGGCAGGATATTCTATCGGAACCGCGAACGGAACATCGCGCGCAAGAGTGGCAACATCGAGGAATTCTGTCACCGCTGGGGCAGTCGCTATCGCTACATGATCGTGCTCGACGCCGACAGCCTGATGACCGGCGAGACCATCACCAGGATGGTCGATCTGATGGAGAATCACGCCAACGTCGCATTGATTCAGTCTCCGCCGTTGCCGGTCAACCACAAGTCGCTGTTTGCCCGCATCCTGCAGTTCGGCAGCAGTCTTTACGGGGACATCTTCACGGCAGGTGCCTCGTTCTGGCAGTTGGCGGACAGCAACTACTGGGGCCACAACGCGATTCTGCGGGTCAAGCCGTTCATGGATCACTGCGGGTTGCCGAAATTGCCTGGTCGGGAGCCCTTCGGCGGGGAGATCCTGAGTCACGACTTCGTCGAGGCGGCACTTCTGCGGCGGGCGGGCTGGGAGGTTTGGCTGGCGGCGGATTTGAAGGGTAGCTACGAGGAGTTGCCCCCGACCCTGATCGATTACGCCAAGCGGGACCGGCGCTGGTGCCAGGGTAATCTGCAGCATCTCCGGATGGTTTTCGCCCGCGGTTTTTCGGGGCTCAGCAAGCTGCACATGCTGATGGGGATCATGTCGTACCTGTCCTCACCGTTGTGGTTTCTGTTCCTGATGGTGACCGGCTTCGAGGCTTACGTGCAGAGCCAGACGATGCCGGTCTACTTCTTCGGCGACAACCTGTTCCCGGTGTGGCCGGAGTCTTATGCGGTCGAGATGACCACGGTGCTGCTGGTGACCCTCGCCATGCTGTTTCTGCCCAAGCTTTGGGGGTTGATCCTGTTTGTGGTGCGCGGCAAACAGCGCAAGGCCTACGGCGGGTTCATCCGGGTGGTGCTGAGCGTGCTGCTGGAGAGCGTCTTTTCGGTGCTCACCGCGCCGATCCTGATGCTCTATCAAACCAAGTTCGTACTGGCGATTCTGTCCCGGCGCAGTACCGGCTGGCCGGCGCAACAACGAGGGGATCACCGTCTCGGGCTGAAGGAAGCGACCCTCGCGCACGGCGGGCAGACGCTGGTCGGTATTATTGCCGGCGTGGTGAGTTATCACTATGTGCCGAGCTTCTTCTGGTGGTTCACTCCGGTGCTTGCCGGGCTGGTGTTCGCGATTCCGCTGTCGATTCTGTCCAGTAGTACGGCCTTGGGATTGTTGGCCAAGAAGCTCGGGTTGTTCCTGACGCCGGATGAATCCGATCCTCCGGACGTGATCCGTTACCTTCGGGCTAATCTGGAAGCGGCCGCCGCGGAAGAAGTCGAACTGGATGAGCAGCAAAAGATCGCCGACCCAGGTATCTGTGCATTGCATTTGGCCTTGTTGCCCAACCGGCTGGCCAGAAAGCGCGTGCGCCATCAGCTCAAGGCGCTGGTCTATCAGGCGATCGAGGACGGTTCCGAAAGCTTGGCTCAGAACGACAAGCGTGCGCTGGTGGCCGATCCGGAGTCGCTGCTGCGTCTCCATACTCTGGCCTGGAACCGCGCCGCCGCCCGCCAGGCCGGATGACGGCGGCTTGCCGGTTCCGGGCGGTTCAACGACCGAACAAAGCAGGCGC
>CAZXXC010000076.1:12955-20571 GCA_964644665.1 uncultured Methylococcaceae bacterium
GGATGACGGCGGCTTGCCGGTTCCGGGCGGTTCAACGACCGAACAAAGCAGGCGCCGGTCCCGCGTGGCGGAAGTAGACGGCAGTTGGCGATTACGCTAGGCCCTGGTCGGGTAGCGGGCACATCTTTCCGAGGTGACGAATGCCGCAAGAGACGCTGTCGATCATCCTGGCCGGAGGTGTGGGCTCCCGGCTCCATCCTTTGACGGCGGAACGGGCCAAGCCGGCGGTTCCCTTCGGCGGCAAGTACCGGATCATCGATTTTCCGCTGAGCAACTGCCTGCATTCCGGTTTGCGGCGGATCCTGGTGCTGACGCAGTACAAATCGCATTCCCTGCAAAAGCATCTGCGAGACGGCTGGACCATCTTCAATCCCGAGATCGCGGAGTACATCACGGTGGTGCCGCCGCAGATGCGCGTCGGTCACTCCTGGTATGCCGGCACCGCGGACGCGATCCGGCAGAACCTGTATCTTCTCGAGCGAAGCCAGGCCCGGTTCGCGTTGATCCTTTGCGGTGATCATATCTACCGGATGGATTATGCGGCGATGATCCGGTTTCACCGCGAGTGCGACGCCGATCTGACGATCGCCTGCATGCGCGTGCCGGTATCCAGCGCAAGCGATTTCGGCGTGATGGAAGTGGATGATGACGGCCGCGTCCGCCGCTTCCTGGAAAAGCCGGAACGGCCGCCAGCCTTGCCCGACGATCCCGACGGCGCGCTGGCGTCGATGGGGATCTATGTGTTCAACATGCGCCTGCTCTGCGACGATCTCCGCAACGTGCATGACACCGACTCACCGGGGCATGACTTCGGCAAGGACATCATTCCGCGGCTGATCGACACGCATCGCGTCCGCGCCTATCGGTTCGGCGGCGAACTCGGGCGCGTGACACCGGATCGGTATTGGCGGGATGTCGGCACGATCGAATCCTACTACGCCGCGAACATGGATCTGCTGGCACCGATCCCGCCGATGAACCTTTACCAGCTCGATTGGTCGATCCGGACCTACCATGGCCAGCACCCGCCGGCACGCGTCGCGCCCGGCTCGTCCGGTCAGCAGGGAAGGCTGGTGAACTCGCTGCTCAGCAGCGGTACCGTCATTTCTGGCGCATCGGTGCGGAACTCCATCCTGTTTTCGCGCGTGAATGTCATGGAAGATGCTGCGGTCGATGACGCGATCCTGTTCGAGGGCGTCAGGGTCGGTGCCGGCGCCCGGCTGAGACGATGTATCATCGACAAGGAGGTGGAAATCCCTGCCGGCGAGACGGTCGGTTTCGATTTGTCCGCCGACTCTGTTCGTTTCACGGTGTCGGGATCCGGCATCACCGTCGTGCCGAAAGGCTATCGCTTCTCGAGTCGTGGAGCCTAGGCCGCGTGGCTTCCCGCCTTCGGCCAGAGGCAGTGCGGAAGCGGCGGGCAATCCCTCGTGGCATCCGCAGCCGGCCCCGCGTGATCGGCAACGGAACCACATCGTCGCACGAAGTCTTGTCGTCGTAACGGGCGATTGGGGCGCGGCCGGAGGCCCAGGATCGGCGTTCTACCGGCGGCATTTCTGATCATGCGCCATGTCCAGAATCCGCATTCGGAACTCGCCCGTTTGCCGATCCGCGAGGAAGAGTTCCAGCGAGCGATGCACGGTCTCGAATGCCAACTCGCCCCATGGAATTTCCATTTCGGTGAACAGGCGCGTTTCGAGGCTTTCCGCACCGGGAGAGAAATGGCCGGAAGTCATGTCGGCCAGAAAGAAAAAGTAGACCTGGGAGATGTGCGGCAGGTTGAAGATGGTGAAAACCTCGCCGATCATCACGTCGATGTCGGCTTCCTCGAGCGCTTCACGGGCAGCCGCCTGGGCGATGGTTTCGCCCATTTCCATGAACCCGGCGGGCAGCGTCCAATACCCCTTGCGCGGCTCGATCGCTCGCCTGCACAGCAGGATCCGATCCTCCCACACCGGGATGCAGCCGGCGATCAGTTTGGGATTCTGATAGTGGATCGTGTCACAGGCGTCGCAGATATGGCGCGGGCGGTCGTCGCCCTCTGGAATCGCATGGCGCAGCAGCGCGCCGCAGGACGGGCAATACTTCATCGGATGGAGCGCTCCGGGCTCGAAGTCATCCGGTTCCCGCCGGGCTCAGGCCAGCAGGCTGGCCATCATGCGGTCTTCGAGTTCGAACCGTGCCGCAAGCGCCTCGCCCAGCCGCGACAAATCGCCTTCCAGCTCGACATGCAGGCTTCGCGCGTCGAGCTGCTCGTACTTGTCATTGAAGGCCAGGGCGACGTCGGTGACCTTTTCGATCTCTGGATAGACTACCTCCGCAGTGGCGATCGCCTGCAGGCGGCGCTCCGTGCCGTCGATGATGCGTCGATAGACACCGAAGTGCCCCAGCGAGATGTAGTCGATCAGCAGTTGACAGAAGCGCTGCACGGCTTCCGCCAGAGAGGGCTCCGTCGTGTAAGGCTTCATGTCCCCCAATTCGCAGTACATGACCCAGACCTGCTGCCGCTCATGCAGGAGCTCCGCGATCATCTTGCTGGTTTGCGGACGGCGGACGTCGTAGGGGATTTCGCTCATGGACCTGTATTCCTTGGATGGGCCTTGGGGATAATGTATGCCATCTGCATGAGCGTAACAATCCGGCGAATGCCGTTATCCGCAGTGACATCCGTCTCGACCGGGTCGAGGCTCCGCAACCATGCGTGATCGGTCCGCGCACAGCGCCGTATCCGGTCCGGCGGAGGTTTCGGTGGTGATTCCGACCCTCGACCGCGTCGAGTCGCTGCGGCGAGCGCTCGCCTCGGTCTTTGCGCAGACGCTGCCGCCGCAGGAGGTGATCGTCGTGGACGACGGTTCGACCGACGGCACTGCCGAACTCGTCCGCCGCGCCTTCTCGCAGGTCCGGTATCTGCGGCAAGACAACCAGGGCGTCAGCGCCGCACGAAACCGTGGTATCCAGGAGGCCGGTTGCGCGTGGATCGCGCTGCTGGATTCCGATGATGAATGGCTGCCCGGCAAGCTCGAGGCGCAATTCCAAGTGCTTGCCGGGCAACCGGGCGCACTGGTCTGCCATACCGAGGAAATCTGGGTCCGCCGCGGCGTTCGTGTCAACCCGATGAAAAAGCATGCCAAGACCGGCGGCTGGATTTTTCGTCAATGTCTGCCGCGATGCGTGATGTCGCCATCGTCGATCCTGATCCAACGCAGCGTCTTCGACCGGGTGGGCCTGTTCGATGAAGCGCTTCCCGCCTGTGAAGACTACGACCTGTGGCTGCGAATCACCGCGCGATATCCCGTGGCTTTCGTGGCCGAGCCGCAGATCATCAAGTACGGGGGCCATGAGGATCAGTTGTCCCGGCGCCATTGGGGCATGGATCGATTCCGCATCCGTGCGCTCGAGAAAATCATCGCAAGCGGGATGTTGTCGGAGGGGGACCGGCGCGCAGCAGCCGGTATGCTCGCGGAAAAGGCCGGGATCATCGCGGCGGGCGCCGAAAAGCGCGGCAAATGGGACGAAGCGGCGCGTTATGCGGCCATGCGCGACCACCATGCGTCAGCCCTCTGATCCGTTGGCGCATTTCGTCGTTGCGCTGCCGGCCGAGGCCAAGCCGCTGGTCGCGCATTACCGGCTGCGACGCCGGATCGGCGAGGAGGCATTTGCGGTGTTCGAGAACGATCGGATCAGCCTGACTGTCAGCGGCCTTGGCAAGCCGGCGACCGCCGCCGCGGTGGGTTACACGCATGTGCTGTATGGCAAGCACAAGCATGCGGTCTGGCTGAATGTCGGTGTGGCCGGGCATCGTCAGGCGCCGTTGGGAAGCGTCTGGCTCGGGCACAAGATCACCGATGCGGAGACCCGCCGGAGTTGGTACCCCGGCATCTGTTTCCGACCGCATTGTCCGAGCGCCGAAATCCGAACGGTTGCCCGTCCGGAAACAGCGTATACCGCGGATTGCCTGTATGACATGGAGTCGAGCGCATTCTTCGAGAGCGCCAGCCGGTTCTCCAGCGGCGAGCTGATCCACTGTCTGAAGGTGGTTTCCGACAATCGCGACCATGCGATCCCGAGCATCGATCCTTCGCGAATGGCCTCTTGGGTGGAGGGTGCGATCGACGTGATCCTGCACACCAAGCAGGCGCTTTGGCGCTTGGCTGCAGAACTTTGCCGCGCTGAAACGGCTGAAGTCTCGCGCTGGATCGAACGCTGGCATTTCACCCGGCAACAACAGCAGCAACTCGGCACCCTGCTGCGGCGCTGGCGGCTGTTGACTGGTCATGACGACTTGCCGGAGGTGCCGCCGTTCGATCGCAGCCGGGACGTGCTGGCCTGGCTGCGGGACTTGGTCGACCGCTGTCCGGTGTGCTTCGATCGAGCGAAATGATCGACACGATCTACGTCGAGAGCGCCGTGCGGGACCATCCGCGGACACGAGCGTTGTTGCAGCGTTTTCGCGATGCCCGCGTGATCGACTGCACCCGCTACGGCGAGGTCTTCAACCCGAAGGCGCAAAACTTTCGGCTGCAAAAGCACCGGCCGGCGCTGATTCTGGCCGGGAAGTTCAAGAGTTTTGTACTGCCGGCACCGAGCGGCTATGGTATTGGCGCCAAGCACAACTATTACTTCTCGCATCTGCTGAACTGCGTGTACGACTGCCGCTACTGCTTTCTGCAGGGCATGTATCAGTCGGCCCATTATGTGCTGTTCGTCAATTTCGAGGATTTCCAGCAGGAGATCCGGCGGGTCGCCGCGGAGCATCCGGGCGAGCCGGTCCATTTCTTTTCCGGCTATGATGGGGATAGCCTGGCGATGGAACCCATGACCGGGTTTGCCGAGTCATTCCTGCCGATGTTCCGCGAATTGCCGAACGCCTCGCTCGAATTGCGGACCAAGAGTACCCAGACTCGGTCATTGCTGACCGGGGCGGCGCTGCCGAACGCCATCGTCGCTTTCAGCTTCACACCGCGCGCTGTGGCTCTGGCCTTGGAAGCGGGTACACCGGCTGTCGACAAACGTCTGGCGGCGGCTCAACGGCTGCAACAGCGGGGCTGGCCGATCGGCCTGCGTTTCGACCCGATCGTCTACTTCCAGGACTGGCAGAGAGGCTACCGCGAATTGTTTGCCGATGTGTTCCGCGCGCTCGATCCCGACGCGATCCACTCGGTCAGTCTCGGCACGTTCCGACTGCCGGAAGCGTTCTTCCGCCGCATGGCGGGCCTTTATCCGGAAGAAACTTTGTTTGCCGGTCCATTGGCTTCCAGGGACGGCATGGTGTCCTACCGTGAAAGTTTGGAACACGAGTTGGTCGGTTTCTGCGCCGAAGAGCTGCTGCGGTATATCCCCCAGGAGAAGCTCTTCCCATCCCGCCCATGAAAACCGCATTGGTGACCGGTGCCACATCCGGTATCGGCCGCGCGATCGCCGCCCGCCTGCTGCGGGAAGGGTGGCGGATCGTTGGCGTCGGCCGTGATTTTGCGAACTGGAGTTCCGCGTCGCCGCGCTTCGTGCCGGTCGAGCTGGATCTGGCCGATCTGGAACGCCTCCCGGATCGGCTTCGAGAGTTGGCGATTTCCTGTCCCGACCTTGATGCGCTGGTGCTGGCAGCGGGCCGCGGCCGATTCGGTTCGCTGGAAGAGTTCAGTTACGCCGAGATCCGGGCGCTGCTGGATCTGAATTTCACCAGCCAGGTCTATGTCGCGCGTGCGGTGCTGCCGGCGCTGAAGCGACGCCGGGCGGGGGATGTGCTCATCATCGGTTCCGAAGCGGCGCTGCGCGGCAGCCGCAAGGGAGCGGTCTACTGTGCCAGCAAGTTCGCGCTGCGGGGATTCGCCCAGGCATTGCGCGACGAATGCGCGAAGAGCAGCGTCCGGGTAACGCTCATCAATCCCGGCATGGTCGCGACCCCCTTCTTCGACGCGTTGGATTTCGCGCCGGGCGCGGATGACAGCCAGCATCTGGTCGCCGACGACATCGCCGATGCGGCGGTCATGGTGCTCCATGCGCGGCCCGGTTGCGTCTTCGACGAGATCAATCTGAGTCCGCGCAACCACGTGGTCCGGTTCAAATCCGACTGAACGGCGGTACATCCCGCACTCGGCGTTGCCTATAATCCTCGCTTCATCGTCTAAAGCATCGATTTGTCAAATTCCTCATGAAGGTTCTCATCGTCGGCGGCGGCGGCCGCGAACATGCACTCGCCTGGAAAGCTTCGCAGTCTCCAAAAGTCAGTCGGGTCTTCGTGGCGCCGGGAAATGCCGGCACGGCGCTCGAGCCGAAAGTTACGAACCAGTCGATCGCTGCCGACGACATCGTGGCATTGAAGGCTTTTGCGCTGGCCGAACGCATCGATCTGACCATCGTCGGGCCCGAAGCTCCGCTGGTCCTGGGCCTGGTCGACACCTTCTCCGCTGCCGGGTTGCGCTGTTTCGGACCGACGCAGGCGGCTGCTCGTTTGGAAGGGTCGAAATCCTTTTGCAAGGACTTCATGGCCCGCCACGGGATACCGACCGCCGCCTACCGCAGCTTCGAGGATGGGGCGCAGGCGGAAGCCTACATCAGGACCCAGGGCGCCCCGATTGTCGTGAAAGCTGACGGTCTCGCCGCCGGGAAGGGTGTCGTCGTTGCGCGGACGATCGACGAGGCCATCGAGGCGGTACGCGACATGCTGTCTGGCAACGCATTCGGCGCAGCGGGGCACCGGGTCGTCGTGGAGGAATTCCTGCGTGGCGAGGAAGCTAGCTTTATCGTGATGGCGGACGGCCGGCATGCGTTGGCCATGGCCAGCTCGCAAGATCACAAGGCTCGCGACGACGGCGATGTCGGACCGAATACCGGCGGCATGGGCGCTTACTCTCCTGCGCCGGTCGTGACGCCTGCGGTGCATCAGCGCATCATGGAGCGGGTGATCCTGCGGACCTTGGCCGGCATGGCTGTGGAAGGCGTGCCCTATACCGGTTTCCTGTATGCTGGCGTGATGGTCGACCCCGACGGATTTCCCAAGGTCCTCGAGTTCAACTGCCGCTTCGGGGATCCGGAAACCCAGCCAATCCTGCTGCGGTTGCGCAGCGACCTGCCGGACCTGTGTCTCGCCGCGTTGGATCAACGGCTGGATCGCGTCGAGGCGGACTGGGATCCCAGGCCGGCACTGGGCGTTGTGCTGGCCGCCGGCGGCTATCCTTTCGACTACCGGAAAGGCGATGCGATCTCGGGACTGCAAAGTCCGGACGCCGAAGGGGTGAAGGTCTTTCATGCCGGCACACGCGCTGACGGCGACCATATCGTGACCGACGGCGGTCGGGTACTGTGTGTCTGTGCGCTCGGCGATTCCGTAGCCGAAGCGCAGCGGCGCGCCTATGCGCGGGCCGGCCAGATCCACTGGCGAAACCTCTACTATCGCCGTGATATCGGTCACCGGGCGGTTAGCCGCAGTGCCTGAGCATCGGAAAGTCCGATACTGGACGATGCCGAAGGTGTTCGGCAAATCTGCCTACGTATCTGGTCGCAATTTGCAAGTCTTGACGAAAGCGCCGTTTCCCGATTTAATGCGCGCTTCCTCCGCGTAGGCCAGGTAGCTCAGTCGGTAGAGCAGGGGACTGAAAATCCCCGTGTCGGCGGTTCGA
>CAZXXC010000077.1:0-20464 GCA_964644665.1 uncultured Methylococcaceae bacterium
CACGGACCGAACCGGGCCGCTGGCGCGAGGCGGCCCTGCTGGCCGCCGCGAAAGTCGCGCGCGGCACGCCCGTGTCGGTCTGGCTGCTGGCCGACGCGCTGTGCCCGGACGCGTGCCCCGGAAGCACCGGCAAGCCAACAATCACCGACCTCTATGGCGCGCTGCTTGCCGGCCAGGCCCTTTGGGAAACGGGCCTGACCGAGGCAGCACCGGACCTGCCGAAGCAGGAGGTCAACAAGCGCGAGCGGGTAAGAACCTGGATCGCCGCCATCGTGGATCGCGGCTGGCTCCCTGCCGTCGATCGTGCGATCGCCGGCCGGGTGCTGAGCGCGATGGGCGACGAACGTGATTTCGACGAGCTGATCGCCATCCCCGAGGGGGAGTTCTGGATGGGCGACGACGACGATAACGACTCCAAGCCGCGCCACCGGGTGGAACTTCCGGCTTTCGCGATCGGCAAGTACCCCGTCACCAATGGCCAGTATCTCCGCTTCGTTGAGGCGGAGCGGAGAGAATGGGATTCGTCCGAGCGGGACCGGCCCGACCGGCGCAACCATCCGGCGCGCTGGGTGAGCTGGCATGATGCCCTGGCCTACTGCCAGTGGCTGACCGCGGAATGGCGAAGGTCCGGACGCATCGGCCCCGATCAATGCGTGACTCTGCCGAGCGAGGCGGAGTGGGAACGCGCGGCGCGCGGCAGCGATGGCCGAGAATATCACTGGGGCGACTCGTGGCTGGAGGATCACGCCAATACTTCCGAATCGGAAATCGGGGACACCACTGCCGTCGGGCTGTTCCCCAAAGGCCGCAGTCCGGCGGGCTGCCTGGACATGGCCGGCAATGTCTGGGAGTGGACCCGCAGCCTGTGGGGAAGAGACCCGGAGAAGCCTGAATTCGGCTATCCGTACCAAGCCGCTGCCCCCCGTCGCGAGGATCTGAATGCCCCTAATGGCATCTTGCGGGTGGTGCGGGGCGGTTCCTGGCTCAACATCCAGAGCGGCGCCCGCTGTGCCTTCCGCAACTGGCGTCCTCTCGACCTCCGCGACGACGACCTCGGGTTTCGGGTCGTGGTGCGTTCCTCCCCTGTTGCCTAGCTCGGATCTCTGTTGGCTCTGCCCTCTGAAGCTCTGCATTTCTGATCTCAGAGGGGGTGCGGGGGAGCCTTCCGCCGACGCGCTGCGGTATCCCCTGGCTGGGTTTCGTGATCCATCCGACCCATCGGCTGTTGAAGCGCCGGAATGCCGTCCAGTTCACCCGCCGTTTCGCGCGGCTGCTGGATTTGTACCAGAGGGGCGCCATCAGTTTCGCGGAACTCGACGCCAGCGTACAGGGCTGGATCAATCACGTCCGTTACGCGGACACCTGGGGATTGCGTGAACACCTGTTCTCGGCACACCCGCTGCGGCGGGCTGGAGCGGCGAACGGCTTGATCGCCGAGGCGCGGCTGGGCGGGGGAAGACTCCCCCGCACCCCCTCGGAGGCCGGAGATTCAGAGCTGCAGAGGACAGAGCCGCCCGAGCGCTGAGTTACGAATCAGGGGAGGAACGCACCACGACCCGAAACCCGAGGCCGCCGTGGCGGGAGACGGGACGATTCCCGCCGCGGTAGGCACAGCGGGCGCTGAGCTGGAGGTTGAACCAGGAACCGCCCCGCACGACTCTCCAAATCTCATCAGGCGCACTGAGGTCCTCACGGTGCTGGTCGTCGGGATCGTACGGATAAACAAACTCGGGCTTTCCCCAGTCCCTGCCCCAAAGGCTGCGGGTCCACTCCCAGACATTGCCGGCCATATCATCACAGCCATAGGGACTGCACCCCCGCTCGAAGCAGCCCGGGGTGCTCGGCTCGCCAATCACGGATTCCGCATTGGCGCGATCCAGTGTCCAGTCGCCGCCCCACGGAAACAAGCGCTGCGGCAGCGGATTCGGGCACCCTGCCGCGGCGATCGCCGGTAGACCATCACATACGTTCGCGATCTGCGGGCACTCCGGAAGATCGACGCCGCCCCTCGCCGCCTTTTCCCACTCGGCCTCGGACGGCAGCATGACGACCCAATCGGCCGGCAGCCGGTCCCGCCAGCGCTCGCTCAGCCACCGACAGAACACCAAGGCCTGGTGCCAGGTCACCAGCACTACCGGCCGGTTGCCCGGCGCCTGCAGGCATAGTGAATCATCCAGCCGGACGCCGCCGGCTTCGACGCACTGACGGAACTGAGCGACGGTGACAGGAGTCTCCGCGACCCAGAACCCCTGTTCCAGGCCTTGATTCAGATGCCAAGGCGCGTCCGAATCGCCTTGGTCGCCCATCCAGAAAGGCCCTCCCGGTACCGCGACGAAGCGCATCCGGTCGACATCCAGCAGATGCGCGCGCGGGTCGCCCAATCGATCCAAGAGATTCCCGGCCAAGGCCCGCTCGCGCGCCGGCAGCGCCTCGCTGCCGAGCAGGCACATCTGCCAGTCCCGCACGCGCAAGCGCTTGCGTTCGTGCCGCTCCTGCAGGTCGGGATTATGGACAGCCAGGCCGCTTTCTTCGAGCACCTGTGCGGCCAGCAGAGCGCCCCATTGCGCCTGCCCGCCAGGCTCGGGCTCATCACAGCGCGGCGCTGCGTCCTTGGCGCACAGTTCCTCCACCAGTTCCCAGATCTGAGCGGGCGCATCTCTGGAACGCGCGGCCGCCAGCAGAGCAACCTCGCGCCAGCGGCCGGGATCGGTCTTGACCAGCCGGCTCAGCTCATCCGGGAACCTGAACCGCGACAGATGACAGGCCGCGAGATACTCCTGAAACGAGCGGTGGGGGAACTGGTACAGGCCTTGCCCGTGGGACGCCAGCAAGCCCGCGCGATCGCGCAGGAACTCTTCGAGTCGGGTAAACCGCGTATCGGGACGGTCCCGGGAAGCGGCCATCAGCGCGGCGATCAGATCGGCCTGGCGGATGTCCGCCGTGCCTTGCAGCTCGGCCTGATCGCGGTGAGCCTCGAAGGCCAGCTTGTCCAGTTCCTTACGGATGTTTTCGCGGCTCGCATTCAACCACTCGCCGAGACTCGGCTCTGCCACGATCGGCTGGCCTGAGGCATCGCGGCGCAGTTTCAGCCCCTCCCATTCCTCCAGCAGCATGTCGACGGACTGGGCGTAGAGCTTTTCGCGGTCCTCGGGCAGCGAGCCGCCACCCTTGGTCTGCAGCCGCGCCATCAGCGTCAGCAGCAGCGGCCGCTCTGCCAGCTCTGCGAGTTCGGCACGCTGGGTGGCCAGTTTCAACACTTCCGTCCGGGCGGCTGCATCCTCGGCGGTCAACCGGAACAGCGACGCCATGTGGACATACCAGGTTTCGATGAAGCGCTCGATCTGACCGCGCGTGAACGGCAGCAGTTCGCGCTCGGCGAATGCGTGCAACTTCCAGTCCTGGCGCTGATAGGCGTAGGTGCGACTCGTGACCAGAAAGCGGCATTCCCGGTAGATGCCGGCGAATTCCTGTACCGCCTGCTTGACCTGTTCCCGCCGCTGCAGGGCGTCCGGCACCTCGTCGAGACCATCGAGCAGAATCAGCCCTCCCGACGTCAACAAATCGGCCTGCAGGTGGTCGGCGCATGGTCGCAGTTGCTCCGGCAACTGGCGGACGATGAAATTCCACAAGGCATCGGCATCGACCGGCTGGCCGGCCGGCGGCAGGGCGGCAGCGAAGTCTCTCAGGACTACCCTGACCGGCAGCAGCGGCCCGTGAGTCCAGCGTTGCGGCTGCGACTTCGGCTTCGCGTCTCTGGCTTCGGACTCCGGCGGAATCGGGGTGCGCAGCAACTTCAGGTTGATGGCCCGGTCTCGGAGCAGGTCGCCCGCCATGCAGAGCGCGACGAAATTCAGAAACGTCGTCTTGCCGCTGCCCGGGCCGCCCATCAGCACCAGATAGCGTTCGCGGTCGAGCGCTTCCAGAGCCGACTGCCGATCACCCTCGCCTCGGCCGATGACCGAGTGGCGAGATTCAGCGGCATCGCGGTCCGCCGTACCGTGTTCTCTGGCCTCGGTCAGCAATGCGGTGTACACGGACGACAATTGCACCGGCTTGCCGCTGTCGCCGGCCAGCAGCGGCAGCTCATTCGCCCGCAAACTGACCCAGGCGAGGTAACCTCGGCGCAGGCTCTCCGCATCGGCCCACGGGTGCTGGGCCTGCTGGATCAGCAGCTGATAGATATCTCCCTCGCCGGTGTGGATCGGCGCGCTACTGGCCCCCGCTACCAGCACCCCCTTAGCGCCGACGGCCCTGGCGCGCTTGCCCTGCGCGATCGCACCCGACCCGGCGAGCCTTGCCTGACCGGTTTTTCGTGATCGGCCTCCCGGCCGCTTTGGCGGGTCATTCATGGTTCGAGCATCCGATCAGGTGGCCGTCGAGCGTATCGCCCCACTCGCTTGCCGAGATCACGGGCCTGCCGTTGTCGCGCTGACTCGCACCGGTGCCCCCGTATCGGACAGCGTATAGATGCCCTCCTGCAGGCCGAACGTGCCCTCGAAGACCTGTTGATTGAGTCCGCCGGAGGCCTTCGCTGCCGTCTGCGCCATGCCGGCCGCCGCCTTGAAGAGTTCCACCACCGATGTCGTGTCCTGGTTCGAGGTTACCGATTTCATGATCCCCGATTCTTCCATCGTGACATTGAAATCCTGCTTGGCCACCACCGTCAGGGGTTTGACGTCGTAGGCCCTTGCATAGTCGGGAAGAATGACCACGTTCGTCTGGTTCTTGCTCCCGCTAACGAACAGGTACGTCCTAGGTGGATACAGGCGTATGCCCTCCGGCGCTTCGCTCAGCACGGCCTTTTCGGTCCGAATCGTGGCACAGCCGCCCAGCCACAGCCACGCGGCCATCAGCAACCCGATCTTCGCAAATGCGTTCATTTCCTCATCTCCCCGTCAGCGGTGACAGCAACCATCAGGATCCGTAAAGATTCCTGATACCCAGGATGTCGTCGTCGTGCAGGTAGCGGTGCGGCATGGCGCAGTGTGCATGCATCAGAGCATCAGAGATACCCGTGTGCCCGAGACCGAGAGCGTGACCCAATTCGTGCGCGGCGACCGTCATCAGATCGATGGCCCCACTAGAATCCGCCGAATTCAGCGTCCATTTCACCTTGGCGTTGAAGTGGATATCCCCCTCCAATCCGGGAAAGTCGTCGAGCGGCGTGGGGTAGAAGGCATGCGCATAATCGCGGGTTCCCGAGAATCCGCTGCAATCCGGGTGATCGCCGTGGTTGCCGGTATAAAAGCCGATGCGGATGTCGGCGATCGAGCGGCTTTCCCCGAGGCGAATCGCGGAATGCGCCTCCCAGATCCGGCACGCCGCGGCGAAAGCCTCCCTCAAATCACTGGCCGTGATTCCGGACGGAAAGCTGACGAACCGGTAGGTCAACCGCTTCTTTTGCCACCGATCGATCCTGACATATTTTGCCTGCGTGTCGCCGGTCTTCTCCAGATCCGGGAAGCCGCAGCGCGCTGTTCTAACCAGTCGCATCACCTCAGCATCGATGACTCCGCTCTTCGGAAGCCCGTAGAAGGACTGCAATTTCTGGATCGCTTCCTGCCGAGCAGACCCAACCTTCAATCGCGACTGGCGTGAGGAACCAGGTGGCGGGGTCAGATATCCATAGCGAGTCAGGTACCGATGAACGACCAGCGCATCGCCTCTCGTCACCGGCGGTGCGTCATCGCGTGCACCCAGTCCGAGGTTGCCATTCATTCCTCCGTTTCCTCCACTCCGCCGATGAACATTTTCTCTTGATTGAGCCGTCGACACACCGAGTCAATTAGGCGTGAGGAGCAACCGGCGCGGCCTCGACGCCTTCGACCGGCGGCTGCACGGCATTGGCCGGCGCGCGGGCAGCGATGCCGACGACCCGCCCGGAACGCAGGTGCTCGATGCGGAGATGCAACTTGAGGCGGACGCCGTTCCAGCGTGGCAGTTCGTCGATGCGAATTCCTTCTACAACCCCTCCGCAGCACTCCCGCAACACCATCCGACCGTCGACCGTCACCGATTCCGCCGCGCGGAACGCCGCCGGCACCAACCGGCCAATCCGGATACCACCGAAGGCTCCGGTTTCGGTGAGCCGATCGACTGACAGTGCCGCGCCGACAAACGAAACATCCGGGACATCAGGCCAATCGGTTGGGGATTTCGTCCTGCCCTGATCGACACACAGTTCGGGGAGCTCGAACGAAGTGACCGCAGCGCCGACTTCACCCACTTCGGACTTGACCATCCAGCCGGGTATCGACCCCGGAGCGCTGCTCGCGGCTTGCAGATCTGCCACTCGGCCCAGCATTCGCGACCGGTTCGTCCGATTGAACAGCAGCCTCAGCTCCCGGTAGATCGATTCGGCTTCCATCACCAGTTCTTGCGGAATTTCGGCAGCATTGATCGGCGCCCAGCCCAAACCCAGATCCCGCGATATGCAAGCGCCAAGCACATCGTAGCTGATCGCATGCTGGGTCATCTCGTCGACCAGCGGCTGCACCGATCCCCGGAGTCGCGCCTTGCCGATGATCAATCCGGCACACTGAACGATCCCGCGACTCGCCGCCGCCAGCCCGATCCAGTCGACGCGCCGAACCTGCCGGAAGTAGTCGATCGCGAACCACGCCGCCGGCTTGCACCACAGTTCGAACCGGCTCGGTACTTCGAAGAGATCGAAGTCGATATCCTCGAAGACCGCCGAAATCTCCGCCTGGCAGGTTCTTGGCACATTGACGAGTTGCAGATCGCCGATGGTCGCGTTGCAGGTCCCGAGGTTGTTGAATACGAAACCCGACCGGCTTGCAACCACCAGAGGGGTCGCCTCCGGTTCGGAATCAACGGCACATTGCCCCATCTGAAACAATGCGTGGATCGCCGAGGCAATCACCAGCGGATGCGTTGCCACCTCGATCACGTCCAGCAGCGGATCGATCGCATCGACTCCCATCTGCATCAAACCGTTCACGGCCTGCAAAGCGACCTGGGGCCGGGCATCCCGAGTGACACCCCGGAAGTATTTCACCGCAGGATGGACCGGATGTTCGAGTCGATCCGGCAGCGCCATGCGCCGCTGCAGCAGATTGAAGTGACGCCCGACGCACGCCGGCACCCGGTTGAAACCCACGGTGCCCTTCTCCAGCCATAAATCGGCCGCGAGTTCGGGTGAATCCGCGAGGATCTCGTCGAACAGCGCATTGGTCGTGTCGTTGGGCGGCATCCCTGACAACAGGATCAACACGTCGGTCCAGCCCTCGAGTCCCGACTGCCGGATGGTCTGGCAGGCGGTACGCCAACCCTCACCGGAATCCCTTAGATAGAGCGCGGCGTAGTAGTCCCGATACACCTGGCTGTCGAATTCGAACCGGTCGGCCGCGGCCGCGTCGCGGTTCACCACCGGTGACGTGAACAATTCGGTCAGGGCGTCGGTCGCGTTCCAGTCGTCCGGCATGTAGCGACGCGTACGGGAAAATGCCTGAGCCAGCGATTCCAACCGCAAGGCCACGTCCTTGCACAAGGCGTCGTCGATGACCAGGCTATTCTGCGGCTGGGACGCCAGCATCCGGAAGGCCAGATACGACAGCAGTTGCTGTTTGACCCGGCGATAGTGATACCGGGACTGCGCATCGCCAGCGTCCCTTCCGTCGGCGGAAAACAAATGCCCGTCGACGAACAGCTCGTACAACTGGGCCAGGTTCTGGGGTGGTTGCATCAGCGACAAACCTTGCGTGGCACGCACGAGGTCGGCCAATACGCCAGGGCGACGAACGAGCCAGCGGAGCCGCTCATCGTTCCGGGCCATGGTCTTCAACCATGGCTCCGCGCCGTAGCGGCCGAGCAGAAGCATCATCCGTTCGTCGTCGAGCGGCAGCATGACCCACTGAGTGAAGCCGGCGACCGATCCAAGCCTTTCCGTCAGTTTCGTGATCATGGCGTCCGCACCGCTACCGGGCCGGCACGAGATGATGAGACTGTGGACTCCGCGACGAGTGGCCGCGAGATCGGCCAACGCCTGCAGGAACGCATCCCGTTCCGAACGGGGCATCAGATCGGAGTCGTCGATCAGCAGGCAGATCCAGCGCTCCGCGTCGGACCACAGTCTCCGCATCGTCTCGGGCTGCTGGCCGCTGGTAAACGCTGCCATGTCCAGCAGCCCGTTCATGTCCGCGAACGGGAAGCGGCTCACCGTCAGGAAGACCGGCAGATGGCGTGCCCGGGGCGTCGGCTCATCAACCGCCCGCCGTGCCAGATCGGCGGCGATCCAGCGCATCAGCAGCGATTTGCCGTCGTGGGGATCACCCACCAGGATGCCGATCTGCGGGTAGTTGCAGACCACCTGTTGCCAGGTCCCGGTTTCGGTGATGGTGATCGGTTCGTTGTGCGACGCCGTCGGCAGGCTGTAGCGGCGGCTGCTGAGCAAAGGCTGCACGAAGGAGGCATCCCAGGATTTCCCGCGCGAAGGCCGCGTGGTGCGCACCCGGACGAGCGCCGTGAAGTCTTGTTGAACGCGCTTCAGAAATTCCTGCTCGCTCGCCTTCGGCCACACGATGGGTAGCGCCTGATAGACATTGGTGATCTGATCGCGGCCAACGATCGTCTGCGCAGTCACCGCGCGCAGGAATGCCGCGCCGCCCTCGGTATTCACCTGGCTGGCGATCTTGCTCCCGGCCACTTTGTCGCCCCGAATCCGGTCCCCGCCGGGATTTCCGCCGCCTCTGCGGCGCGTAGGATCATCTTCCATGCCTTGCCGCTCCCGAAATGATGAACCTAGCCTATGCCAGTAGCTCGCTGAGATTCGGTCGCACCCAACGCACGAAGCGCTTGAGTTCCGCGGAACGACCACGTTCTTCGCACTGCATCACCAGACTCTCGGCGCGTGCTGCCCGATCGACGCCCGACAGGTCTTCCGACGAGAAGCCCAGTTCAGCCGCAAGGCGTTCCAGTTCGTCCGCCGCAAAGTGCTCGCCGAGCAGCTGACTCAACGCCCGGCCCTCCCGAGTCAGGCGGCGGGGTGCAGGTTCCCGCTCGACGGAGTCGCGGCCGACCAGTGTTCCGCCGTCGACCGTGACCTTGCCGCCGAAGAAGGCGCCACCTCCGGTATTGATCAGCTTCGCAATCTTGTCACCGAGCACCTTGTCACCGCGGACGTAGTCGCCGGCAATCTGGGTGCCGGTGTTGATGTTGCCGGTGCTGTTGCCGCCGACGTAGACTCCACCCCTGCCGACCGCCACCGCCCCGGCACCCTGCGCGATCGCGCCGCTGCTGGTCAGGGTCACCGGCTGGGTGAACTGGGCGAGATATTCCTCCGCGCGCGGCCGAACCGACTCCCATCCCCCCGACGGCAGCCCCTTGCCACCGCGAATCAGCGCGACCGGAAAATCCGTCGTCTCGAACTTGAAGAACGGGTGCTGGCTCTTACCGTAGAGGCGATCCACCGTGGTTGGAACCGCAGCGGCTACATATTTCATCAAACTGGCGATGGTCACAGCGGTTTCACCGGGCGCGTGGCCGGCCCCCTGCAACGCTTCGATGAAGTGATAAGTGAACACGCTGAGGGTCTCGTCGCGATAGAAATAGGACTTCTCGTTCCCTTGCGACGAGCAGAACACCGCCCGCCCGGTGCCTTGGGCCAAGGACTGCACCAGGCTCTGCGTCGCCTGCTCGCCCTGCCCGATGCCTTTCGCCAGTTCATCGTCTACGTTCTCGAAATTCTTGGCCTCCGCCATGCCCTCGGCATGACAGCAGTCCAGAACGATCAG
This sequence comes from uncultured Methylococcaceae bacterium, assembly GCA_964644665.1. Classification (GTDB taxonomy): domain Bacteria; phylum Pseudomonadota; class Gammaproteobacteria; order Methylococcales; family Methylococcaceae; genus Methylotetracoccus. The sequence goes on from CAZXXC010000077.1 coordinate 9,753, forward strand.
TACCCGCTCGGCCTGAATTCCGCGTAAGACGCTGGTCAGCGTGGCCGCCCGTAACGCGGTATCGGCCACTGCTCCAGGCGTCGTATCCTGGGTGACCAGGCAGTAGTCCCCGTCTGGCGAGACCCAACCGTGGCCGGAATAGTAGATCAGCACGGTTGACTGCGGGTCCGCTACAGCGTGTGCTTTCAAGCCGTTCAGGCCGGCGATGATGGCGCTGTTCGTCGCGTCCTTGTTCAACAAGAGCTGGATGTGGTCTTTGGGGTAGGCGCAGAGATCCGGTTCCAGCAGGGTCTTGTGCAGCGCGCTCACATCCTTGACGGTCACCGGCAAGGACAAGCGGGGCACCGAGGCATGCTCGCCGACCCCGATCAGCAACGCGTAACCATGTTCGAACTGCATCTGTTGCACGAGGAACGCCCCAATAGGCCAAAAAAGGTTGAACGGAATCAGATACGAACGAACGTCCCGCGCCCAAGCAGAACCGGCGGAGGGAGTGATGCCTCCGGCGAGCCACCCAGGATGGCGGCCGCATCCTTAGCCCCGACGCTGCCGGCTTCGACCGGCTCGAACCTCAGATACTGGCCGTCTTCGAAAACCAGTCGCCTGGCCTGGAACCCGAATACCAGCGGTTCGCTACCCTCGAAGGTGACCTTGGAAGCGCTTCCAGCGGCGCCAGACACCTTGACGTCCGCTCCGACCACCTGCTGAATCGCAGGCACTTTCAGCCCGATGTCGCCCTGCTGGTCGGTCCCGAACTCGACACTGAATTTCCTGCTCTTGATCGTGCCGGTGACGACGAACAGCTCGTCCCAGTCGAGCAATTCCTTCAGATAACGCGACGCGGGGTTGATGCGGGCCTTGCCCAGATACTGGTCCAGTTGAACCACGCTGACATCGTCCGCCAGCACGTCCGGAAACTCGAAAACCGCCGAAGCCGCGTTCTTGAACTGGGTATCGAGGCCGATGTTGGAACCACCCATGGCGCCGATGATGGTGCCGAGCAGATTCAGACCCAAGCCGATGTTCATTTCCGCGGTGCGCTTGCCGGAAATGCCTGCAGCCCGCGTGTCGGCCTTCACCGGCGGCGCGTTGGCGCCGCTCAGCAGTTCCGTCAGGTGGCCCATCCGGGCAAGATCCTTGCCGCCCTCGTCGGCCAGCAGCAGCAGCGGCGAGAAGTCGGCGCGCGGCAAGCGCACGACGTTGTAACCTTGCGCCTTCAACAGTGCGACGTACGGGTCGGTGCAGAACATGTCTCCCTCCTGTTTGCACGATGCGGTTCCGGCGAGCGGCCGGATGATCAAATCTTGCTCGCAAGCCTGCCGGTCGTCAAGCAGCGGGGGAAGACTCCCCCGCACCCCTTCTGAGATCAGAAATGCAGACCTTCAGAGCGCAGAGCCGGCAGAGATCCGAGTTAGGAATCAGGGGAGGAACGCAACACGACCCGAAACCCGACGTTGACGTTGCGGTAGTCGGGAGGAAGCCCGCAGCGGTAGGCACAGCGGGCGCCGCTCCGGTCGTCGCCCCAGGAACCGCCCCGCACGACTCGAGCAACCTCACGATTCGCGTTCGGGTCCTCCCGCGCCCGATCTTCCGACCGATACGGGTAGATGAAATCAGCCTTTTGCCAGTTCGTTCCCCACAGGCTGCGGGTCCATTCCCAGGCATTCCCGGCCATGTCGAAAACACCGTAGCCGTTCGGGGGAAAGCAGCCCACGCTCGAGGTGTCGCCGAGGGCGGTAGCCTCGCAGTTCGCTCTGTCCGAGTCCCAGTCGTCACCCCAGGGGAAGACCAGGCCAACCGAACCCCCGCGCGCAGCCTTTTCCCATTCCAACTCGGTCGGCAGGGTCACGCGCCATTCGCCGCTCGTGACCCGCCGCGCGACATCGGAGTCAACCAAAGCCTCCGCCGTCCCGAACTGCTCGTTCAGCCAGTCGCAGTACGCCAGCGCCTCGTACCAGTCGACGTAGCGCACCGGACGATTATCGGAGTCACGCAGTGCGGCCGGCTCGCTCGGTTCGTAACCCGTCGCGGTGGCAAACGCGCGGAACTGGGCTACGGTCACCGGATAACGCGAAATATGAAACTCGGGCGAAGGCGTCACCTCGTGGTTGATCTCGGCACGCATGAGATCCCTCCACTCCGCCGGAACGTCGAGGGCCCGCATGATGGACTCGAAGCGCTTCGTTGGAGTACCGATCCGAAAGTCCGGGTCGGCCGGTACGTGCACGAAGCCGAGATCGTACTCGTTCGGCAAATGAAAGCGATCCGGATCGAAGCGCGGATCGCCGAGGGCCGCCAGCACCTCGCCGGCCTGCGCGCGCAACCGGGCTCTCATACCGCCCCCATCCGGATGCACGGGGAGCGAGTCCACCAGCCAGCGGCGGACCCGGCTGGCGACGGCTCGCATCCTTTCGCTCTTTGCTATCGCACCGGGGCCGAGTTCCTGCAACTGCATGCCCGCCAGCAGCGCATTCGTCCAATCCGCCGTGTCGGGCTCGATCTTCTTACGAAACTCGGTGATCGAAACACCGCCGATCAGTTCATCCGCGGCGCTGACTCCGCGCTCCGCTTTGGCCAGCCGCGCGGCCAGGGGCAAAACCACGGACCAGTGGGCCGGCGCCTCTCGCGCCAGGGTCGCGCAGCGCGCAGCGAAGTCCTCACTCGCTGCGAGATGGCAGGCCGCAAGGAACTCCTGGAAGGTGCGATGCGGGAACTCGAACTGACGTTCACCGTCCTTGTCCCCCTTGCCCAGCAACAGACCGGCGCGCTTTTCGATGAAATCGACGACGATGTCCGCCTTGTCCTTGCTGTTACCCAGCAACGGACGAAACGCCCGCACCAGCCGGTCCTCGCCGATGTCGGCCGTTCCCTCGCGATCGACATTCTCGCCGTGCACGCGGAAGGCGACTTCCTCGAGCACTTCGCGCAGATCCGACAGCTTCAGTCCGGGAATGTCCAATTCGTCCAGCAGCGCTCGATCGGCGCCGATCTGGCGATTCCAGCGCAGCATCAGCAGGTCGACGGAATCGTTGTACAGATCGGCCCGGTCGTCGGGCAGCCGGCCCTTGTTGCTGTGCAGGGTCGCCATCAACGTCAACAGCAAGGGATTCTCGGCCAGCGGCCGCAGCTCCCGGCGCTGCCGCGCGGCCAGCAGGTCGTCGCGCTTCCGCTCCGCCTCGCCCGGCATGGACCACTTGCGCGTGACCAGCGCTGCGTACCAGGTCTCGATGAACAGCGCGATCTGCTCGTCGTTGAAGTCGGCCAGCGCATAGACGCCGCGGTGCGGGTCCGGCCCTTCCGGCCAGGCGTAGGGCCGCGCGGTTACCAGGAACCGGCATTTTCCGCCGGCGTTCCGGATCAGTTCGCTCACCGCGTTCAGCACGCGCTCCCGGTTCCCGACGGAGCCGCACTCGTCGAGACCATCCAGCAGGATCAATGCGCCCGAACGCCGCGCGATCCTTTGGACGATGTCCATCGTCTTTCCGGACAGGCCGAAACCGCTCTGCTCGAGATCGCGTCCGACGAATGCCCAGAGATCGCCGGCGCGCAGCGGCTTCCCGTCGGCGGCATGGTGCTCGGCGAAGCGGCGCAGCACGACGCGGATCGGCAGCAGCGCACCGTACGTCCAGGATTCGCCCAGACTCGCGAGCGCAGCGGCATCTCCGCGCCAGGCGTTGGCGAGGGCCAGCAGTACGCTGGCCCCGAAGGTACTTTTTCCGCTACCAGGTTTACCGAGCAAGGTGAGTTCGGCATGCGCGGCCAAGGCCTCCAGGGCCGAAACGGGCCGCGATTCGCGCTGCCCTTCCATCTGGAAGCGTGCGCTGCCGCCGTCAGCCTCCAACCTTTCCACCAGGCTCATGTCCTTCGGGATCTGCAGCGTCGTATCCAGCGGGACATAGACGTCGGCAAGTTGCAGCGGCTCACGGCGGATATCGGGCGAGATCGCCGATGCGTCGATCTCGCCCAGTTTCAGACCGGCCAGGTCCCCTGCCAGCGCATGCAGATAGGCCGCAACGACGGATCGGGCTTCTTCGGCATCTTCGCCGCTCCGGACGACTTGGGTGATGTATTGAATGAAATCCCGGCCGATGACATGACCACCCGCCTGCACCGCACCGGCAAAGGCGGCACCACCCCCGGTGTCGAAAAGCTGCTCGATCTTGTCGCCCGACACATTGTCGCCGATGATCGTATCGCGCGCCGGCCCTGTTTCGGCGCCGTCACTCTCCGGCGGCTGTCTCGATTCGGCCGATTGGCTCAAGGTCGCCAGTTGCGACTGCAGCGCAGCGATCTGCCGCTGCAGTTCCTCGACCGACTCGGCGTTCGGAGATTTTTTGGCCATAACGGACTTCAGCCCCCCTTCAACTTGTCGAGCACGAACTTGGTCACCGGCCCGGCGACACCGGTCAAAATCGGCGTCGCGAACAGACTGACGAGGGGACCGACGGCCTCAGGCACCCGCTCGGCCAGCCCATCGACGGTCTTCGCCAGGCGGCTGTCATTCGCGCCCAAGCCCTTTTCCAGCTCACTGCGTAACTCGCTCAGCTTCCGTTCCGCATCCTTTTGCCGATCGGCCGCCACCGATCGCAGCACCTCGGCGTCCAGCCTGTCCAACAGCGCGACAACATCGGCGTTGGAACTGCCGTGGGTGATGTGGTCCCGCCCCGTCAGGTTGCCAGTGACCTGGACGTTGCCCGCAAAATAAGCACCGCCGCCGGTGTCGATCTCCTGATGGATCTTGTCACCCGCGACCTTATCGCCGCCAACCTGATCCCCGAACACCTGCGTGCCGGTGTTGAGGTCCCCTCCGGCGATTCGATCGGCTTCCCCTCGATCCGGATTGAACTCGATGAAGCCCGATGCGACCAGTTTGTCCAACTGCCCGCTGAAGTGCAGTTGCAGACCTTCGGTGTTCGGATAGCGGGTGAAATAATGGCCGAGCGCGCCGAGTTTTGCCTTGAAGGCGGCGAGACTGGCGACATCGGCGGAGGCGACGGCGCCGGGCGCGGCTGCCTCCTTGAAATAGGTAAAGATGAAGGGCTTGTTGGTCGACTTGAACTGCTGAAACGCGGCTTCGAATTCCTCGGCCGTGTACTGCCCCACCTTGGTCCAGAGCAGCATCACGAACAGATCGCACTCCCGAATCGCCCGGTTGTACTCCTCCTGCAGGCGCGTTTGGGACAGCGCGTCGAGAAAGTCTTCCCAGACGACGAGTTCGATGAAGACGCCCCTGTTTACCCAATCCTTGTTCTTGCGGCCGATGAAAATCTCGAACGCCTTTCGATCGTCGCGCAACTCCGACGAGGAGGCGAGAAACAGCTTCTTGAAGATCATCAAGCACACTCCCCCTGATCGCGAAAACGGCCGATGCCCAATCGGAGCCTTCGGAGAGCCGCAGCCTCATCGGGCAGCGGAAACAAGAACCAGACATTAGCTTTTCTGCCCAGCGTCGGCAACGGAGCGCACGCTGGCCGGGAAGAGCCGGTCAAGCATCCGCAGGTTCGGCATCCGGTTTGTGAGTCTGAGCATCGGTTGCAGCGCGGCAGCGCATGAAGTCGATTTCCTGAGGCGCGTGTCGAGGATCATGGGCTCTCGTCGCACTGCCTATACCCGAGACCGCTTCCGTACCGCCCCATTGCTCCCCGCTTCAGAATTCATTCGTCCTCACTCGCATTTGCCGCGGGAAGCTCCGGGAACAGCCGGCCGGCCTCGGCGGCCGGCAATTCCTCGACCTGGCCGAGTTTCCGGGTGATCTGGCGAGTTCGGGTTTCGGCCTGATCGATCGAGGTACGGACTTCGTCGAGCTTCTTGCGCGTCTTTTCCAGCACACCGCCGAACTTTTGAAACTCGGTCTTGACCGCGCCCAGCGTCCGCCACACTTCGCTCGACCGCTGTTCGATCGCCAGCGTGCGGAACCCCATCTGCAGGCTGTTCAGGATCGCGGTCAGCGTGGTCGGGCCGGTGACGGTCACGCGGAAGTCGCGCTGCAAACTGTCGCAGAGCCCGGGCCGCCGGATCACTTCGGCGTACAAACCTTCGATCGGCAGGAACAACAACCCGAAGTCGGTGCTGTGCGGCGGTTCGAGGTACTTGTCGCGAAACGTCTTCGCTTCGGACCGGATACGCCCCTCCAAGGCTCTTCCGGCATCCTCCATGAGTTCGAGATGGCCGCTTTCCTGGGCCTCGACCAGCCGCTGGTAGTCTTCCAGCGGAAATTTGGCGTCGATCGGCAGCCATACACAGCTTCGTTCCGCATCGCGCCCGGGCAGCCTGATCGCGAACTCGACGCGCTCGCTGCTGCCGGGCCGGGTCGCCACATTCTTGCCGTACTGGTCGGGAGTCAACAGTTGCGCCAGCAGGTTTTCCAACTGTACCTCGCCCCAGGTGCCGCGCACCTTGACGTTGGCCAGCACCTTCTTCAGGTCGCCCACCCCGGACGCCAGCGTCTGCATCTCACCCAGGCCTTGATGCACCTGCTCCAGCCGGTCGCTGACCAGCTTGAACGATTCCCCGAGCCGCTGCTCCAGCGTGTTGTGCAGCTTCTCATCCACGGTCTGCCGCATCTGCTCGAGCTTCTGTTGGTTGTCCGCCTGCAGCGCGAGCAGCCGCTCCTCGATGGTCAGCCGGAGCCGCTCCAGCACCTGCTCGTTGTTTCGGGTCAGCGCGCCGAGCTGATGCGCGAATTGGCCGGAGACGATTTCCAACTGGTTCTTCAACACCGCGCCGATGCTGTCGAACTGTTCCTTCAGGGTTTCGCCGAAGCGCCTGAGACTGTTGCCCATTTCTTCCCGACCCTGGCGGGCATCGAGTTGGGCCGTGCTCAGCCGGCCGTCGATACTCTGCCGCAGCGAATCCGATTGATTCGCCTGGTCCGACTGAATGGCGCGGAGGTTGGCGAACAGGATTTCACGCAGCTTCTCGGCATCCTCGCCGCTGTCCTGGCTCAGCTCACCGAGCATGGTCAACAGGGTCTGATGGAGCCGATGGATGGCCGCCGCGTTCTCTTCCCGATTCCGCGCCATCTCCTCCCGGAACATCCGTTCGGAGCGCTCATCGTCCCGATCCAGTTCGTCGAGACGCGCATGGAGCTGCCGTAGCAAGACGTTCGCCCACAAAACACCCGCCAGCAACGACAGCCAGGCGGCTGCCGCCAACACGGCGATCAGGTACATCAAGGAATCGGACACCGGCGGCGAAAGGCTGATCATTCGGGTGGAAACGGCGGTTGCTGCGGGCTGAACGAATTGAGCGGGCGCAAGTCGGCACCGCTGGTGCATGGTAGCAGGTCATCGGAACGGCGACCTTGGCTACGCATCGAAGCGCCGCGACCGATTGATTACCGGCGCCCGCCATGGGCACAATCCCTGTGTCATGGAACGCCACCCCGAACCTGCCTACCGGAGCGACGGATGACCGAATCGAACACAGTGGGACTCGGTCGCCGCTGGCCGCTTGGCGCGCTGCTGTTGATCCTGCTGGCCGCGACCGGCTGCTCGTCCCTCGTCCGGGTCGCCGAGTACCCGCTTCGCAAGCTGGCCGAGGAAACCGAGCCGGCAACCCGCCCTCTGACGCCGGTCGCGCTGCAAGATCAGTTGATGCGGTTCGCTGACCGCTACCACTCGGCGGTCATCGCCGCCACCGCGAAACTACGCGAGAACGGGAGGCCGCCCGACCCTGCGCGGCTGCTGCTGATGAGGCTGCGCTACACGGAGGATTTGTACGCGGTCGCGACCGGCCCGAACCCGCTGGCCAATCTGCTCGACATGGTGGTGGTCGTGTCGATGACCCGGATGCAGATGCAGGATTACTGGATGCCGGTCAAGTTCGGCTCCTCCGCCGCGACGCTGTTGACCATCCTGCGACAACAGGAGAAGGACATCTGGGGCCTGAGCCAGACGGCGCTGACGCCGGCCGAACAGAACGAGCTGCGGCAAGCACTGCACGCCTGGCATCAACAGAACCGCGGTCAGAAGACCCTGGACGAGATGCGAGCCACCGGCTTTGCATCGGCGATTGCGAAATACGGCAGTGCGGAAGGGTCGTCTTCCGGCAGCGTGTTCGACCTGCTTGATCTCGACCCGCTGGCGGCATTGGACCCGGCCACGCAAGAGATCGCCCGCACCCGACAGTTCGGCGAGCGCGCCCTGTTTCTGGTCCAACGCATGCCCACGCTGCTCCGGTGGCAAGCCGAACTATTGGCGATGCGGGTGGCTGACCTACCGGAAACCCGGGCCGCGCTGGACGATACGCAGCGGTTGAGCACGGCGGCCGACCGGCTGAGCCGGACGGCACAGCAACTTCCCGCCGACGTCGCCCGCGAGCGAAAGCTCTTGCTGGACGCACTGCGAATGCAGTCGGGGTCACTGAGCGCACTGGCCGATCGCGTGCAGCAAGCATTGCATGCCGGTTCCGAAATGGCCAGATCGACCGACGCCGCATTGAACACCTTCGACCGGGTTTACGCCGAGCTGCACTCCGGTCCGCGAGATCCCAAGGCCGAGCCCTTCCGGGTCGGAGACTACAAGGAGATGGCCGCACAGGTCGCCGTGACCGCCGCCGAAATCAACCGGATGTTGCAGTCGATCGAATCGCTCGCGGAATCCCAAGGCACGGCCGCCGAACGCCGCTCGCTGAGTCACATCGCCGCGGATCTCGAACGCCGCGGCGACCGCCTGATCGAACGCCTGCTCCGCGTCGGAGCGGTGCTGATCGGGTTGGCCTGCGCCGGTCTGCTCGGCGTGCTGTTGGTCTACCGGCTGCTGGTGATCCGACTGTCGCCCCGATCGGCTCGTTCGGCTACTTGATTCCCGCCACCGGCCGCATCTGGGTGTCGCAAACGCCGCCGACCCGCGCCGTGACCAGATTCCCGGGACCCCGGCAATCGGAACCGCGGTCCTTGATCCGGCAGGTCAATTCCAATGAGCGCCCGGCATTCAGCCAGGAGGGTGTGGTCCGGTAGCGACCCACCTCCTCGAACGGGCAGCCGCGCGGAATGCCGTAAGGCGGACAAGAAGACGCACTTTTCAGGTCGATCTTGCGCCCGTCCACCACGAAGCCCCGATACCGGTCGACGATGTCCACTTCGTCGCGATCGTCCGTCACCCGCAACACGAAGCTGCGGAAACGATAACCGCCGTCGACTTTTTCGTCGACGCGGATGCGGGTATTGGCCAGCAACGCAAATTCGGCGCCACGGCGCGCAACGGCACCGGTCAGGTATTCGATCCGGTCGTGGTTCGGGAAGCACTTGCCCATCGCCGGCGCGTGATAGTAGTGTTTCAGGCTCTTCAGTTCGGCCAGCGGCGTGCCCGGAAACAGTTCGGTCAGATCCCGGTCATCGCCGAACAGGATCCGCTGGATGTCCGGCAGGTTCTGCTGGTACATGGTCCGCAGCTTGGTGTAGTAGTCGCCGCGCGGGCCGGTGGCGAGCCCTTCACGCAGGAAGCAGGACGTCAGCCCGGAAGTCTGGGTCAGGAATTCATCCCAGATGTTGTACTGGGACACCTTCGACGACACCCCGCGAAAATCGCCCTCCCCGCTGCAACCCTGGCCGCTCTGACATCCGCCGCGGCCACGGTTGCGGATCGACAACGTGATGATATTGCGCTCACAGCCGCCGTAGGCGTTGCAGCCGCGGTCCAGATGCCCTTCGAAAATGGCCGTGCGCATCACGTAATCCAAGTGCATCGCACGTTCGAGCTGCGACCCCGGCCACTCGCCCCGGTGATCACGAACGAAACGATCCCAGGCGCGGGCCAGCGCCGCGCGCCGCCCGATCAGCTCGCGGTTGGCCATCTCACAGTCCGGCGAATTGTGAAAAGCCCGGATGATCGCATCGAGTTCATCCTGCGGCGGCGCTGCGCGTTTGGCCGGGGCTCCGGGAGGATCGAAGAACGGCGCCTTTTCCATTGCATACAGCCGCCGGACCTCGATCACGTTCCGAACACCGGCATCGCAATGATGGTTTTGTACCGTCAACCCCTCGCGCTGAGCGACGGCCTGCTTGAATCGTTCGGCCGAGGCCGGTGCCGCGGTTCGCGAATCGACGACGATCTGGAATCCCACATAGGGAGTCCCGCTGCTGTCGGTCAGCGGTTTACCGCCACGAATCACCAGACAGGGAATCACTGAGGTGCCCTGTGCCAGCGAACCAGTCGGTGAAGTGGCTCCGAAGCGCTCGAAATCATCGACGTCATAGTAGGGCACATCGACTGCGCCGTTGAACTGATAAAGCGTCATCACCGGAGTCGCGGGGATGTCCGCCAAGGCTGGCGACAATACCAGCGCCAAAGCGAGCAGGAAGGTGCTTTTCATACAGGTTCTGCCATCGGAGTTGAGCCAGATACCTCTCATCGCCGGGCCGCCGAGACCTTCAGCAGTCCTTTTCCGCGTTCGAAACGAATCTGCGCGGAAGGCGAGTGAGTCGGTTCAGGTGACGTGATTCAGGATCGGGTGGAGGATGATAAAGAGTTGTTGGCGAGCCTGACCGATCAGGCGTACGGCCTCATTATCGGATTCTTGCCAAGCGAATGCATCCCGTCGCCGCAAGGAGTCTGTTCGAAGCTCCCCGGTGTGGTCCAAGACCCGCGCCTTACGGAAGACGGAGCCATGACGGCTCCCTCGGCGCGGAGCGCCATACTCTTCGTCCCACATCGGCTCGCTGCCGTGATTCACGATGCATTCCTTCCGCCGGTCCGTTCCGCGATTTCCCG
>CAZXXC010000078.1:0-14284 GCA_964644665.1 uncultured Methylococcaceae bacterium
GATGCGGCGCGTGTGGAAGAGCCAGCAAAAGCCCCGCGGAGCGGCTTAGTTCAACGTGTAGTAGACCCCCTAAATGGCGTCTTATGAGACGCCATTTAGGGTATATACGACCGGACAAAATCAAAAAACTTCTGTCGGTTCATTGGCGTACCATCCGTAGCGGGGTCTGAGGTCCCTTTTTATACACCTCGCCCCGCGAGGCTGGCAATCGGGAATGTCTCGATGGGGTTCGATGGCGAAGGAATGGCGAAGCTTCAACGAGGTGTCGCCGCGCGGCGCTTTCACGGTACCGGGCGGTCAGTGAGGCCAAACATCGGGAGTTGATGAGCGCCGGCAGAGCGTAGCGCGAGGTTCGTCCGGGACGCTCGGGCCGTCAGCGGAGTGCCGTTTCTCACGGCCAGATTGTCGCCGCTTGATGCGGGCCGGTGTTCCACCGGTGACTCATGGGCAATAAAAAAGCCCTACGCTTTCACGTAAGGCTTTGTTTTTTAATGGCTGGGGGACTAGGATTCGAACCTAGGTTGACGGAGTCAGAGTCCGCTGTCCTACCACTAGACGATCCCCCAGTGAACCGGATGGAAGGCGACCCGAGAGGGTCGACCGTACCGCGCCGGGCCCCGCAGCGGGTGCCGACGCGGATGATGGAGAATCAACGCTTCGAGTATTGCGGGCGCCGGCGGGCTTTGTGCAGGCCGACTTTCTTCCGCTCCACTTCACGCGCGTCGCGCGTCACGTATCCGGCTTTGCGCAGGTTCGGCCGCAGGGTTTCGTCCGATTCGATCAGCGCACGGGTCAGACCGTGGCGAATCGCGCCGGCCTGGCCGGAAGGCCCGCCGCCGGTGACTTTCACGGTGACGTCGACCTTGTCGGTCATCGCGACCGCTTCCAGCGGCTGCAGCACGATCATGCGGTCGGTCTTGCGGCCAAAATAATCGTTCAGCGCCTTGTTGTTGATGACGATCTGGCCCGAGCCGGCCTTGGTATAAACGCGGGCGATCGCGCTCTTGCGCCGGCCGGTCCCGTAGTAATTCATTTGTGCCATGGATACGCTGTCCTACCTGCTAGAGTTCCAGTACCAGGGGCTGCTGGGCCTGGTGCTGATGAGTCGGCCCGGCATACACCTTCAACTTCTTGAACATCGCCCGGCCCAGGGGATTCTTCGGCAGCATGCCCTTGACCGCCGTCTCGATGATGCGCTCGGGCTTGCTGGCCCGCAACTTGCCGAGACTGATCGACTTCATGTTGCCGATGTAACCGGTGTGCTTGTAATAAACCTTGTCCCGCTCCTTGGTTCCGGTCACGCGCACCTTCTCGGCATTGACCACCACGATGTAGTCACCGGTATCGACGTGCGGCGTATACACCGGCTTGTGCTTGCCACGCAGGCGGCGTGCGATTTCCGTACTGAGCCGACCAAGCGTCTTGCCGTCGGCATCGATCACGTACCAGTCGCGCTTGACTTCGGCTGGCTTGGCGCTGAAGGTCTTCATTCTTCCCCTGGTTCCAGAAAGGATTCTTTAGAAAGTCGGGTAGGATACCCGACTCTCGGCTTCCAAACAAGCCGAAGCCGATTCCCAGGCTGGCGGTCGATGGTCCGGCACTCCCGCCCGCCTCGGCATCACGCGACGGCTTCCGCGCGGCTCTCCGCCGGCACCGCGGCGAGATTCGGCAGGAATTCCGGAACCAGTACCCGAAGGCAGTGCAGGATTCGCTCCTCGCTCCCGGCGTGGCAGGCTTCGACCAGCGCCGCCAGATTTTGCTGGACCGCGGCCAGATCGGCATCCTCGGGCTGGGCCAGCAGCAGCTTGTCGTGTCCGGTCGGCTGCAGATGTTCCTGATCGAGGAAAAGCTGCTCGTGCAGCTTTTCACCCGGCCGAAGCCCGACGTACTCGATCCGGATGTCTTCGCCCGGGCGTTTCCCGCTCAGCCGGATCATTTGCTCCGCCAGATAGCCGATCCTGATCGGCTCGCCCATGTCCAGCACGAACACCTCTCCGCCCTGCCCCATCGCCGAGGCCTGCATGATCAATTGACAGGCTTCCGGGATGGTCATGAAATAGCGGGTCACGTCCGGGTCGGTGACGGTCACCGGTCCCCCGGCCTGGATCTGCTCCCGAAACAGCGGCACCACACTGCCGGCGGAATCGAGCACATTACCGAAGCGCACCGTCACGAACCGGGTCGAGCCGCGCGCATTCAGTTCCTGCAGCACCATCTCCGCCGCCCGTTTGGTGGCTCCCATCACATTGCTCGGGTGCACCGCCTTGTCGGTGGAGATCAGCACGAATTCCTTGATGCCGCGTTCGTTCGCCGCCTCCGCCACGGTCCGGGTCCCGAGCACATTGTTCAGCACCGCCTGGCGCGTCTGATATTCCAGCAGCGGCACATGTTTGTAAGCCGCAGCGTGAAAGATGACATCGGGATCGCTGACCGCCAAGGCGTTCTCGACCGCGCACCGGTCGGCCACATCGCCCAGCAGTGCCCGCACGCGGAGGTCCGGACTGGCCTTCGCCAGGTTCCGGGAGATCCGGTACAGATTGAATTCGCAGCGCTCGAAGATGGTCAGCTCATCGATCGGGAAGCGGGCGATCTGCTTGCACAACTCGCCCCCGATCGATCCGCCGCCGCCGGTCACAAAGACTCGCTTGCCGCGCAGGTGCCGTTCGACGTTCGACCGGTCCAGCTTGACCGGCGCCCGCCCCAGCAGATCCTCGATCGATACCTCGCGCAACGCGCTGACCGGCTGCCCGCCGGCCAGCAGCTCCTGCACCGACGGCAGCGTCATGAACGGAACCTGGACGCTCTCGCAAATTTCGACGATCCGGCGCATCTGGCGATCCGTCGCGGACGGTACCGCGATCAGGATCACGTCGATGTCCAGGCGCTTCACCAGATTCGGGATGTGATCGCAGCCGGCACGTACCCGTAGGCTGTGGATCTCCCGTCCACGCTTCTCCGGATCGTCGTCCACGAACGCGATCGGCACGAACTGGCTGTCGCGGTCGCGCCGGAGATCACGGACCAACGCCTCGCCGGCATTGCCGGCTCCGACGATCAGCGCGCGCCGGCCGTCACGCAGATTCGCCGAACGGTCCTTCCAGATCCGGTACATCACCCGCGGCGTGCTCAGCAGCAACGTCAGCAGGCCGAAATACAGCGGAATCACCGATCGCGGCAGGCCCTGCAGCCGGTCGATCACGAACATCACCGTGGCGATCACCAGCACGCCGGTCGCGACCGACTTGACGATCCGCACCAGATCGGGCACCGACGCAAAGCGCCAGACGCCGCGGTACAAGCCGTAGATTCGGAACGACAGGCCCTGCAGAACCAGTACCACCGGCAGCCAGCGCCAGGCGGAGTCCCACCACTGTTCGGGGATGATGCCGAGGTTGAAGCGTAGCCAGAATGCGCCCAACCAGGCCGGCGGCACCATCAGCAGGTCGTGTACGAAGATCAGGGTGCGCGTGCGGAACTTCAGCATTCTGTCCATGAAGGGATTCCCGGCGGGTTCAGATCCGTCCCGCCTTCAACCGGATGGCCAAGCCGAGCAACGGCAGCAACGCGATCACGGCAACAGGCACCGCCGCAGCCGTCCACACCGAGGCCGCCGCGGCCCACGGCAACAACCAGAACAAATTGATCATAATGCAGAATCTTACCACGCGGCCATGTCCGCCCAGGATCGAGGTCGCTTTCTGATAGGCATGGGTCCGGTGCGCTTCGTACCATTTCTGCCCACCGGCCATTCGTCGCAGCAGCGTGTAGGTCGCATCGACCAGAAACACGCCGAGCAGGATGATCCAGACCGGGAACCCGAGCCCCCCGTCGCCCCGGCTCAGGTCCGACAATGCCGACACGCCCAGTGTGTAGCCGACGAAGCCGCTGCCCACGTCCCCCATGAAAATCTTCGCCGGCGGCCAGTTCCAGATCTGGAAGCCGAGCGTCGCCGCGGCCAGCAGCAGCAGGCACGCTCCGGTGTCACCGACCTGGCCGTCGCGCCAACCCATCAGCGACGCCGCGGCCAGCGCGACGAAGATCACTTCGGTACCGGCGATGGCATCGATGCCGTCCATGAAGTTGAACAGATTCAACAGCCAGACCAGCCACAGCACCGCCAGCACGGCACCGAGCCAGCCCAGTTCGATCGTGAGGCTACCCAGCCGCAGGCTCGAAAATCCGCCCAACCCGATCAGCGCGGCGACGGCGGCGACGACGTGCACCGCGATGCGGATACGCGCCGGCACGTGACCGTGATCGTCCCAGAAGCCCACGGCGCCGACCGGTAGCCCGGTCAGCAGCAGCCACAACAGCGCGGAAGGCAGGCGCCCGGACACGGTCAGCGCGACAGCGCCGCCCAGAAACGCCAGCAGGATCGCCAGTCCGCCGCCGCGCGGCGTCGGCAGATGGTGCGAACTGCGCGCATTGGGAAGGTCGAGCAGGCGGTCCAGCGCGTAACGCCGGACCATCCCGGTCAGCAGAAAAGAAGCGGCCGCCACGGCCGCCGGAACGAGCCAGGAACACATGTTGCGCGAAGCGGACCGAAGGTGGAGATCAGATCATCGAGGCCGGCATCGGCGGAGCATACCCGATTTCGGTGTCCGACCCGATGGCCTGCGAGTGCACGGCGCAACGGCCGGTGGCGAAAAACCGCCTGCAGCCGGCATCGGCGCGCACCGGCCGGCCTCCGCGGCGCCTACTTCAAGTGCGTCACCCGGATCAGCGCGCCGCCGAGCGTGCCGCGTTCGATCGTCAGCCACCCGCCATAGGCCCTGGCGATCGATGCGGCGATTGCAAGGCCGAGACCGTGTCCCGGAACGGACGGATCGGCGCGTTCGCCGCGCTGCATCAGACGTTCGGCGAGTTCCTCCGGAATGCCGGGCCCGTCATCCTCGACCCGCAGTTCCAACCCTCCATCCGGCGTGCAGTCGGCGCGCAGTTGCACCCGGCTGCGGCACCATTTGTAGGCGTTGTCCAGCAGGTTGCCCAACATCTCCAGCAGGTCACCTTCGTCACCGCGGAACACCAGCGCGGCATCGATCGCCGGCACACAAATGACGCGCTTGTCCGCATACACCTTGTTCAGCGCCGCGACCACCTGGCCGACCTTGTCCGCCATGGCGACCGGCGGCGCCAGGTGACTGCGACCGGAGGCGGCGGCCCGCTTCAACTGATATTCGATGATCCGGTTCATCCCGTCGATCTGTTCCCGGGCCAGTTGCGCGGAACCCTCGCCCCCGCCCGGTTCCGCCAGCGCTCCGCGCAGCACCGCCAGAGGGGTCTTCAGGCTGTGTGCCAGATCGCCCAGCGCATCCCGGTACCGCGCCAGGTGTGCATCCGCCTGATCCAGCAATGCATTGAGATTCTCGGTGAGTCCCTGCAATTCGCGGGGATAGCTTCCGCTGAGCCGCTCGGCCCGGCCGGCCTCGATCCGTCGCAGGTCCGCCTCGACCCGGCGCAGCGGCGCGAAGCTGCGCCGGAGGATCAGCGCCTGCAGCAGCAGCAGCGCAACCGCGGTACCGCCGAACCAGCGCCACAATCGGCGCCGGACCTGGTTGACCCGGCTGTAGTAATAACTTTCCTTGTCGTCCAGCGTTTCCGCGATCTGCAGAATGTAGTGGGTTGCGACCCGGCTGCGGGGCTTCTGGTACAGCAGGTTCAGGCTCAGGATGTAGAGCGACTTGCCGTTCGGCAGCAGTACCGGATCGAGCCGGGCCGTCCAGAATTCGGCCAGAGAGGGCCAGGGAATATCCAGATCCTTGGCCGAATCCGAGACCCACAGACGGCGGTCGTCGCTGCGTCGGGTCAGGATCGCGTAGAGCCCGGAGGTCGGTTCGGCAAGCTTCTCCCGCAGCGTCTGCGGCAGGGTCTCCAGACCGGCCAGGTGGTCCTTCAGGATCGCGGCTTCCAGCGTCTCGGCATACGCTTCGAGCCCATCGCGCATCGCCGCTTCGGCGCTGTCCCGAAAGGCCTGGTTCAGCACGACTCCGGTGCCGCCGAGAAAAGCGGCGAGCACCAGGCTCGCAATCAGCAGCGCGCGGGCCTGCAGCGAATAGCTCATGGTCACTGCAGACCGAAGCGATAGCCACGGCCCCGCAGCGTTTCGATCGGTTTCAATCGATTGTCCGGATCGAGCTTCCGGCGCAGCCGTGCGACGAAGACTTCAATCACGTTGCTGTCCCGCTCGAAATCCTGATCGTACACGTGCTCGGTCAGCGTCGACTTGGACACGACCTTGCCGCGATGCAGCACCAGATATTCGAGGACCTTGTATTCCTGGGCGGTCAGTTCGACCGGCCGCCCGTCGACCTGCACGGTCTGAGCACCGATGTCCAGTTGCACAGGCCCGCATTCGATCACGGAGCGGGCGACCCCGACCGAGCGCCGCAGCAACGCCTTCACACGCGCCAACAGTTCCTCGAACTGGAAGGGCTTGGTGAGGTAATCGTCGGCCCCGGCATCGAGCCCCTCCACCTTGTCCTGCCAGCGGTCGCGGGCGGTCAGGATCAGGATCGGGAAGCCGATTCCGTCGTTACGCCAACGCCGGATCACCTCGATACCCGATAGGCCCGGCAGGCCGAGATCGATCACCGAGAGATCGAATGGATGCTCGCGGCCCAGATACCAGCCCTCCCGCCCGTCTCCGCTGCAGTCGACGGCGAATCCGGCGGCCTGAAGTCCGGAACGCAACTGGCTCCGCAGTTCGGCTTCATCTTCGATCAACAGCAGGCGCATGGGAACTCCGTTCGATCTCCTTGACAAGCCATCGCATCGTCACCTCGGTCGCTCCGCCGGCACCGGTACGGCTGTGCGCGTTCGGGTGGCGCTCACGCGCGCCGTCAATGACGCACGATTTCATGACCCAGTACCGAGCCCAGCACCGATCCGCCGATGATCGCCGCCGGATTGCCATAGCCGGCTTCATTGCCGACGATACCACCGAGCACGCCGCCGGCTGCGATCGCCAGCGTCGCAGAGCCGCCGCCCAGCGGCCGATCGTCGCGGTACCAGCGATGGGCCGGCTGGCGGTATGCCAGCGGCGCCGGCCCATAGTAGTGCGGCCGGGGAGCATGGAAATGATGACCGCGGAACCCATGGGGCGGTCCGTGATGCCAAGCGTGATGATGGCCATGGCCGTGATGATGTCCGTGGTGATGATGGCCGTGACGATGATCGTCCGCCTGGGCCGCCGAGAACGTGACGGCTGCGACGAAGGCGGCCACGGTCATGAAGGTTCGCCTGCGTTTCATGTTCGGTACTCCTGTTTGGTGTTTCCGACGTTATCCGGACCGCCTTCCAGCGGTTCGCGGTCCGTCGGGTACACGATAGAAAAAGCGGGCTGAATGGAGGCTGAACGGGTGCGGTCGCCGGTCGCCCGGCATCGCTCTGCATGGCGGGACTCCGACTACGGACCCGTTGCAGAGCAACGGGCCGCCGGCCGATGCCCGGATAAACCCCGGGCTGTGCAGCCCTTGCCGAATATGTCACTATGGAGGTGAATATCGCTTGTCACCGCCGGGACCCATCATCTTCCGCCTTGCCCCGTCTTCCACCAATCCATTCGACCGGATGATACCGCGATCCGCCGCCACCGGATTCGCACTGCTCGTGGGATTGTTCACGCTCCTGTGGGGTCTCGGCACGTATCCGCTGCTGCAGCCCGATGAGGGGCGCAATGCCGAGATCGCCCGCGAGATGCTGGAATCCGGCGCCTGGCTGATTCCCACCTACAATGGGCTGCCATACCTCGACAAGCCTGCGTTCTTCTTCAAGGCGGTCGCACTCTCGTTCAGTCTGTTCGGCGAAACCGAAACCGCAGCGCGGCTGCCTTCGGCACTGTTCGGTCTCGCCACGCTGGCACTGATGTATCGGTTCTGCCGCCGGCACTACGGCGTCCGAACCGCCGTCACGGCCGTGCTGGTGATCGCGACATCGCCGCTGTTTTTCGCGTTTTCCCGCTACGTCATCTTCGACATGACGCTGGCGTTCTTTGTCTGCGCAACGGTACTGGCCTGCTTCGACGCCGCGGAGGCGCAAGGGCCGGCACGGCGCCGTCACTATCTGCTGGCGGCGGCCGCCGCGGGAGTCGCGACCGTGGTCAAAGGGCCGGTCGGATTCATCGTTCCGACACTGGTGATGGCCGCATTCCATGCCTGGGGCGGCGACCGGTCGTGGTGGCGCGCCGCGTTTGCATGGCGCAACGTGCTGGTGTTTCTGGCCATCGTGGTCCCCTGGTTCGTCGGGGTCAGCCTGCATCATCCCGACTTCCCGTACTACGGGTTGGTGAAGGAATCGTTCCAGCGATTCACCAGCGGCGAATTCCGGCGCACCGCGCCGTTCTATTATTACGCGCTGGTCATCGCGTTGTGTTTCTTTCCGTGGAGTCTGATGTTGCCGGAAGCGGCGGTGCGCGCCTGGCGATCGCGGACCGGCTGGCGGCCGGTCGATCGCCTGTTCGTGGTCTGGTCGCTGGTCGTCGTGGGGTTCTTTTCGCTGTCCCAATCGAAGTTGCCGGGCTACATTCTGACCGTGGTCATTGCACTCGGCATACTGGCGGCGAGACTGTCCGCAGGAGCCTGGGAACGGCCGGACGGCACGGGCGCGGCGATCGTGCGCCGGAGCTCCTTGTACTTCGCATTGCTGGCGCTGCCGTCGACCCTGCTTTGCCTGCTCCCGTTGACCCACCCGGAAATCGTGATGAGCATGGCGCCGCGCGCCGCAGGCTATCTCGACACCCTGGCCGGTGGGCTGATCTGGCTGGCGAGGCTGTTCGCGGTGTCCGGCGGGCTGGCGTTGGTCGCCTTCCTGCGCGGTAACGCCCGGCTCGCGACGGCAGTCTTCCTGGCGTTCGGCCTGCTGCTGGTCCCGTTGTTGACCGCGCACATGGCACTCTACACCGAGCATCGCTCGGCGCGAACCCTCGCCCAGGCGATGCCGCGGCTCGACGACGACACCATCGTGGCCTGCTACCGCTGTTACCCGAACGGCTACTCCTTCTATGCCAAGCGCGGCGTCACCGTAATCAGCGCCCAGGACGGCTATGAGCTGCAGAGCAACTACATCCGCTTCCGCCTGCAGCAAGCCGCCGACTGGCCGGATAATATGGTGCGTGAGGACCACTTACACGACTGGCTGGCCGATCAGGTCCGTCCGGTGTTCCTGCTGGCCAAGAACGGCGAGCTCGAGCGGTTTCGCACGATGCTGGGCGACCGCAATGTCTTTTTTTCCCGGCTGACACCCGATTTCGCGGGAACACTGCTAATTCCGAAGAGGCGAGACTGAGATGTGTGGAATCTGCGGACTGCTGTCGCACGCCCCGCGCGAACCGCTGCCCGACGCGACGCGCCGAGTCGACACCATGCTCGAGGCGATGCGCCATCGCGGCCCCGACGGCGAACACAGCGTCACGGTCCCGCACGGGGCGCTGGGCGCCGGACGCCTGATGATCCGCGGTCTGGTCAACGGCTCGCAGCCGATCGTCGATCCCGCTACCGGCGTCGTCGCGGTCTGCAACGGCGAAATCGACAATCACCGGGAACTGCGCACCTGGCTCGCCGATCGCGGACTGCCGGTCGTCAAGGACACCGATGTCGCGGTGATTCCCGGACTTTATCTGGAACTCGGCGAGGATTTCGTCGATCGGCTGCAGGGGGCCTTCGCCTGTGCGGTCTACGACCCGCGCCAGGGACGGCTGATCCTGGCGCGCGACCGGACCGGCGAAAGACCGCTGTTCTACTGGCTGCGCGACGGCGTCGTCGGCTTTGCCAGCGAGCTGTCGGGGCTGCTGGCCATCGCGGAACCGCCGGCACTGTGCCCGAATTCGCTGCGGGACTATCTGCGTTTCGGATTCGTGTCCGCCCCCGACACGCTGTTTCACGGCGTCCGGAAGCTCCGGCCGGGCGAAGCCATCACCTTCGATTTGCAGTCCGGTCAGGCGCGCGAGCGTCGCTACTGGCGCTGGCCGGTGGTCGAGCAGGCCAAGGGCCGCGTTTCGGTCGACGAATTCGATGCCGTGTTCCGCGAAGCGGTGCGGCGACAGAGTGATGTCGATGTGCCCTACGGCGTATTCCTGAGCGGGGGCATCGATTCCTCGTTGGTTTCCTCGGTGCTGCGCTCGCTGCGTCCGGAGTCCTCCATCACCGCCTACACCTTGCGCTTTCACGAGGAATCCTACGACGAGGGGGACTACGCCAATCGGGTGGCGGCCCTCTACAGCTTCCACAAGCGGGACATCTGGGTGGGACCGGACGAACTTCGTGACGAACTCGAGCGACTGGTGCAGGGCTGCGGCGAACCGCTGGCGGACCCGGCCTGGGCGCCGGCCGCACTCTGCGCCAAGGCGGCGTCAGCGGAGATCAAGCTGGCGCTGGCCGGCGAGGGAGCTGACGAATTGTTCGCGGGCTATCCGACTTACCTCGGCATCGGATTGGCCAAACAGTATGCGCGGCTGCCCGGCTGGCTGCATCGGGGAGTCGAAACCGTGGTCGATCGGTGGCCGCATTCGGACAGGAAAGTGCCGATCTCGTTTCTGGTCAAGCGCTTCCTGCGCGGCGTGCAGGAGCCGCCGCTGGCAAGACATCGCCGCTGGACCTCGCACACCGAACCGGACGTCCTCGACCGCCTGCTGGGGCCGGAAGTGAATCCGGCCGACGTTCCACCGCTCGACGGTGCGCCGCTAGACGTCATCCAGCGCTACGATCTGGAAAATTCGCTGGCGGACGGACTGCTGACCAAGGCCGATCGCTCCGGAATGAGTACCGGCGTCGAAGTCCGCGCACCGTTTCTGGACACGCTGGTTCTGGATGTCGCCGCCCGCCTGCCGGCCGCGGACCGCGTTCGCGGGCTCGTCACCAAGGCGTTCCTGAAACGGTACGCGGTACGCTATCTGCCGAGGGATATCGTGGAGCGGAGAAAGCGCGGTTTGTCGGTGCCGCTGGCGAAATGGCTGCGGGGCCCACTGCATGACTGGACACACGAACGACTGACCGCCCGGCGGCTGGAATCGGCCGGACTCGACCGCGACGCGGCGTTGCGGCTGTTCGAGGAACACATGGCGCGGCGTGCCGATCACACCCGCACGATCTGGTCACTCGCAGTGCTCGACGTCTGGCTCGAAGTGCTGCAACAAAGCCGGGACAGATTGAACCGATTCGCCGCCGATTCGGCGACGCATTCCGCTGCTCTCACCGAGTCGCTGCACGGCGGCGAATCGATGGACACCGCGTCCGGTGCGATCGCTCCGCGAACGGACGCGGCGATATGAAGGATAATATCAACCCGGCCCAACAATCGGCCGGGTTGATCCGAGGCATGGATGCCACGGCGCCGCGACATGCCGCGTGCGTCAGGCCGGGCGTGTACCGGCCTCGGCGGACACCGTAAATACCCGGAAGGTAGCGACGGGCTTGGTGAATAACGGCTGGTTCGGCACCACACATCGACCCGTTCGAAGCGCGACCGACGACTGCGGAGAGGGGTCTCGGTCGGACCGGAATGCGCTCATCGATACGGTCGATTCGACGGCAAGACCATAACGTAAGGAACAGCGTCATGAAAGCGATGATTCTGGCAGCGGGCAAGGGTACGCGGGTGCGACCCCTGACCAACGAGATGCCGAAACCGATGATACCGATCCTGGGAAAGCCCGTGATGGAGTATCTCGTGGAGGAGCTGGCGCGGCAGGGGGTGACCGAGATCATGGTCAACCTGAGTTACCTGCCGGAACAGATCGAAAGCTATTTCCGTGACGGCAGACGCTGGGGCATCGAAATCGGCTATTCGTTCGAGGGTCATCTGGAGGACGGCGTGATCCATCCCCATGCGCTGGGCTCCGCCGGCGGCATGAAGAAGATCCAGTCGTTCGGCGGCTTCTTCGATGAGACCTTTATCGTCGTCTGCGGCGATGCGCTGGTCGATCTCGATATTGGGCAGGCGCTCCGCCTGCACCGCGAGAAAGGCGCGATCGCCTCGTTGATCGCCAAGGAGGTTCCGCTGGAAGAAGTCTCCAGTTACGGCGTGGTCGTGGCGGATGGCGACGGCCGCATTTCGTCGTTTCAGGAGAAACCCGGCCAGGAAGAAGCACTGTCGAATCTGGTCAACACCGGCATCTACATCTTCGAACCGGCCGTGCTGGACCTGATTCCGGAGGGCATCGAATTCGACATCGGCGGTCAGTTGTTTCCGTTGCTGGTCCAGAACAGGCTTCCCTTCTACGCATTGAATCTCCCGTTCACCTGGATCGACATCGGCAATGTACGGGATTTCTGGCACGCTCACCAGGAACTCCTCAGCGGGCACTATCCGCATATCCCGATGGCGGGGAAGGAAATCAGGCCCGGCGTTTGGGCCGGGCTGAATGTATCGGTCGATTGGGATGCCGTCGATATCCGCGGCCCCGTCTACATCGGTTCCGGGGTTCGCGTCGAGGCCGGCTGCACCATCACAGGCCCGTCCTGGATCGGTCATGGCTGCCAGGTCCGAGGCGGGGCTCATGTGTCGCGCAGCGTGATCTTCGAGTACACCCGGATCGGGTCGCATGCCTGGCTGGAAGACATGGTCGTATGCGGGGTCTACGGTGTCGACAAGACCGGACGCGCGGTCAACCTGGCCGACGCCGACCTGGGCTGGATCATCGAGGACGCCCGGACCCGCACCGAGCAGGAACCCGATCCGGGCTTGATCGGACACCTCCAGCGGCCATGAGCCGGAGCGGACATGCGGGCCTACGACACCTTCTCCCAACAGTGACCCCAGGATCGAACCATGTTCATCGATTTCGAAGAAAAGGACCATTGGCTGGTCGCCAGGCCGTCGTTCCAGCGGCTGGATGCCTCGTCGGCCCAGGAGTTCACCTCCTCGATGGTCGAGCGGTGCAGCGGCTCCGACCACGTGGTACTGGACCTGACCAGCGTGACCTTCATCGACAGCCGCGGCCTGGCGGCACTGGTTTCGGTCTTCAAGCTGCTGTCGACCGGCGGCGTCCTGCGTTTAGCCAATCTCAACGACCAGGTGGAGCTACTGCTGACCATGACCCGGCTGAAGGCGCTGGTCCCGGCCTTCGGCAGTGTCGACGCAGCAATCCAGGCTTGATCGATCGGCCGTCGCGCTGCGGCGACGCCGGCAAATCTCCCCGACTGCGGAGCTGAGGTATGGCGGACGCCACGCGTTGGCAGCGGGGCACGGTCGTGCTCTGGAATGACGACCGAGGCTTCGGGTTCGTCCGGCCGGACCAAGGCGGCGAGGATTTCTTCGTCCACATCACCGCTTTTCGCAAAGAGTTGAGCCGACGTCCCGAGATCGGGGATCACGTGCACTATCAGATCGCTCGGGAGGTCCGCAGCAAGAAACGGATCGCCCGCGCGGTACTGGAAGGGGTGCCGATCCAACTCGCCCTACCGGAACCTCCGGGACCATGGCCACGCGTACGGCAGTGGCTGATCTATGTCGTGATTCGACTTCCGATCCTGCTGTCGTGTTGGGTACTGTGGAAAACCCACAACCCGATCCCGCTGTTTCTGTACGTCTTCCTCAGTACGCTGACGATCCTGTTCTACGGCGCCGACAAGAAGCGCGCATTACGCAGCGGCTGGAGAATTCCGGAACACTACCTGCATCTGCTGGAACTGCTCGGCGGCTGGCCGGGCGCGTTGCTGGCCCAGAAGGATTTTCGCCACAAGCTGATGAAACGCGCCTACCAGAAGGTCTTCTGGAGCATCGTCGCGCTGCATGGGGTGGTTTGGCTTCTGCTGTTCCTGCACGACTTCTCGTTGTCCAGGCTGGTGAAATCCATCGTGCCCTGACTCGGAGCGGGCGACAGAAAGTGCGCTTCCGGCGGCGCCGGGAACCCTGATCGAACGACTGCGACCCGACCGTCCGAAAGCCGTCCCCGGCTAGCGAGCGCCGACCCCCATGCCGAACAGGATCAGCAACACCGTCCAGCCGATCATCCAGCCCGCGGCCACGGTCACCGACTGGGTGAACTCCACCCAGCGCCTGCGTCGATCGATGCGATTCATATCATTCACCTCGTCATGGTCGTGCTCGAGCCGGTGGTTGACGCAGGCGTTCGGCGTTTGCCGGCATGTCCGTCCTGCTGTTGCACGGCTCGTACTCGTTGTAAAGTCTGGACATCGGACATGTCGGAAATAGCTTAGTTCAAGAGCGACCACGAAAGAAGACTGTTGTGGTAGGAATTTGTCGCCGCCCGAGCCGCGCAAGCGGCAGTTCGACCGCCGCATGGCCCCGCGGCTGATGCACTCCGACCGGCCACCATGAACCGGCCACC
>CAZXXC010000078.1:14384-20188 GCA_964644665.1 uncultured Methylococcaceae bacterium
CGCCGCATGGCCCCGCGGCTGATGCACTCCGACCGGCCACCATGAACCGGCCACCCACCGGACTTCCCGAGGAAAACGACCACACCATGCCTCGCTATCGCCCCTTTCCCCTTCCGATCTCGACACTACCCCCCGGCATCGCCTACATCGTCGGCAACGAGGCCGCCGAGCGGTTCAGCTACTACGGCATGCGCGCGATTCTGGTCGTGTTCATGACCCAGTATCTGACGGATGCCGCGGGGCTCCCTGCCACGCTGTCCGGCACGGAAGCACAAGCCTACTTTCATTTGTTCGTGTCGGCGACTTACGTCACGCCGTTGCTGGGCGCGGCTCTGGCCGACGGCTGGCTGGGCAAGTACCGTACGATCATGCTGCTTTCGCTGGTGTACTGCGTCGGCCACTTCGCACTGGCGCTCGACGACACCCGAACCGGACTGCTGCTCGGACAGACGCTGATCGCGCTCGGTGCCGGCGGCATCAAACCCTGTGTCTCCGCGCATCTGGGCGACCAGTTCAACCCGCAGAACCGTGCCCTGCTGGAACGGGTCTACGGCTGGTTCTACCTCGCCATCAATGTCGGCGCGGCCACCTCGATGCTCCTCATCCCATGGTTGCTGGCCCGATTCGGAGCATCGGCGGCGTTTGCGGTCCCCGGGCTGTTGATGGCCCTCGCCACACTGATCTTCTGGCTCGGACGCTGGCAGTTCACCCACATACCGCCGGCAGGACTCGGCCGCATCCGCGCGGCAGCGTCTGGCGAGTCGGCTCGGCGTCTTGCGCAAATTGCACTGATCTATCTGTTCATTGCCATGTTTTGGGCGCTGTTCGACCAGACGGGCTCGTCCTGGGTGTTGCAGGCCCAGCACATGGACCGGCAGATCGCCGGATTCGAGGTTCTGCCGTCGCAGATCCAAGCCGCCAATCCGTTGTTGATCGTGCTGCTCGTCCCGTTGTTCCACCGCTTCCTGTACCCCTGGCTGCGCCGTGCCGTCCGTCTGACCGCACTTCGCAAGATCGCGCTGGGAATGATGGTCGCGGCGTTGTCGTTCGCGCTGACGGCGTGGATCCAGAGCCGGATCGACGGCGGTGAGAATCCGGGGATCGGCTGGCAACTGATCGCCTACCTGTTCTTGACATCGGCCGAGGTGATGGTCTCGATCACCGCTCTCGAGTTCTCCTATACCCAGGCGCCGCTGGCGATGAAGTCATTGGTCATGGCCTTCTACCTGGCCTCGGTGGCTCTCGGAAACGTGTTCACCAGCGTGGTCAACTTCCTGATCCTGACGCCGGACGGCGGCAGCAGGCTGGCGGGAGCGACCTACTTCTGGTTCTTCACCGGGCTGATGGCCGCCACGACGCTGGCGTTCGCGCTTTACGCCCGGCACTACCGCGAGGTTGCCTACCTGCAGACCGAGTCCGACTGAGCACCGGACCCACGGTTCGTGGACCGGCTGCCGGACTACCGGGTGACGCATCGTGGTATGCTTCGGGCTCGGCGAGCCGCGTCGTGCCGACTGGTGTCGATCTTCGACACGGACGCCCGCTGTTTGGTTGTCGCAGAGTTGTCTCGGGAATCGATGTCATGGGTCTGTTTATCGCGGCTTGCATCCTGGTGATCGTGTTGTCGCTGGTGGGGTTGGTCTGGCTGTTCAATTCGGGAAACAGGGAGCCGAAGTCCAAGCCCTTCAACCGGACGCTCTCCCGCACCGTATTACAGATGCCGTGTGCACATGAATGGATCGAGGTATGCCGCCACTGCGGCCAGCCTCGACGAGGCCGGCCGGCCGATTAGCCAGCCGGAATCCGGCGCGCATCGCGGCGCATCCTACGGCTGCGGGGCCATTGTTGAATTGTGCTCAGGGCTGCCCGAGAATGGGCACGGTCGCCTTCCCGGCCGGACTCCCGAACCGAGCGGCTTTTCATTGAACTCGCAACACCTACAGGTCTCCGCATGGCAGATTGGTTCTCGCGCACGCTGCAACTCGTCGGCATCGCTTCGCTCCTCGTCGGCTGTGCCGACGGCGGCGAACCGGGCGCCTTGTCCGGAGACGGTGCCGCGAGTCTGGAACTGAGCCGTTTGCCGGCGGAATCGAAGGTCTACTTCCGCAGCGCCGTCGTGATCCCGGCACGGACCGGACAGGTCTTGTTGGCGTCCGAACCGGGTACTTCCGGCGTCGCGACCAGGCTGGTACTGCCGCCGGTGGAGGTCGATCGCATCATTTCGCGCAGTACCCCGCTGCTGGTCGATCGGGTCGAGTCCACCGGCACCGCAGGGGCCCGCGGCCCTTGTCGGACCACGCTGTATTTGGTGACGACCGGAGGCGCCTCGATGCAGTACCGGGTCGAGCGCTCCGACACGACCTTACCCTGTGCGCCGCCGACCGTCAGGGACATCGCGGACAGTGCCCTGGTCGTCCCCTCGCCACCGGTTCCGATCCAGTAAGGCGCGGGCCTGATCGCGGCACCGCCGGCGTGCGACCCGAGCCGTCTGCCAGCGGTCAATCCATCTGGATGCAGGACGCCGGTTCCGGTTGGCAGCTCTGCTTGTAGGGGCTCCCGCTGACACACTGCCAGCGCGCCTTTTCCAGAGCCGATTGCTTGTCCCGGTCCACGCCGAAATACGGATTGCCGTTGCTGTCACGCACCGCGCATTTCCAATCCCCCTTCATCCAGCCGGGCACCAAAGGATCGCTGCCGCAACCGGACAGAGCGAATGCCACGAGCGCCAGTCGTACACCGTACTTCATTGCATTGAAACAGCCTTTTGAACCGTCGAAAACCACGAGCGCGACAATGCGCGTCCGCCAGCTGCCTGTCAAGCTCCCGGCGGCACTCTCGCCGAAGGGCCTGCCAAGCAAGCTCGGCACGAGAACCGCGTTGTAGGATAATCGGCGAACGATCGGGACCAGGTTCGAGACCATCATGTGCCAGTTGCTCGGCATGAATTGCAACACACCGACCGACATCTGCTTCTCGTTCGAGGGCTTTCACCTTCGCGGCGGGCTGACCGATCACCACAAGGACGGCTGGGGCATTGCGTTTTTCGAAGGACGCGGCTGCCGGCTGTTTCTCGATGCCAAGTCCACGCTCGACTCGCCGGTCGCCGAACTGGTTCGGCGCTACCCCATCCACTCCAAGAACGTGGTCGCTCACATCCGCAAAGCCACCCAGGGAAAGGTCGCGCCGGAAAACTGTCATCCGTTCCAACGCGAACTCTGGGGCGGCTACTGGGTCTTCGCACACAACGGCAACCTCGAAGACTTCGCGCCGACGCTACAGGGTCAGTTTCGGCCGGTCGGCAATACCGACAGCGAACGGGCCTTCTGCTATCTGCTCAACCGGCTGCAACTCGCGTTTCCGAGCGGTCCTCCCGCGCTTGCCGATCTCGACGCGGCACTGGATGCGATCACCGAGGAGATCGCGCGTCACGGCGTATTCAATTATCTGCTGTCGAATGGCGAATGGATGTTCGCCCACTGTTCCGACCGGCTGCACTATCTGACACGGAAGAGTCCCTTCGGCGAGGCACACTTGATCGACCAGGACATCACGGTCGACTTCGCCGCGGTGACCCGCCCCGACGACAGGGTCACGGTGATCGCAACGCTGCCGCTGACCGACAACGAAACCTGGACCGCGATTCCGGCCGGACGGCTGTTGCTATTTCGCGAAGGTGAGGCCGTTCTCGGCGGATAGTCCGGCCATCTCCGGGGCCGTGTCGGTCGGAGTCGATTCGGACAGCCACTGCCGAACCTGGCGGATCGTCCAGTCCGGGTCGTCGAGCGGAAGATCGTGTCCGGCCCAGGGATGTACCCTCGGTTTCAGGCCCCAGGCGGCCGCCAGCGCGTCGGTGCACCGCGCATCCACCAACCGGTCACCGCGGCTGCTCAGCAGCAGCATCGGTGCGGCAGGCCTGCGCTCCGGCGGTGAATAGCGTGCGGCGGCGATCAGTTGACGCACGACATTTGCCGCCCGTACCGGGCGCGCGCGGTGAATTGCGACCCGTACCCGCACCAGCGCGTCGATCTCCGCCGCATCGTTGCGAGCCGCGGTCAGGTTCAGAATCCGGCGCTCGCGCGCCGCCGCATCGCGCTCCAGCAGTGTGCGCAGCATCTCCGGCCAGATGCGCCAATGCAGCCGCTGATACCAAGGGCTGAGCTTGCGCACACTGGTGTTCACCAAAACCACGCCGGCGATTTCCTCGGGATGGCGGTGGCTCCAGTCGATCGCCACCATTGCGCCCAGCGAGATGGCGAACAGGAAACACCGCTCCGGCAGAATGTCCGCAGCCCCCGCCGGCTGTCGCAGTTCGCTGCGAGCGAATTCCATCGCCGCGGTCAGTGACAACGGGCTCGGCAGGCGGCAGTGACAGCCGTTGCCCGGCAGATCGACCAGCGTGACGGAGGCGCCCGGAACGGCCGCGGCGAAGCGCTCCGGAAAATCGTCCCAGTGTGCGCTCTCCCGAACCAGCCCGCGGATGAACACCCAGCGGTTCGGGCCGTTTTCAGCCGGCATACCAGAGCTTCAATCCCTGACCCAGCAGGCGGTCCCGTACCGCGTCACCGAGATCGGCCCAGGGGTCGGGAGACTGCACGGCCCGATACAGGAAATCGAACAGAATCATATGGCGGCGCAGCGTCCGTTGTTCGCGATGCGGTACCCACGGATTGAAGGCTCCGGAACGGAAAAAGACCTGCCGCCAGTTCTTCTTCACCCACAGCCACGATCCCAGTTCCAGCGTAAACGGGATGAAATGTCGACCCGGTCTTTCGGACTGGATCTCGTCGTACAGATAATCCCACAGGTCGCCGTGAGTCAGATACTGGCTCGACTGCGGTTCGATCCGGTAGACATGGTGCGGGTAGGTCTTGTCCAGCAACTGTTTCAGCGCGACGACCTCCGGGACGTGCGGAAACGGCTCTTTGCACTTGGCATACGGAAACCAGAACCGATCAACCTTGCCGTACCCGGAATGCACATCGACCGCAACCGCCCGCTCGGCCGGGAACACCTCGCGCCGCACGAAATCGCACAAGGCTTGGGCCTCGGCTTCCATCGGCTGTCCCTCCCGCCCCTGATACCAGGGCAGCCGCGGCGAAATGCGATGCCCGGCGAACAGATGCCAGCGGTCCAGTGCCGGGGCGCGTACCGGCGAGTTTCGCATCAGGTCGACGCCGTTGCCGTTGGCGCGACGCTGCAAGTACATGCCGACCGGATTCACCAGCGGAAACATCACGATACGCGTGGTCTTCAACATGTCCTGGGTGATACGGTCCCAGCGGGCGAGCTCCATCAGCGTCCGCAGGTAGGACAGCACGATGCGGGTGCCGATGCGTTCCAGTCCGTGCACGCCCCCGAACAGCGCCAGTACCGGGGTCGCCGGGTCATCGGGGCCGAAACTGACCGCGATCAGAGGGAACGCCACCCGCGAATGCGACACGGTGCCCAAGACCTGGACCCTGGCCAGCCCTTCGAGCTGCACGGTCAGCGACAACAAATCTAGCATTTCCGGAAATCCCGGCTTGCCCTCCAACTGCTCCAGCAGTCCTTCGACTCCGACCGCGGAGCGCACCAAACCCGGAGCGGACGAAACGGAAATGCTCATCGAGCGCGCCACCTGATTCATGTCGGCCAAAGCGCGGGGCTTCGAAAAGCCTCAGATCTTATGCCCATTTCGACCACCCGCAAGACATCTTCCGTCAATTGTCACAAAGACCGCTCCGAAGCCGCGGGGGCCGACGCACCGGCTCTCGGCGATGCGGGCCGGGTGACCACCGACCGAGAGTCGAACTGGCACACTCCGG
>CAZXXC010000079.1:0-20124 GCA_964644665.1 uncultured Methylococcaceae bacterium
GGTAACGTCGTCCCGGCCGACATCGCGCTGCTGGAGTCGTTTCAAATAAAGATAGAGGAATCAGCGCTCACCGGCGAGTCTCACGCGGTCGAAAAGCTGGTCTCGCCGATCCGCGACCGCGACGCACCGCTCGGCGACCGCCGCAACATGGCGTACAAAGGCACCGTTGCAACCTACGGGCGAGGCAAAGGAATCGTGGTCGCCACCGGGCCGGCCACCCAACTCGGGCAGATCGCCGAACTGCTCGGTTCCGAGCAGGAAACCAAAACCCCGCTGCAGAGACGGCTGGCCCGGTTCGGGCAGCGCCTGGCACTGCTGGTGCTGGCGATCTGCGCCATCATCTTCGTGACCGGCTGGCTACGCGGCGAACCGCCGGTGCTGATGTTCCTCACTGCGATCAGCCTTGCGGTCGCGGCGATTCCCGAGGCTCTGCCGGCGGTCGCGACGGTGTCGCTGGCCCTCGGCGCACGCAAGATGATCAAGCGCCATGCGCTCATTCGCCGCCTCCCGGCCGTCGAGACTCTCGGCTCGGTCACCTACATCTGCTCGGACAAGACCGGCACGCTGACACAGAACCGGATGCACGCGGAAGCGTTCTACTCGCTAGGCGCGTTGGTTGACGATCGCGCGCGAGCGCTGCCTACCCAGTTGCTGCGCGCGCTGGCTTTGAACAACGATGCGACGGCCGACCGGGACGGCCGGATGTTCGGCGACCCGACCGAAGTCGCACTGTACGAAGCGGCCGCCTCCGGCGGTCAGGGCGGCGCCGAACTCTCGCAGCAGTATCGCCGGGCGGCCGAACTGCCGTTCGACTCGGACCGGAAGCGGATGACGACGGTGCACGCCGACGGGGATGGGTTCGTCAGTTATACCAAGGGCGCGCCGGAAGCCGTGCTGCCTCTGTGTACCCGCCAGAGTGGACAGGACGGCGACGTTCCGGTCGATACCGATGACATCCTCGCCGCAGCGGAGCGCATGGCGGCCGACGGCTTGCGCGTGCTGGCGTTTGCCTCGCGCGAATGGCCGGCGGCGCCGAATCCGCTGACGGTGGAGTCGGTCGAACGGGATCTTTGCTTTCTGGGGCTCGTCGGCCTGATGGATCCGCCGCGACCCGAAGCCAAAGAGGCAGTCGAACTGTGCTGCAGTGCCGGCATCACGCCGGTGATGATCACGGGCGACCACCCGGCGACCGCACTGGCGATCGCGCGGCGGCTCGGCATCGGCGAGGACGGCAGGGTGTTGACCGGCCAGGATCTGGCCCGCATGACCGATGCCGAGCTGGCCGAAGGCGTGGAGCAGGTCCGTATCTATGCGCGCGTCGCCCCCGAACAAAAGATCAGGATCGTCAAGGCGCTGCAGCAGAACGGCGAATTCGTCGCGATGACCGGCGACGGCGTCAACGACGCGCCGGCATTGAAACGCGCAAACATCGGCATCGCCATGGGCAAGATCGGCACCGACGTCGCACGAGAAGCCTCCCACATGGTCCTGCTCGATGACAATTTCGCGTCCATCGTCGGTTCGGTACGCGAAGGTCGGCGCATCTTCGACAACATCCGGAAGTTCATCAAGTACACGATGACCAGCAACTCCGCGGAAATTTGGACCTTGTTCCTGGCGCCGTTCCTGATGCTGCCGATCCCCCTGCTGCCGGTCCACATCCTCTGGATCAATCTGGTGACCGATGGGCTTCCCGGCCTGGCCCTAGCGGTCGAACCGGAGGAACCCGGCGTGATGCAGCGTCCGCCGCGACCGCCCCAGGAGAGCATCTTCGCCCACGGCATGTGGCAGCACATTCTGTGGGTCGGATTGCTGATGGGCGGGGTTTCGCTGTCGGTTCAGGCCTGGGCTTACTTCACCGGCTCGGCCCATTGGCAAAGCATGGTGTTTACCGTCTTGACCCTCTCGCAGATGGGACACGTGCTCGCAATCCGCTCGGAGAGCGTGTCGTTCTTCCGTCAGGGAATGCTGTCCAACAAGGCGCTGCTCGGTGCGGTCGCATTGACCTTCGGCCTGCAGATGGCGGTGCTGTACCTGCCGGCGTTGCAACCGATCTTCAAGACCGACGCGCTCGACCTCCCGGAATTGCTGTTGTGTCTGGGTCTGTCGGCGATCGTGTTTTGCGCGGTTGAAATCGAAAAGGCGCTACTACGGCGCGGACTGCTCTACGCCAGTTGATGCTTTCGGAATACCAGCGCCGGTTGGCGGGACGGCGAATGCCGGTCGATGCCCGGCCGAGGTCACCGACCATCCATCCACCATGCCTGGCGGGGCGTGAGCCCGCCGCGGTCAGGAGACCCCCGAACCTTGCGCAAGCGTAGCGGGAAACGAACGCGCCGCAGTCGCCGTCGGGACGCGCCAGCACGCACACCGCAGCGCCGCGAACGCCAGGCGGCGCGCGATGGCTGGCATACCCTGAGACTCGACGAGGTCTTGCTCCGACTGGCCAGCAGCCGATCCGGGCTGGACGAGGCCGAAGCAACCGCTCGCCTGCAGCGGCACGGCGTCAACCGCTTCGCGACACAGCGACGGGCGTCCGCGGTTCGTCTGCTGTTCGGCCAGTTCGCCAACGTCCCGATCCTGATCTTGTTGCTGGCGATTGCGGTCTCCGCATCGGTGGGGCACGAGACCGAGGCGATCGTGATCGCCGTGATCGTGCTGTTCTCGGTGCTGCTCGGCTTCGTACAGGAATTTCGCACCGAGAGGGCGGTCGAAGCGCTGCATCGGCTTGCCGCGCCGACGGCGACGGTCGTTCGCGGCGGACGTGAACGGACGATCGGCGCGGACCATCTGGTTCCGGGCGATGTGATCCGGCTTGCCGCCGGCCACCGCGTCGCCGCCGACATCCGTCTGATCGAGAGCTGGAGCCTCAGGGCCGACGAGGCGGCACTGACCGGTGAGTCCGCGCCGGTCGACAAGCAACCGCTCGAACGGTTCGCGGCGAAAAAGGCGGCCCTCGGCGAGCGCGGCAACATGGCGTTTGCCGGCACGCTGATCACGTACGGAAGGGGAACCGGGGTCGTCGTTGCGACCGGAATGGACACCGAATTCGGGCGCATCGTCAGCCTGCTGGCAGAGGCCGTGCCACGCCGCACCCCGCTGCAGGATAATCTGGACCGGGTCGGCAAGACACTGGCGGTCTGCGCGCTGGCGATCGTCGCCGTGGTCTGCACGGCAGGGATACTTCGCGGCGGGTCGGCGGTCGACTTGCTGATCTTCGGCTTCGCCGTCGCCGTGGCGGTCGTGCCGGAGGCGCTACCTGCCGTGGTGACGATCTCCCTCGCGATCGGCGCGCGCCGCATGGCCCGGCGCAATGCGCTGATCCGGCGGCTGCCGGCCGTCGAGACCCTGGGCTGTACCTCGGTGATCTGTTCCGACAAGACCGGCACCCTGACCAAGGATGAGATGACGGCGCGCAAGCTGTGGACGCACCAGCGGCTGTTGACATTGACGGGTATCGGCTACGAGCCGTTCGGAAGGCTGATCTGCAATGGTGAAACCGTTTCTCCGGCACCGGCGGAAATCGCGTTGCTGCAGGCCGCCACACTGGCCTCCGACGCCACCCTGACGACCGCGGGCGGCGGCCGCGCCGGCATCCAGGGTGACCCCACGGAAGGTGCACTGGTAGTCGCCGCCGCCAAGGCCGGCCTGCATCGTGCGGAATTGGAGCGGCGGCTGCCGCGAATCGGCGAGATCCCGTTCGCGTCCGAAGCCAGGCGCATGACGACTCTGCATCGAGCGGAGGACGGCCGAATCGTCGCCTGCTCGAAAGGCGCGGTGGAGGTCCTGCTCGGAGACTGCGCGACACTACTGACCGAACACGGCGAACGGCCGCTCGGGGAAGACGAGCGGGTTCTGATCCTGGAACAGACTCACCGGCTCGCGGCCCAGGCCTTGCGGGTTCTCGCCGTGGCGACGAAGGATCCGGCGACCCCGGCGGATGCGGAACGAGGGATGACGCTTCTCGGCCTGGTCGGCATGATCGATCCGCCGCGACCGGAATCGAAGGATGCCGTGGAACAGTGTCAGCAGGCCGGCATTCGGGTGGTGATGATCACCGGCGACCATCCCTCGACCGCGCGCGCGGTGGCGAGCGAGTTGGGGATTCTGACGACCGGGCGGCTCGCGACCGGCGCCGAAATCGATCGGATGCCGCCAGCGGAGTTCGACCATGCCGTCGAGGAAATCGACGTGTACGCGCGAGTGTCGCCGGAGCACAAGTTACGGGTCGTACAGGCCTTGCAGAAGCAGGGGCACGTCGTCGCGGTGACCGGCGACGGCGTCAACGACGCCCCGGCGCTGAAGCAGGCCGACATCGGCATCGCGATGGGGATCACCGGCACCGACGCCAGCAAGGAAGCCGCCGCGATGATGCTGACGGACGACAATTTCGCTTCGATCGTCGCGGCAGTGGAAGAGGGCCGCGGCATCTTCGACAATATCAAAAAGTATCTGATGTACCTGTTGGCCGCCAATATCGGCGAGATCGGGCTGATCGGCTGTGCGGCACTGATCGGCCTGCCGATGCCGCTGACCGCGGTGCAGATTCTTTATGTGAATCTGGCCACCGACGGCCTTCCGGCACTGGCACTGGCGGTCGACCCCCCCGACCAGGGCACGATGCGGCGGCGGCCACGCGACCCACGGGCCGGCATCTTCACGCCATCGGTCGTGACGCTGATGTTGGCCGGCGGACTCTGGTCGATGGCCGCCAACCTCGGCTTGTTCCACTGGGCGATCCGGCAGGATCACCTGACCAACGAGATGGCGATGACCCTCGTCTTCGTCGCGCTGGTTCTGACCGAGTTCTGCAAGGCATTCAGTTACCGCTCCTTCGACCGTTCGATCCTCCGCGGTCCGTTCGGCAATCGCTGGCTGAACCTGGCCATCCTGTGGGAACTCGCGCTGCTGCTCGGACTCATTTATGTCCCGCCGCTGCGGCACTGGTTCGGGACCTACCCGCTCGGCATCGCGGAATGGGCCGTGGTGATCGGCTCGGCCTTCTCGATCGTTCCGTCGCTGGAGCTGATGAAATGGATCGTTCGCCGTCACGGCCGGAAGCGCGAAGCCTTCTGACCGATCGAAATCCGGACGACGACCGCGCGCTTGGGGGTACACTGTGCTCCGCGGGAGCGCCCGCCTCGCTCGCCGAATCAACAAGGATCACTACGTTTTCATCAGAGGTATAAGAGAATGAACCAGATCACCCTATCTGCCGAGTTGAAAAAGCTCGTCGAAGCGAGGCACAGCGATCCGTTCGCGGTGCTCGGCAGGCACGTGGCCGGGAGTGAATGCACCGTACGGGCCTTGCTGCCTTATGCCGAGGAGGTCACTCTGGCGGAGGGTGGCCAGCGACTGCAGCGCATCGAAGGGACCGAGTTGTTCGAATGGCACGGCCCCGCCGCCCAAGTCCCGGAACGCTATCGGTTGATCTGGCGCGACGATCAACATCGCGAGCACATCGCCCACGATCCGTACTGTTATCCGCCGCAGTTGCCGGACTTCGATCTTCATCTGTTCGGCGAAGGCAAACACTGGCATGCCCATCGCCTGTTGGGCGCCCGGATTCATGAAACCGAGGGCGTGGCCGGTGTGCTGTTCTCGGTTTGGGCACCCAGCGCCGAACGCGTCAGCGTCGTGGGAGACTTCAACCGCTGGGACGGGCGCGCGCATCCCATGCGTGTGCACGGCAACGGCGTTTGGGAGTTGTTCATTCCGGACCTGCCGGCCGGCATCGTTTACAAGTACGAGGTTCGTGCCCGCAACAGCCAGGTGTTCATGAAATCGGACCCTTACGGCCGCCGCTTCGAGCTGCGGCCGAAAACCGCGTCGATCGTCGAGCCACCGAGCACCTTCGAATGGAGCGATCAGCAATGGCTGCAACAGCGCGCCGCCTTCGACTGGCAGCATCAGCCGATGTCGATCTACGAGCTGCACCTCGGCTCCTGGCAGCGCGGCCCGGAGGGCGAGCTGCTGAACTACCGGGAGCTCGCACCGCGCCTGGTCGATCATTTGAAGTCGCTGGGTTTTACGCATCTGGAACTGATGCCCGTCACGGAGCATCCGTACGACAAGTCCTGGGGCTACCAGACGACCGGTTACTACGCACCGACCAGCCGTTTCGGCAGCCCGGACGACTTCCGCTGGTTCGTCGATTACTGCCACCGGAACGACATCGGCGTGATTCTCGACTGGGTCCCGGCCCATTTTCCGAAGGACGCGCACGGACTCGCCCGTTTCGACGGGACCGCGCTCTATGAGCATGAAGACCCCCGCCTCGGTGAGCACAAGGACTGGTCCACGCTGATCTTCAACTTCGGGCGCTATGAGGTGAAGAACTTCCTGATTTCCAGCGCCCTGTTCTGGCTGGAGGAGTTCCACATCGACGGGCTGCGTGTCGACGCGGTGGCCTCGATGTTGTACCTCGACTATTCGCGCCAGGAGGGCGAGTGGATTCCGAACCGCCACGGCGGACGCGAGAATCTCGAAGCGATCGACTTCATGCGTGAGCTGAACGAAGTCACCCACCTGCAGGTGCCGGGCGCCTTGATCATGGCGGAGGAATCCACTTCCTGGCCGCAGGTCACCAAACCGACTTACGTCGGCGGTCTCGGCTTCGACCTGAAATGGAACATGGGCTGGATGAACGACACGCTGTGCTACATGGAGAAGGATCCGATCTACCGCCAGTACCACCACGGCGAGATCACGTTCAGCATGCTCTATGCCTTCACCGAGAATTTCCTGCTGCCGTTCTCGCACGACGAAGTCACACACGGCAAACATTCGCTGCTGTACAAGATGCCGGGCGACGAATGGCAGCGGTTCGCCAACCTGCGCCTGCTGTATGTCTACATGTTCACCCATCCCGGCAAGAAACTGCTGTTCATGGGCGGCGAATTCGGCCAGGGACGGGAATGGGACAGCACCTCGGTGCTCGACTGGTACGTCCGGGAGTACCCGGCCCATCAAGGCATCGAACTGCTGATCCGGGACCTGAACAGCGTCTATCGCAACGAACGGGCATTGCATGCGCTCGATTTCGACGGCCAGGGATTCCAGTGGATCGACTGCCATGACGCGCACAACTCGACGCTGGTGTATCTGCGGCGCGCGGACGACGACGAGATCGTCGTGGTCGCGATCAATTTCACGCCGGTACCGCGCGGCGATTACCGCATCGGTGTACCAAAGCCCGGGCTGTATCAGGAGATCGTCAACTCCGACGCGAGCTGCTACGTGGGGAGCGGCATGGGCAACGGTGCTCGGACTCTGCTGACCGAAGAGCGGGAGTGGATGAACCAGCCGCATTCTCTGGTCATCACGCTCCCGCCACTGGCCGGCGTCGTGATCAAACCCGCGACGGCAAAAGCCGCGGCAAAATCGGCCGACCAGACGCAACCGAGCGTCACGGCCACCACGGACAGTGTCGCAGCCGGCACCGCCACTGTCACCTCTCGTTGAATCCGGACGACCAGCATCCTACGAGGAACCAGTCAATGGCAACCAAGCCCACAGACCCCAAGAAGCCGGTCAACGGCCCCACACCCCCGAAAAAGACTGCCGCTGCCGAGCAGCCGTCCACCGCAGCGAGTCCGACCCAATCCTCGGTGAACTCCACGGAGACGGCCAAGCGAGAGGTGCCGGCCGCTGACAGCGCAGTGCCGAAAGGCGCCGTGAAAGCCGCTCCGGCCACCGCCTCGAAACCCGCTGCCCCCGCCGCGGCACCGGCCGAGGCAACACCCGCCGCAACGGTCGCCACACCATCGGCTGCGACGGCGAAACCGGACACGCCGGCCGAGTCGACGGCCGCCTCTCGGCCATCGAACGTGACCCGCCCGGCCGAGTCGGCCGCCGCGGAAGCCCCGAAACCCGCTTCGAGCGGGGCGGCGGCGACGGCCGAATCCCGGCCGGCGGCCGCATCGCCGCCACTGCCACCGTCCGATCGAGCCGCACCCACAACGACGGGTGCCGGCCCGCAGGCAGCGCCGGCCCCAACCCCGATCCAATCGGAGGCGCTGCAGAAGGCAGACACTGCCGTTGAGACGCCGCCGCCGGCCACCGGCAGCAAACCACCCGCCGAAGCGCTGATTCCGGCGGCCGGCGAAGCGCCGGAATCGGTCAAGGCGCCGGCCCAGCCGCAGTCCGTGCATATCGAAGAACCGCTGCCGGCCGAGGAACCGGCACCGCCGCCAGAAGAACACCATGCGCCGGCCCCCTACCGGCCCAGCCTGTTCATCATGCAGGTCGCGCCGGAAATGGCGCCGGTGGCCAAGGTCGGCGGACTCGCCGATGTCGTGTTCGGGCTGACCCGGGAACTGGCGATCCGCGGCAACCATGTCGAGATCATCCTGCCGAAATACGACAACATGCGGTACGACCACATCTACAACCTGCATGTGGACTACCAGGACTTGTGGGTGCCGTGGTACGAGGGGGCGATCCATTGCACCGTGTATTTCGGGATGGTCTACGACCGCAAGTGCTTTTTCATCGAGCCGCATTCCAACGACAATTTCTTCAACCGGGGCAGCATCTACGGATTCCAGGACGACGTGATGCGGTACGCATTCTTTTCGCGGGCCGCGATCGAGTTCATGTGGAAAGCCAACAAGCATCCGGACATTATCCACTGTCATGACTGGCAGACGGCCTTGCTGCCGGTGTACCTGTACGAGTTCTACCAGCGCATGGGGATGACCCATCCGCGGGTGTGCCTGACCATCCACAATTTCCAGCATCAGGGCGTCACCGGCGGCGAACTGCTGCGGGCCACCGGACTGCACTATCCCGAGCGCTATTTCGACTACAACCGGCTGCGCGACAACCACCATCCGACGGCGCTGAATCTGCTGAAGGGCGGCATCGTCTACTCGAATTTCATTACCACCGTTTCGCCGCGCTATGCCTTCGAGACCAAGGATCAGGGCCAGGGCTTCGGTTTGGAGCCGACTTTGCACACCCACCACATCAAGTACGGCGGGGTCGTCAACGGCATCGACTACGATGTCTGGAATCCGGAGATCGATCACCACATTCCGGTCCGCTACGGCGTCGACACGATCGACGGCAAGTACGACAACAAGCGGGCGCTGCGGCACCGGCTGATGCTGGCCGACAACGAAAAGCCGATCGTCGCGTTCATCGGCCGCCTCGATCCGCAAAAAGGGCTGGACCTGGTGCGGCACGGGATCTTTTACGCGATGGAGCGCGGCGCACAGTTCGTGCTGCTCGGCTCCAGCCCCTACCACAACATCAACTCCGATTTCTGGGGCTTGAAGCACATGCTGAACGAAAGCCCGGACTGCCATCTGGAGATCGGATTCAACGAGGAGCTGTCCCATTTGATCTATGCCGGCGCGGACATGATGCTGGTACCGAGCCGTTTCGAACCCTGCGGACTGACCCAACTGGTCTCGCTGCGCTACGGGACGGTCCCGGTCGTGCGCTCGGTCGGCGGACTCGCCGATACGGTGTTCGACAAGGACTATTCCGACCGGCCGCTACACGAGCGGAACGGCTACGTGTTCGAAAATTACGACCATCCCGGACTGGAATCGGCACTCGGCCGCGCGATCGCCTGCTACTACAACCACCCGGACCATTTCCGCGAGCTGATGAAGAACGCGATGCGCTTCGACTACTCGTGGAACCACCCCGGCCAGGACTATCTGAACATCTACGACTACATCCGCGAGAAATAGTATCGGCAGCCGCCGGAAACGCCGCCTGGCGTTTCCGGCGGATTCCCGTTCGGCTGCGTGGCGGTCGCTCGTCGAAATCCGCGAGCGGGTGTTGCGTGTGCGCACCTACGTCCGCTTCGATCACGAGACCGGACACCCTGAGCCCGACTGAAATTCACGATCGGCGCGGGGTGGCCGCCTGCCGTTCGACGATCACGTGGTCGACCAGCGGCGCGATGTCATCCGGCGCGATCATCGCGACATCCTGTCTCAGTGCGTTGGCGGCGCCGGCCGCCGCGGCGTAGCGCAAGCGGTCTTCCAGCCGGAAGCCGGCCAGCCAGCCGTGCGCCAGACCGGCGACATAGCAGTCGCCCGAACCGATCGGATTGACCTGGCGGATGGCGGGCGGGATCACGCGCCAGCAGCCACCTGGTTCGTCGACTTCAATGGGACCTTCCCCGGCGGTGATGTGCAGTTCCCGGGCACGATGCCAGTAGCCGCTATGCACCAGTTCCTCCCGGTTCGGCTTGCAGAGGTAAGGCACGGTCGATCCCTCCAGTGCCCGCGCCATCGCCGGTCCGTAGGCGTCCAGCCAGCAGGGCACCGCGCGGCGTTCGCACAGCGCCAACAGACGCACGTAGAGATCGTCTGCAACGGGATCAGGGACCGAGCCGCTGGCGATCACCAGGCGGACGGAACCCAGCAGCGCCTCGATCCGGTCCAGCAGCGACCGGCACTCTGCATCGGTCACCGGAAAACCGTTCGGAAAGACGGTGGTCGGATGTTCATCGGTCCCGCACGATGCCATAAAGCCCATGCGGACCGGCGCCGCCGTTTCGACGCAGGCGTCGTGGATGCTCTCGGCCCGGATCAGTTCGCGCAGCCAGGCGCCGCTGTGCCCGCCGGCGAATCCGACGAGGACCGTGCGCCGGGCGTGACGCGCCAGCACGCGCGCCACATTGACCCCCTTGCCTTCGGCCAGCACGCGCAGGGCCGGCACGCGGTTCACGGCACCGGGCGTGAACCGCCCGGCATGGACCAGATTCAGGAGCGGATTGGGGTTGACGACGAGAACATCGAAATCCATGGCATATCTTCCTGCTGCGGTTCCCGCGACCGGGGGTCGGGTGGCACCGCGCCGCGCGACCGCCGTGCGATCCGCACAGGATTCTGCCTGATCCGAGTGTTCATTCCAAATTCAGCGTGCAGCGCCGGCACTGACAAAAAGGCGACTGCACTCGGACGCTTCGACGTCGAAGTTCAGGAACCGGCCGCGACCTTCAGCCGGATGTCGACGTCCCGACTCAACCAACCGAGTGTGATCGCACGACATGCCGCGTCTTCGGCCTCGTCCCAAATCACGCACAGCAACGCTTCCTCGCGCGACAACAGTTGGTCGCGTTCCAACTTTTCGATCGCTTCCGCGCAAGCCAGCGGGTCGGCGCCGTTGCGGACAAAGACCTCCCTGGCCACGCGGACCCCGTCGGCGATTTCCTCGCTCGATGCCAGTGCCGCGTGCTCTCCTTCGATCGTGATCACGGCTGGCATGCAATGCTCCGATGTCGGGTAGCGAATGGATGGGAGGCCAACAGGCTCACAGCGGGACACCGAAGAAGGTCTCTTCGCTGCCGCCCCATGCGGTATGCAGTTGCAACGCCAACCGCCAGCGGGCGGCTTCCTGTTCGTCGGCGTCGCGGTGGGTAATCGCTGCATCGGCGGCACCCGCCATGAGATACTGATGGCCGTTGCGCAAAAATCGCCCCAGATCCTTGCGGTCGTTGGGCCGAACTGCAACCCTGGGCACGTCGTTCACCAAAATGGTCGTGATGCGCATGGTCTGCCCTCCAAGAAGCGTTTCCGTAACAGAGCCGCGTAGCGGTCCCGCATTGCGCGATCCGCTGCAGGGGAACGAACCCGACCGGTTCGGACCCCTTCCGTGAACCGTGACGGTCCGGCGGGTGGAACCCGATCATCGTGATGGCGCTTGATGTCGACATCGGCCTCGTCGATCGGCATCACGGCACACCCGCGCCGTGCACGGGTCAGCGCTTCCTTCAGCGCCGTCCCCAGGGCCGCCATGTTCAGGGCGAGCCGGCCCGAACGCACCCGTTGGATGTTTCGGAACAGACTTCTGCGGTCAGCGTCTCGCCCACCCCGGCAGAGGCACAGCGCACAACACCTTCGCTGGACTCTAGCGGCTGCGTGGTCGCTCCGATGGCCTGTAGTGACTGAAATGTCCCTCTTTGGCCGCCTGGACCCTGGCCCTGGCAAGAATGTCCGCGGTCTGCCCGGGGGCCGCAGGCATGGAAACCTGCTTTTCCATCACCCGGCCGCATTCCGGACAGACCGGCCGGTCGGACGCCTTGACCAGCAACTCAAGTACAAGATCACAGTCGTTGCAGCGATAGTCGTATAAGGGCATCGATGGTCCTCGCTGTTACCGATCGCCGGGGCTGCCGGTTCGCAAAACGGCAGCCGAAAGATCGGCTCGACGTTAACAGGGAGCGGGTTGAAGCTCCGGTTCGGCACGCCATTCCGAAGGCGTGTAAGCCTTCACGCTGATGGCATGAAGCGCGCCCGTCGAGAGCGGAGCCTGGACGGTCGCCAACACCAATTGCTGTCGCCTGACCGGGCTCAGGCCTGCGAACATCTCGCCAATCACCACGACCGAAAAATTGCAGCCTTCACCGGATACGATGAGTTCGCATCCGGGAAGACCCGCCTCCATCCATTCGCGAACCTCGGCGATGTCCATCGGCTTCAGCCCGCCGGCCGCGCGGCGACGGCCTGCTCCAGCATCGGCTTCAGTTCACCCTTGCGGGCGATCTCGTCCACGATGTCGCTGCCGCCGACCAGTTCGCCGCCGACGAACAGTTGCGGAAAGGTCGGCCATTGCGAGACGCCGGGCAGTTTTTCCCGAATGTGGGGGGCGGCCAGCACGTTGACGTAGGCGAACGGCACGCCGGTCACCTGCAGACAGGCGACCGCCTTGGCGGAAAAACCGCACTGCGGCATCTCCGGCACTCCCTTCATGTAAAGCAGTACCGGATGTGCGGCGATCTGCTCGCGTATGGTTTGTTCGATGGTCATGGAACTATTCACGGTTTGATGGCAGATTCATCCCAAAACGGCGGTCGGCACGGGCAACGGGCCTAGTATCCGGACGCGAAGCCGAGCAGTTCGATCGTGATGTCTTCATCACCGATGATACGGGCCTGGCAGGCCAGACGCGACTTGGACCCGACGCCCACCAGCGAGTCGAGCTTCTGATTTTCGACGCCCTGCACGCGCGACACACTCTTTCTGCCGGTCTGCACGAACAGATGGCAGCTTCCGCACTCGGCATGGCCGTCGCACTCGTGCTTCAGTTCTTCCCCGGCCGCAAGAATCACTTCCAATAGGCTCTTGCCGACTTCAGCATCCACTGTTTTTCCGGAAGGCATGATCGTTACGATGGCCAT
This sequence comes from uncultured Methylococcaceae bacterium, assembly GCA_964644665.1. Classification (GTDB taxonomy): domain Bacteria; phylum Pseudomonadota; class Gammaproteobacteria; order Methylococcales; family Methylococcaceae; genus Methylotetracoccus. The sequence continues at coordinate 13,145 of CAZXXC010000079.1, forward strand.
TCTTCAAGGACTCCTCATTCGGTTGAGTTGAAAAAAAAAGTAAATACCAGGACGACACTTACGGGCCTGATCAATAGATTCCCGCGGCCATCGAGCCGATCACGGAACTCCCCACGGTGTCCGCCCGATCCAGTTCCCGCAGCTTGTCGAGGATCCGCTCGCAGTCCCCCTTTTGGCCACGGCGCAGCCGAATGAACGCCAGTGCCTTCAGCGAAAACAGGTAGAAGTGCTGGGGACTGTCATAGCGGTTCCAGTCGACCGTATCGGCCGTCAAAAGCCGGTAGTCATTCACGAACCCGCCTTGTCTCGCTGCAATCTCCAGCGCCAGCAGAGCCGACCGTTCGGCATCTTCCAGGCGACCCTTGTAGAAATAGAACTTGTACAGCGAGAAGTAGACCGGAAGCGCTTCGGGCGCTTCACGCTGCGCCTGTTTGAGCAACGTTTCGGCCCGTTCGGTGTCCGTATACACCGCCATCGCTTCCTCCAGCAGGCCACCGGCGCGCTCCGGCAGGTCCCCGGCATAAAAGGCGCGCATCGCTTCCACCGTCACCGCTCCCTCACCGCGATCCTGCTCAGCCCCACACGGCGGCCGGTGCCAGCAAATGTTCCACCGGCCGATCGTTCGTCAAATGCTGCTCGACGATCAACGGAACGTCTTCCGGCTTGACTTGCGTGTACATCACTCCCTCGGGATAGACCAGCACCGTGGGCCCCGCATCGCAGGCGCCGAGGCAACCCGCGGCAGTCAGCGCGAACCGGCCGTACAGTTGGCCCTGATCGAACTGCTGCATGAACGTCTGGAACACCGCGGTGCAGCCCAGTTGCCCGCACGAACCGCGAGGATGGCCGGGCGGACGGCTCTGGGTACAGACGAAAACATGTTTGCTCGGTTTCGGCATGAGGACTCCGAAGATACTCGTGAATGGGAGTGGGCGTCTGATCTCCGCGGCGCGGCCGGCGACAGCCGGACTTCAGGCCTTGCTCCGGCGGGTGGCCAAGCTGACCTTCATACTGTCCAGCGAGATGCTCTTGCCGTGCTGTTCCTGAAACACCTTGAACACCTTTTCCTGTGCCGCGGTGGACGTCACAAAATCGTCGTGCGCCTTCGTCAACAGGGCCTTGCACATTTCCTGCGCAGCGGCCTCGTCCATCTCGTCCGGTATCGGCGTCGCGTTCAGATACTGGTTGAAACGTTTCAGGATGTGCAACCGGCTGACATGCACGACCGACGGCTGGTACTCGACCCCGAAAAAGTCGAGAAACTCCTCGGCCGCGGAGAAGCCCTGAATGCGTCGCAATAGTGGGTTCATCTTGGGTACCTGTGATGATGGTGTGACCGCTTCACGCGGCGACGCTTGGTCGCCCGCTAGTGGCCGTATCGCGATAAAAAAAGCTCCGGAGTTCGTTGTCGTCGGGCGGTCGCTTGTTCTGGTTCGCGTGCAACCGGATCCGCCGCAGCATCCGCGTCGCATCGGCCTCGCTCAGATGGATGCCGAGCGCCTGGTAGCCCTCGACGACGGCGCGCGAACCCGAATGCTTGCCCAGCACCAGCCGATGCTCGCGGCCGAGCGCCCTCGGATCGACCCCCTGATAGTTGATGACGTTCTTCAGCAGACCATCGACATGAATGCCGGCCTCGTGCGTGAACACGGCCTCTCCGACGATGCTCTTGTTGGCCGCCACCGGGCGTCCGGAGGCCTCGGCGACCAGATGCGAGATCGCCGGGAAATGGCCGACCGCGATACCGGTCTCTCTGCCGTACAACTGGTGCAGCGCCATCACGGTCTCCTCCATCGCGGCGTTGCCGGCACGCTCACCGAGTCCGTTGACCGTAGTATTCACGTGTGTCGCCCCGGCCTGCACCGCCATCAAGGTGTTCGCGGTGGCCAGCCCGAAATCGTTGTGCGCGTGCATCTCGATCTGGAGATCCAGCGCTCCGGCCAAACGCCGGATGCGTTCGAAGGTGGACAGCGGATCCAGGATGCCCAGGGTATCGGCGAAGCGCAGCCTCGATGCCCCGGCCCGCTGCGCGGTCTCTCCGACCCGCAGCAGGAAATCCATGTCCGCCCGCGAGGCGTCCTCGGCTCCGATGCACACCTGCATTCCGGTGTCCAGCGCACGCGCCACGAAGCGGCCAACCGTGGCCAGCACCCAGCCGCGGGAGCGATGAATCTTGTGCTGGAGATGGATGTCCGAAACCGGGACCGACAGGTTCACCAGATCTGCGCCGCATCCGGTCGCGGCCTTCAGATCGGCTTCACACATGCGCCCCCACACCATCAGCCGGGTCGGCAGATTCCACGCGGCAATCGCGGCGATCACCTCCCGCTCCTCTTCGCCCATGACCGGTATCCCGACCTCCATTTCGGGTACGCCGGCGGCCGCCAGCGCGCCGGCGATCCTGAGCTTTTCCTCGGTGTTGAACGCGACTCCGGCGGTCTGCTCGCCGTCCCGCAGCGTGGTGTCGTTGACGATGATCCGATGCGCGTCGCTCATCCGCTTGCCCCTAATGACCAGCCGTTTCCTTCGCGAGATTCAGGCTGTAGCGCGGAATCTCGATCACCAGGTCGGCATCGCCGACGATGGCCTGGCAGGAAAGCCGGGAATGCGGTTCCAGACCCCAGGCGCGGTCCAGCATGTCCTCCTCGCTCTCTTCCGGAGCCTCGAGCGAGGCGTAGCCTTCGCGTACGATCACGTGACAGGTCGAACAGGCGCAGGCGTGTTCGCAGGCATGTTCGATCGCGATGCCGGCATCCAGCAAGGCGTCGCAGATGGACTGCCCGTATTCGGCATCGATCGTCTCCCCTTCGGGACACAGTTCGACGTGAGGCAGAACGGTGATGGTCGGCATGGGTGTCGGCGTACCAGGTTCGTCGGCTGCGGTGCTCACGGTGGTCAGACGGAAAGGGCGTCCACTTTCTGCCCGGTCAATGCGGCCTTGATACTGCAGTCCATCCGGCGCCCGGCAAATTCGGTACTGAGTGTGTTCAGCGCATCGGCCGCCTGCTCGATCGCCTGCCAGTCCGATCCCTCGAGCACCGCGCGCAGGCGCTGCATGCCGGCGCGGATATCCGCCAGTTCCATGTGATCCAGCAGTGCACCGTCCTCGGCCAACGCCGATTCGGTCGCTTCCAACAGGCGTGTGGCTTCCGCCTTTTGCTCATAAAGCCGGCGCGCTTCCAGATCGTCCCTGGCATGGGCATACGAATCCTCGATCATCCGCGCAATGTCGCCGTCCTGCAGGCCGTAGGAAGGCTTGACTTCGATCCTGGCCTCGACTCCGCTGGTCTGTTCCGACGCGGACACGCTCAGCAGTCCATCGGCGTCGACCTGATAGGTCACCCGGACGCGCGCCGCGCCGGCGACCATCGGCGGGATTCCCCGCAGTTCGAAGCGTGCCAGCGAGCGGCACTCGCTGACCAGCTCGCGCTCGCCCTGTACCACATGAATGCTCATCGCGGTCTGACCGTCCTTCCAGGTGGTGAATTCCTGGGCCCGGGCGATCGGGATCGTGGCGTTGCGGGGAACAATCTTTTCCGTCAAACCGCCCAAGGTTTCGATACCGAGGGACAGCGGAATCACATCCAGCAGCAGCCAGTCGTCGCCATCCCGGTTGCCGGCCAACAGGTTCGCCTGCATCGCGGCGCCCAGCGCGACCACCTTGTCGGGATCCAGGTCGGTCAGGGGCGGTTGCCCGAAACATTCGGCGACCGCCTGTCGGATGATCGGCATGCGGGTCGCGCCGCCCACCAGCACGACGCCCTTGATCTCGCCAACGGACAAGCCGGCATCGCGCAGCGCCTTACGCACCGGCGTCATCGTGCGTTTCACCAGCGCTTCGGTCAGTTCGACAAAGCTTTCGCGCGTCAGCACAGCCGAGACCGTGAGGCCGTCGGACAGTTCGGCGTCGATTCGGGTCTCGGTCCGCTCCGATAGGCATTCCTTCGCCGCCCGTGCCGCCGTCAGCAGATGGCGGGCGTCGCTCGCGGGGAGACCGGACAGACCGGCCCGCTGCAGCATCCAATCGTAGATGGCACGATCGAAGTCGTCCCCGCCCAGCGCCGGATCGCCGTTCGTCGCCAGCACTTCGAACACGCCGCGGTTCAGTTTCAGGATGGAAATATCGAAGGTGCCGCCGCCCAGGTCGTAGACCGCATAGGTCCCCTCGGCGCCCCGATCGAGGCCGTAGGCGACCGCTGCGGCGGTCGGCTCGTTCATCAGCCGGAACACTTCCAGTCCCGCCAGTTTCGCCGCGTCCTTGGTCGCCTGCCGCTGCGCGTCGTCGAAGTACGCGGGGACCGTGATCACGGCTCCGGCTGGCTCGCCGCCCAGCGCCGTCACCGCCCGCTCCCGCAGCGCCTTCAGGATCTCCGCGGACACTTGCACCGGGCTGATCAAACCCGCCTTCGTTTCGAACTGCACCATGCCGGACGCATCGGCGAATCGATAAGGGGCGCCGTGAACCGCCATGACATCGTCGCGTCCGCGGCCCATGTAGCGCTTGACCGAGACGAAGGTGTTTTCGGGATCGTCGCTCTGGAACAGCTTGGCGCCATAACCGACTTCGATCTCGCCGTCCGCGTGATAGCGGACCACCGACGGCAGCAGGCTGCGGCCGTTGTGATCCGGCAGCACCGTCACACCGTCGTCGCCGACCGTCGCGACCAGCGAGTTGGTGGTACCCAGATCGATACCGATCGCCAAGCGACGGACCGGCTTGGCCTTCTGTGTACCCGGTTCAGCAATCTGCAGCAGCATTAGTCCTCCAGAGCGGCCAGCGCGTCATTCAGATCGCGGCCGAGTTTGTCCAGAAAGGCCAACTGTCGGACCAGCACCGCAGCAGCCGGATGTCGCCCTTCCACGTCGAGCAGCGTGCCGAGGGATTCGAACAGTTCGTTCATTTCGGCCCTCAGCCGCGCGGCCAGCCGGTCCAGCGCCGGAATGTCGCGGTCCGCCGCCGCGTCCTGCAACTCCTCCCGCCACTCGATCTGTTCCATCAGGAACTCCGTCGGCATGGCGGTGTTATCCTCTTCGTGCGTATCGATCCCCTGCGTCCTGAGCAGATAGCGGGCCCGGTCCAGCGGCCGCTTCAGAGTTTGGTACGCCTCGTTGGTGAGCGTGGCCCATTGCAGCGACAGGCGGCGTTCGGCATCGCTCAGATTTGCCGCCTTGTCGGGATGCACGCGCGCCTGCAACTCCAGGTAATGACGGTCGAGCTGGGTCAGGTCCAGCCGGAACGACTGGGGCATCTGTAACAGTTCGAAGAAATTCGTGCGCGTCGCCGGGGTCACCGTGAGTTGCCCTAGACCGTGAAGCTCTCGCCGCATCCGCATTCGTTCTTGACGTTGGGATTGTTGAACTTGAAGCCCTCGTTCATCCCTTCGCGCACGAAATCCAGCTCCGTCCCTTCGAGATAGGCCAGGCTTTTCGGGTCGACCAACACCTTGACCCCGTAGCTCTCGAAGCTCTGGTCTTCCGGCGCCGGTTCGTCGACGAATTCCAGCGAATAGGCCAGTCCCGAACAGCCGGAGGTCTTCACTGCGACCCTCAGGCCCACTCCGGAACCCCGTGCGCTCAGGTGCTTCCGAACTTGTTTTGCGGCTTTTTCAGTCAAAGTAACGGGCATCGGATGTGCTCCCACCTAGCTGCTGGCCGGGGCCGACGAACAGGAAGACGCGCCGTCGACCGAGAACGAGCTGCCGCAACTGCAGGATGCTGTTGCGTTGGGGTTCTTGATCACGAAGCGCGAACCTTCCAGACCCTCCTGATAGTCGATCTCGGCACCGGCGAGGTACTGCAGGCTGGTGGAGTCGACCAAGAGGGTCACGCCGTCCTTCTCGACCGCGGTATCGTCCTCGGCGATACCTTCCTCGAACGAGAAACCGTACTGCATTCCGGAGCAGCCGCCGCCGGAAACGTAAACCCGTAGTTTCAACTCGGGATTGCCCTCTTCCGCGATCAGCTCGCTCACCTTGCTGGCGGCACTGCTGGTGAAAAACAAAGGCGGCCCCGGGGGGGTCAAATCCTGTGCTGTGCTGATGGCTGTCATCGTGATTCCTCGTTGCTCATGCGGCCGACTTGCAGACGTCGTAACCTTCCTGGGTCACACCGCTCTTGGCCTTGTAATCGGAAACGGCTGCCTTGATCGCATCTTCGGCGAGTACGGAGCAGTGGATCTTGACCGGGGGCAAAGCCAGCGCCTCGGCGATCTCGGTGTTCTTGATCGCCAGCGCCTGTTCCACCGTCTTGCCCTTGACCCATTCGGTCACCAGTGAACTCGACGCGATCGCGGAGCCGCAGCCATAGGTCTTGAACTTGGCATCTTCGATGATGCCCTCGTCGTTGATCTTGATCTGCAGCTTCATCACGTCGCCACAGGCGGGGGCGCCGACCACTCCGGTACCGACGCCATCTTCCTCCTTGGTGAAGGACCCGACGTTACGGGGGTTCTCGTAGTGATCGATGACCTTTTCGTTGTACGCCATGGTGATCTCCTGAAGGTTTGAGAGTGAGGAAAGCCGCTCAATGCGCGGCTGCGGCCCATTGAACCGAGTCGAGATCGATGCCGTCCTTGTACATCTCCCAGAGCGGCGAAATGTCGCGCAGCCGCTCGACCGCACGCTTGATCAGCGCGACCGCAAAATCGATGTCGGCCGCGGTGGTAAAGCGTCCGATACTGAAGCGGATCGAACTGTGCGCCAGCTCGTCGCTGCGACCCAGCGCCCGCAGCACGTACGAAGGCTCGAGGCTGGAGGAGGTACAGGCCGAGCCGCTGGACACCGCGATGTCCTTGATCGCCATCATCAGCGATTCGCCCTCCACATAGTTGAAACTGGCGTTCAGGTTGTGCGGCACGCGCCGCTCGAGGTCGCCGTTCAGATACACCTCCTCGATGTCCAGGATACCGGCCAATAGCCGGTCCCGAAGCAGCCGGATGCGTTCCGCCTCCTCGGCCATCTCTTCGCGTGCAATCCGAAAAG
>CAZXXC010000080.1:0-19574 GCA_964644665.1 uncultured Methylococcaceae bacterium
TCCCGCTCCTCGTTGGTCGTGATGATGATCAGCGGCAAACGGCCGCGCTCGGCGCTCACACAGAGGTTATCGAGGTACGGTACCGTAAAGCTGCGGTTGCCCAGCACGTCGAGCAGCGCATTGGGCACGTCGGCGTCGGCCTTGTCGATCTCGTCGATCAGCAGGACCACGTCGGTTCTGCCGTCTTTCACCTTTTCGATCGCTTGCCACAGGAGTCCCTTCCGGACGTACTTCTCGTTGGTACGATCCAGTGCGCCTTCGATCTGCGCATCCGCCAGGCGTTCGATGGCATCGAGCCGGTACAGCAGATCCAGAGCCTCGAAACGGGGATGGATCACCTCGACCAGAAGTGCGGCATCTGCCATGACCGCAGCCGCTGCGCGGGCGATCTGGCTCTTGCCGCTGCCGGCTTCGCCGCGCACTAACAGCGGCCGCCGGGCGGCATGGGCCAGAATCAGCGCGTCGATCTCCTGTTGGCTCCACAGATGGCCAGCCCGCGGAAAGCGGCCGTCCTCCGGCAACCGAGACTCCGTTTTCGATTCGAGTGCGATGAAAGGATTGGAAAGGCTCATGACAGCGGCAGGCTGGGAAGGCCAAGAAACGGAGCCAGAACCTTATAGGCCTTGCTGCAGAGCGTGAGGACCTTCTCGCCGCTGTCGATCGCTTTCGCAGCCGAGCTGATCTTGTCCAACGTCCCCTTGACCAGCCCAACGTCGGGCTCGGCCTTGGCGGAAACTTCAGCCTCGGCGGCCTGCGCGTGAACGATGAGGGCTTCGCGCGCCCTGGCGGAAGGCAGCTCGGCCACTGCCGCAACGAGGTCACGAAGCAACGGCGCCAGTTCGGAGAAAACCGTGCCCACACTGTGCGCGACACGTGCGGTATTGTTGCTGCCGGACTGCGCGGCCGAGTGGTCGCCGGTGTTCAGCGCGATGTTGGCGCTGCCGCCCGTCACCTGGATGCTGATGTCTGGTTTGGTCACGTGAGTTACTCCTTCCCGTGCACGTTGAACGGATTGATCGCGTGCGGTGCCTTCACCTTGCGGCAGGATCTGCAGCTCGCCCCAAAATTCCCGGATCTCGGCCAACAGCGTCGCCGCATCCATGCCCAGTAATGCGGAGGTCGCCTCGTTGTTCGGGAACATGACCGGGACATCATGTTGACCTGCGACGGATTGATCCACCGCATGGTCAAGTGGACCGCTCACCACCAGGGCCAGGCATTCCCTGTACACGTTTCTGATGGCTCGGAAGCGTGCCGCCAATTTCTTGACTTGCCATTCGCTCAAGGGTCCGCCGTCGAGGCTGAGTTCAGGCACCGAGCGGTCGTTCGGAAATAGCGCGGCGTAAACGGCGCGATCGAAACTTCCGAAAATGTCGTCGCCGGCTGCCGGCACAGTCACCTTGAACACATATTCAGACCGCGGCAGATCGGACTCCAAAGCCGGCGCCCAGCAGAGCTTGCCGCCGAACAGCGCCGTCGCGATGATCGCACAGACGACGTTCTCGCTGCACGGCACCGATAGCGACCGCGCATTCGAACTCCCGCCGGCGGTCAACACGGCCTGGTTCACGAGCCGGCCTGCCGCGATGCAGTACAGAGCCGCAGCCGCCTCTTCCGACTGCCGACGTGCTTGCGCGGCTTCTTCGGGAGCCGGAGGTTCGAGCAGCGCGCGTCGAACCACGTAGAAAAGCTGCTGAACAAGTTCGGCGTCGCAATGAGAGAAAAACCGCACGATCTCGGCGGCCGAATGCGGGACGGAGTTCCCGGAGAACTCGTCATGCAACTCTCGGGCAAGCGCCTCTCGCAGCGGCGCCGCTCCTTCGGCGGCGAGCAGGCGTTCTGCCCATCGATGATGGTGTGACGATCTCGAGTCTTTCGGATTGGATGCCATGGATGCGCTGGACACGGTTGAATCACCGTCCGATGCGTCCGCATCGCTGGCCGTACCGCTGACGAGTTGCAATATCCGTTCATTGCCGCTTGGGAACCAGTGACCGTTCCACCAGGGGCGCAGCGTGGTCGGAATGTCGCGTTCTGCTCCCCCGTCCGGCAGTACCGGATAAAACTTGGTGTTGTGCATCGCCTGGTCGTAGATGTGCTGCGTGACGATCGCGCCCTCGTAGGTCGACCCGCGGCCAGCATCCGGCGGTGGTGCCGTCTTCTCGTATCCCACTCTGAGCTTCGGCGTACAAGCTACCAACACCTTATCGGCTTGACTGATGCACCCGTGCATCCAGACCTGCCAGCCCTCGGCCGGCGGACAGAATTCATAAGGATGGTCCGTGAGAACGGCGCACCCGCGCTGGCTCAGCCAGTCGGCCAGCGCCCGAACCGACTCCCGGAACTGCCGGCTTTCATGTGCATAGCTGATGAATACGACAGGCATCTCACTCTCCCCTGGACGGGCCGGCGCGACCGCTCCGCTCAGGGCCGCTGCACAATCTCGAACAGAACCGGCAGGCGACAGGCGGGTTCAACACGGCAAGGTCTCAGCAATACCCCACGCTGCGGTACCAGTCGATCGCGTCGGTCAGCGTGACGGACAGCGGGCGGGGATGGGCGCCGAGGGCGAGTTGTGCGGGGCTCGGCGCGGTCCAGCAGCTTTCCGTCGCCAGTATCGTCGCCAGTGCCGGAGAGGGTGAAGCGCGTCCGGCCAGGTTCAGCAGTGTCTCGGTGGACACGGTGCCGCACAGAGCCATCGACGGTGGCAAGAGGAGGCGGGGCGGCGCCACCCTGCCGCCGACCCGGCAGATCTGCCGAACGAGCGCATCGATCGACAGATTGTGCCCGCCCAGCGGAATCACCTCGCCGTAACGCCCGGCATCCGCCGCGGCACCGACCGCCTTGGCGACATCCCGCACATCGATCACGTTGACTTCGTGCCGCACCACGCCCGGCACCTCTGAGCACAGCAGTTGCGGAATCAGGCAATGTCTCCGCGGCTTCAGGTCCCAGGGGCCGATGCAGACGGTCGGATTGAAGATCGCGGATGGCAGGCCGGTCCGCATCCCGGCGGTGATGCGCCGCTCGATGCACTGCTTGACCGTGAAATAGGGATGCAGCCGCAACAGCGCGCGTGACGACAGGCCAGCCAACGGGTCGCGCTTCCTGGGTGCTGTCACGAACGAGCCGATGTAGGCGAGGCTCGCGCGATGACGGCGCACGGCGCGGAGCAGCAGATCGGTGCGCCGCTCGGCGTGCCGAACGACGCCGGAACGCCCGCCTTGGCCGATCGACAACAGGTGGATCGGGTATGGGGCGGCCGCATCGACGACCAGCCGATGGCCGGCCACGATCCGGTCGAATGTACCGGGCTCGTCGCCGTCGGCCTGCAGGAACCGCACCGGCAGGCCGGTCAGATTGAACGGCGGTTCGGCGCGGCGGCTGACCGCCGTGATCTCCCAGCCGCGCTGCAGCAGTTCGCGCACCACCGCGTTGCCGATGTGGCCGCTCGCACCGAGCACCAGAGCCCGGCGTGATGCGGCCGGCGCGGAGGTCTCCGCCCCGGCTCCTTCGGCACCCGCACAGCCCGTTCGAACGGCGGCGATCCGCTTCGGAATGGCGGGCGGTGACGAGAAACCGGGCCACAGCGCAGCCACCAATCGACATTCCTTTGCTAGCAGCTCGGATGCCCAGCGCACCGACCACGCCGGGTCCGCCGCAGTCCGCATCAACGCCGCCGGTAACTGTGCGGCATAAGCACCGCCGGTATCCGATTGCTGCCCGACGATGTCCCAGGCGCTGCGCCAGAATCCCGGCCCGTGCCGCAACGACTTCAGGATGATCCGGGGGGACAGCCCTTCCCGCGCCGGAACCAGGCCGGCCATGATGCCCCCGAGCGTCAGCGCGTAGTCCTCGTCCTCGGCCGCCGTCATCGCCATCACGTTCATCGCCTGCATCCAGAGCGGAAGCAGGTTCCGGTTTCTCGCCACCGACACCACCAGATCCGATACCCGAAGATCGGCGTCGTGCTCCCTCCGCCAGCGCTGCTCGTATCCGGCCAGCGCCGCCGCACCGAACTCGCCGCGACCGAACGCGTGTTGGATCGCATCCTGCGCCAGCCGGGCGGTCGCCAGCGCCAGCGGAATGCCTTCGCCGGTCAGCGGATCGACGAAACAGCCGGCCTCGCCGATCAGCAGGCCGCGGTCGAAATGGTTCCGCCGGACCGCGCCGTAGGCCTTGATCACCCATCCCGCGGATTTGTCGATGGTCACGCTCGCGCCGTGTTCGGCCGCCAGCCGCCGAACGAACGCTTCGAGACGCCGGTGGAACTCCTTCAACACCAGTCCGTGCCGGTTCATGGTTTCCTGGACCATCCCGACACCGATGTTGGCAACGCCGTCGGCGATCGGAAAGATCCAGCCGTAGCCCGGGAAGAATTCCTCTTCGAAGCACAGCACCGCATGATCAAGCGACAGGCCGTGACAGTAGGCACGAACCGCCGGCAGCACGTAGCGGGGATCGCGCATCTCCAGGCCCGCGGTCTTGGCGACGACCGACTGGGCGCCGTCCGCGCCGGCGATGATCCGCCCCTTGAAGCGGACCGGCCGGCCGGCGATGTCGGCCGCCACCAGCACACCGTCACGCTGGTATTCGAAACCGGCCACGCGGCAGTCCTCCACCGTCTCGGCGCCGACCTGTTGCGCACGGCGGAACAGAATCTCGTCCAGCAGTTTCCGCGGAATCGCGTGACCGTGCGGCAGCATACCCGGGACTTGCGGCATACGGCCGGTCGAGAACGGCCGGCCGTTCCGGTAGACGCGTGCATCGCGGATCGGCACCCGCGGGGCCGCCAGAACCGGCGCGAGGCACCCCAACTCCTCCAGCAGGCCGAGTCCCCGCGCGCTCACCAGATCGCCGCAGACCTTGTCACGGGGAAACCGGCCGCGCTCCAGAAGACCGACCCGGTAGCCGGCCGCCGCCAGATGAACGGCTAAGGCGCTCCCGGCGGGGCCGGCGCCGACGATGACGATATCGTAGACCTTCATGTCTCCAATCCTTTCGAAGCAATGGGTCGGCAGCCGCCGCGCCCGCGCGCCGGCGCTGATTTCACCGAAGCGGAAATCCTGAGCCGCTGCGGCCTTGTTGTATGATACCCGAGGCTCACCCCACGGAAAGTCCGCCATGAGATGTCCTGCCTGCAACTTCGATGCGCCTGCAGACATGCGCTTCTGTGGCCGCTGCGGCCATCAACTCGGCAAGGCCTGCCCGCGCTGCGGGTTCGAGAACCGACCGGACTTCAACTTTTGCGGCCAGTGCGCGGCGCCGCTGAATGGCACATCCCAGCCGTCGAACGTCGCGACCGGCACGGTACCGGGCGCTCCCGGTACGGCCGAGCGGCGCCCGGTCACCGTGCTGTTCTGCGATCTGGTGGAGTCCACCGCGCTGGCCGGTCGACTCGATCCCGAGGAACTGCGCGAGGTCGTCGTCCGCTACCAGCAAGCGGTGGCCGCGGCGATCGAATGCTACGCCGGCTACATCGCCCAGTATCTGGGCGACGGCATTCTGGTCTACTTCGGCTACCCGGAAGCCCACGAGGAGAGTGCCCGCCGCGCCGTCAGCAGCGGCCTCGCGATCATCGAGGCGATCACCGACCTGAACCGCGAACTGCGCCAGCAGCGCAACATCGAACTCGCCGTACGAATCGGCATCCACAGCGGGCTGGTGGTGGCGGGGGACATCGGCGTCGGCAGCCGCACCGACCAACTGGTACTAGGCCAGACACCCAACGTGGCCGCCCGGCTGGAAAGCCTGGCCGAACCAAACCATGTGCTGATGAGCCGCGCCACCTACGAGCTGATCCGGGGCTTCTTCGATTGCGAAACCCTGGGGCCGCATCGGTTCAAGGGACTGGGCGAACCGATCGAAGTGTTCCGCGCGCTGCGACAGACCGGCGTGCGAAGCCGTTTCCAGTTGACGCTGGCCGGCGGACTGACGCCGATGGTGGGACGCCGGCGGGAAGGGAATCGCCTGCTCGACATCTTCGAGGAAGTCGAGGAGAGCCGCGGACAGTTGGTCACGATCTCGGGCGAAGCGGGCATCGGCAAGTCACGACTGCAGCAATGGTTCAAAGACCAGATCGCCGGACGGGTCGATGCCTGGCTGACCTGCTATTGCCTGCCGTACTACCAGAACACGGCATTGAATCCGCTGACCGACATGCTGGAATGCCAGCTCGGGTTCACCGCTGACGACACGGCGGAAGAACGCCTGGCGAAGCTCGACGCCGGGCTGACGAAGTGGGGATGCTCGACCTCCGACTCCCTGCCGATCTTCGCTGCGCTGCTGTCCTTGCCCGCACCACCCAACCACCCGCCGTTGATGATCAGCCCGCCGCGTATGAAGCAGGAGTTCATGGAGCGGCTGATGGCATTGCTGCTGCAGATGGCCGGACGGAAACCGGCCGTGCTGGCCGTCGAGGACCTGCACTGGGCCGATCCGTCGACGCTGGAATTCATCGAGCTGTTGCACAAGCGGCTGCCGCAAAACCGTATGCTGGTGTTGCTGACCCACCGGCCCGAATTCGAACTGCCGTTACCCGACCGGCTCCAGACGCGCAGGATCGTGCTGGATCGACTGGGCGACCGGGAGACCGAGGCGATGATCACGGACATCGCGGCCGGCGCTCCGCTTCCGCGCGAGGTGCTCGACGAGATCGTCATGCAGACCGATGGCGTTCCGATCTTCGTCGAGGAACTGACCAAGATGATCCTGGATTCGGGGCTGGTCCGGGCCATCGCCGACAGCTACGGCCCCACCAGCAAGCTGCGGACACTGGGCATCCCTCTGACTCTTCAGGATTCCCTGTTGTCTCGCCTGGATCGACTCGGCGCCGCCAAGGAAGTCGCGCAGCTCGGCGCGGTGCTCGGGCGCAGTTTCCGGTACGAGGTACTGGCCGCGATCGGCGATATCGACGAAGCGTCGCTGAAGTATCACTTGCGCCAATTGGTCGGGGCCGGGTTGTTCAGCCAGCAGGGAGAGTTGCCGGAGGCCACCTACAGCTTCAAGCATGCGCTGGTCCAGGACGCCGCATACGAGTCGCTGCTTCGGCGTCGCCGCCGGCGCCTGCATGAACAAGTCGCCGAAGTGTTTCAGACCCGCTTCCCCGAAATCGGCGAGACCGAACCCGAAATTCTGGCCTATCACCTGGAGGCAGGCGGGCATCCGGAACGGGCGGTACGGTACATCTGTGTCGCCGGCAAGCGGGCGCTGGGCCATTCGGCCTACATCGAAGCCATCCGTCACTTCGAGAAGGGCCTGGATCTCTTGAAGGACCTGCCGGCAGCGCAGGCGCAGCGGCAACTGGAACTGGAGCTCTTGCTGTCCCTGGGCGTCGGTCTGATCGCTACCCAGGGCTACGCGGCCGACCGGGTCGAGGCGACCTATGCCCGGGCCATGGAAGTGTGCGAGGAATTGGGCGACACGCCTTTTCAAGCTCGTTACGGCATCTGGGCCGTATCGATCGTGAGGGGAGACCGCGAGGCAACGATCGAACTGGCGAACTGGTTTCGCGAACTGGTCAGGGACACCGCCGATCCGACGGTCGCGATGATGTCGCACGCGGCGATCGGGACCTGGGCCTTCTACCGCGGCGATTACGCGCTGGCCGAAGGGCATCTGCAGCGATCGATCGAACTGTTCGACCCCGCCCAGCACCATACCGTGACGCGAGAATATGCCGCCGGGGGAGCGTTCTTCGGCTACATGGTCACCACGCTGTTCTTGTGGTTCACCGGTTACCCCGACCGCGCCTGCGCCCATCAGGAACAGGTGCTGGCGCTGGCCGAGTCCCTGTCCGACCCCTACACGCTGGCGTTGACGCTGCTCTACGAAGCCAACCTGGGGCATGAGCTCGGTGACCTCGATCGGGTCTGGGCCGCGACGCAGCGGGCCGATCGGATGCTCGCCGCCAGCGAACACGATTTCCTGTTCATCGCCGCGGTCATCCAGATTATCCAGGGCTGGGTGCTGGCCAGCCAGGGCCAGATCGATCGGGGCATTGCGCAACTGCGCGAAGGGCTGGACTCTTATCGGGCCACCGGCGCCCGCATCCTGGTTCCGTATTACTCGGCTTACCTGACCGAAGCATTGCTGCTCGGCGGCAAACCCGAGGAAGCGCTCCCGCTGGTCGACCAGGCCATTGCGCTATCGCGCCGCAACCTGGACAGCTTTTACGAACCGGAGTTGCTGCGCCTTCGAAGCGAGGTCGCCATACAACTGGGCGGCGACCCCCGGCAGATCGAAGCCGACCTGCGCGAGGTACATGCATTGGCCCGCTCGCAGGGCAGCAAGTCGCTGGCACTCCGCGCCGCCACCAGTCTCTGCCGCTTCCTGGATCAACGTGGACAACAGAGAGAAGCAGCGGCGCTGCTCGACGCCGCTTTCCGCGAATTCAGTGAAGGGTTCGAAACCCGCGATCTGCGCGAAGCCCGCGCGCTGCTCGACCGGCTGCAGGCCGGCGCCGCGGTGCCCGCCGCCTGAGGCGCTGCCTCCCTCGCCGCGCGTGGGCCGCGTCAGGCGGCGTTGAACCGACCGCTTTCGGCCTGCGGAACGATGTGCCGGAATGGTGAATTTTTCACAATCGGCGTGTGCAATACGACACAAGCGAGTGCCGGCTCCGTTCCGTATCCTTTAGTCGACGACTTCTACCGGCCCGGCGCAAGATGAATGGGCACTGCCAATTCGCCGGTCTCTGGCCGACCGGCAGTTCAGTCCCTGATTTGGAAGGGGGGAGGGTGACATGTCTAGTCAATGTGATCATCTCGGTGAACATCCGGAATTCGCGCAGCGGTTGCTTGATCGGTCATGCCACGAGCCGCAGCGAGGCGATGCGGGGAGGGAGAGGATCGCGGTGTTCGGCACCGACAGCTACGTCAGCCTCGGCACGGGAATCGTGGTCACGACCCTGGTTTTCAATCTGGCGACGGTATGCGGCATGAGCCTGCTGTTTCAGCATCGGGTGACATGCGAGTATCTGTTGACGGGTCTCGCCGGCTCTCTGGTCATCGCGTGCGTGATCCTCTATGTCGGCGCCGCCATTCTCCGCGAGGTCGAACGGGGCCGTTGGGACCTGATCGCCAGCGAGGAGCGGATTCGCCAGATCGCCCATTTCGATGCCGTGACGGGTTTGCCGAACCGCATCCTGCTGAAGGACCGGATGTGCAAGGCGCTGTCCGAGGCCGCCCGCAATCGCACACCGCTCGCGGTCCTGTTCGTCGATCTGGACCGATTCAAGTCCATCAACGACACGCTGGGACACCACGCCGGAGACGAGGTCCTCCGGACGGTCGGTGACAGGTTGGAGCAGTCCCTGCGCGACGTCGACACGGTCGCGCGTCTGGGAGGCGACGAGTTCGTGATCCTGCTGCCGCGCACCGACGCGAAAGGCGCTTCCGAAGTAGCCGAAAAGGTCCGCTCCGCAGTCGCGCAGACACTCGTGATCGAGGGGCACCACGTGTCGGTCACACCCAGCATCGGGATCAGCGTATGCCCGGATGACGGCATGGACATGGAGGCACTGATCCGGAACGCCGACACCGCGATGTACCGGGCGAAAGGCGACGGATCGAACACGCTCCGGTTTTTTCGGCCGGAAACGCAGGACGCGACCCGACGACAAGTCATGCTGGAGCGCAACATCCGCGGGGCGTTGCGGCGGAACGAATTCACTCTGCTCTACCAGCCGCAGATCGACACTCGATCGGGAGCGATCGTCGCCGTCACCGCACTGCTGCGATGGAACCATCCCGAGCGGGGGCTCCTGTCACCCGACGCCTTCCTGCCGCTCGCCGAATCCGGCGGCCTGCTCGCGACGTTGGGGGAGTGGTACCTGACCGAAGCCTGTCGCCAGAATGCCGCCTGGCACGCGTCCGGCGTTCTCAGCACCGCGGTCGTGATTCATCTTTCCGGCCAGCACTTCAAGCATCCAGCCCTGCTCGGACAATTACAGCGCGTGCTGCTTCACAGCGGGCTGAAACCCGAGCAACTCGAACTCGAACTTACCGAGAGCAGCATCACCGATAGCGCCGACTTCGGTCTCGACCGGCTGCACCGATTCAAACAGTACGGCATACAATTCGCGATCAACGAATTCGGAACCAGTCACTGCAGCCTGACTTATCTGAAGGACTTGCCGGTGGACAAGCTGAAGATCGAACCTTCGTTCATTCACGGACTGCCGCGCAATCAGTACGACGCGATCATCGTCCGCTCGATGATCGATCTGGCCCATAGCCTGCGCATGAAGGTCGTGGCCGATGGGGTCGACAGCCCGATGCAACTGGAGTATCTGCGCGCAAAGGGATGTGATGTCTATCAGGGCCGGCTCTGTGGAGAACCGCTGCCCGCGGCGGCGTTCATCCGTTCACTGCCACAGTTCACCGGACGACACCGGGAGTTCGCCGACACGGGGTTGGACAACCGGAACTGGGATCACTCGCCGCGCGCTGCCGACACTGCATCGGTGTGATCACTCGGTTACCCTCATCAGCGAACGTGATCGTCGCGATCTTTTGGCGTTATGCCCGTCTGCCGAACAGTCTTTTTCAGTGATTGTTCACTTCTCCGCTACAATCGTTAAATCCCTAGCATTAGACTTGGGTTTTGGCTCACTCATTGGAGACGAACCCATGTTCAAGTACGTTCTCGCCGCGTATGCGTTGATCTTTGCCGTGCTGTTGACGCTGGCCTTGGGTTTCCGGCCGGAAGCGGTGGTGCCCACCCTGGGATTTTTCCTGCTGATCTTTCCCACGTTTCTGTTGTGCTGCACGGTCTTGTTGCTGCTGCTGCGGTCACTGCCGCTGCCGCGCATGGGGCACCTGCCGATCAAGCTTTCCTTCTTCTCGCTGCGCAAGTAACCGCGCGACCGCAGCCCGGAGTCTCCCGGCCTGCGGACAGCGATCCGTTCGATCGGGTCACCGTGGTCACCAACAGACGGATCACCCGAATGGTGCAGCGCACTGCGCGGATGCTGCGGCGATCCGGTATGCTTGCTCCAAACGATTCGCTCGTAATCACACCCCGACCCGATCGCTCTTGTCCTTGCGTACCGACATCCCCGAACCAGGCACGCTGCAGCCTGCCGACGACATTGCCCGATGCGGGGTGATTCCAGCCGGCGGTCAGCCCGGAGGCTTGCGACCGGTTCCAGACCGGTCGGGGAACGTGCGATGAACGGCGTGAGGGGGTTCCGAGGCGGCACTCAGGAGAAGCCGGCCTGGGCCTTGCGCTGGTGGCACGCCCTGGTGGCCCTCGCGGCAGGAAAACCCCTCGCCAACCCGATTTCCCACGCGGCCGAACCGCTCGGCAACTCCGGCCTGTGTGTGCTGAACGGGAATGCCGCGCAACTGGCGGCGAAAACGGTCGTCGTGATCGGGTTGGCCCGCGGAGGCACCTCCATGGTCGCCGGGGCACTGGAAAAGCTCGGCGTCCATATGGGAGAGACCGCGCCGCCGCTGTACGAGGATCACACTCTCGGGCGCCGGATCGAAAGCCGGAACTTCCGTGCCGCCCGGCGGGTGGTCCGAGAGCGCGACGGCCGGCACGACACCTGGGGCATCAAGAATCCCGCCCGCGTGCTGTGGTCACGGCGCTGGCAGAAACTGTTTCGCGAACCGGTCTACGTCGCGGTCTTTCGAGACGCCATGGCGATCGCCAACCGGCGATCCGTATCGCGCGAGAAGGATCTGTTCGGAGAACTTTCGGTCGTCCTCGCGCAGTATCGGGAGATGGTCGGTTTCCTACGGACCTGCCGGCGGCCGGCGTTGCTGGTCTCCTATGAGAAGGCGCTGATCGACCCCGCCGGGTTCGCCACGCAACTCGCGGCGTTCCTCGGCATTCACGATACCCGCCGAATCGCCGATGCAGCCGGCTTCGTTCGTCCCTCGCCTGCCGAATATCACGCGGTCGCGCGCCATCGCGCGGACTGGAACGGCTACCTCGATGTCGTTGCACCCGATCAGGTCGTGGGATGGGCCTTTCGGACGGGCGATTCCCGACCGGCCATCGTTCAGCTCACCGTGAACGACCGGATCGAGTTCCTCGTCGCCGCCGACCTGCCCCGTCCGGATGTCAAGCACCATTACCGGCATGTCACCGACCGCTGCGGATTCGCCTTTCCGCTGCCGGATACGCTGCGCCTGAAGGCCGGCGATACCGTCTCGGTGCGGCTCCAGGGGGAAAACGAAGACATCAACAACTCGCCTCGGGTGTGTCCTTGACCGAGCACCAGCAACCGAGGCCCCTGGGACACTAAACGCTCTGCCTCGCCGGGACGGCGCACAGGGCTCACCTGGCTGTCACCAGTAGCGCCTTGGCGTGACGGTACTCGTCGCCGAACAGGCCGGAGTTCGGCGGCATGGTTCCCCGCCTGGCCGCACCGCGGCCGTGGCTAGTCGACCCTGGATCCCAGAACGACCTCCCACGTTGGGTTCTCGGTGCGGCAATCCGGGCTTTCCCATCTCCCTGAATTTCCCGCGGGTCGCGCACCAACCCATCATTCCGGCAGCCCCCAAGGGGTCTACGTATTTTCCGTCAATTGACGGACCGGCGCGCTGGGTGTTTTCTTACTCCATTTACCACTGCCATCCGCACTCCGCCCGAATGGCGACGCCCTCCGGAATCGTCGCGCGGGCACTCAGACTCCTGGACTACCATGCTTGCTGTTTCCATCGAGAAAGATACGATCCGGATCGGAGAGCGATTCGCCGTCACTTTCCAGCGTACCCTCCGCATTCCCGACGACGGCCGAGCCTATCCGCTGCCGCCCGGCTTGGGCCGATTCCCGGTCTTTTCGGTCGCCGACTACGCGGACCGCGTGCCTTCCCGCTGGCGCGATCAAGGCGGCGCGTTCATTCCGATGTATCAGCGCGAAGCCCTGTGGCTCGGATTTCATGCCGCCGGCTGGAAACCGAATGCGGTCAAGATCGCCGCGGGAGGCATCAATGTCATCACCGGCGCGGCGGACGATGTAATCCTGCGTGCGGAGCCGCAGGATTACATCGTATGCCCGGACCAGCCATGGATCGATGGCATTCACAGCGGCTCGTCTTCGATTCGGCAGTTCGTGGCGATGCCGCTCGGCTTGGACTACACGATCGAGGCGCAGATGACCGGCGCCGAACAGGTCGGCGGCTTGCAGATCACCGTGTTCGAACCCCGGCCCGGCCGCTTTGCCGACGCGCCGCCCCCGGCGTCGGACCGGCATCCGGCCCGCGCTGCGATGCCAAAATCGGGCTTCGTCGAGATGGGTCTCGGTGCCGGCGGGACGATCAAGCAACGGATCTATCCGGACGCGTACGGTATGGATGCCTGGGACCCGGACAATCACGGTCATGTCGTGCTTCACATCGTCAATAGCGCACAATTCTCCGCCATCACCGGCGAGCAACCGCCGCCTTCCCCCGTCTCGGCGGGCACGTACACCCGGTGTGGATTGCCATGGTTCGAGATGTACGACGAGGAGCAAGGGGAATTGCCGCCGTCCGGTGAGTTCGATGGAATCCGGACGATAGCGGAACGGGATGCCGAGCGGGATGTCATGGAACCGGAGGAACCTTCGTTCGAAGTTCCGGAGTCACAGATCAAGCCGCTGAGTCGCGACAACTCCCGGTCGAGATGAATTTCGTTCCAGCCGGCGGTTTGTTCACCGGCCGAGCGAATCGCCCGCCAACCCCGGGTCAAGATGCCCGGTCCACGACCCCAGAGGAGAGAGAGCCATGAACGAGAGCCTGAAGATCTGTCACGACCGGCTACTGTCGCAGGACCTGTTGCAACCTCATCACACGATGCGGGCGAGTAACGGCACGTCGCGCGCGATCATCGTGTTCAAGAAGCTATGGGTCAACGGGTCGACCCTGCGCGTCCGATTCCTCGGCGGGACACCGGCGCAGCAGGCCACGGCCAGAGAACAGGCTGGGTGGTGGACGCAGCACGCGAACCTCCGCTTCGACTTCAACAATGCACCCGATGCGGAGATCCGCATTGCGTTCGATCCTTCCGACGGTGCCTGGTCCTACATCGGAACCGACGGTCAGTCGATCCCTCGCAATCAGCCGACGATGAATCTGGGCTTCCTGGACGGCGGCACTGCGGCACACGAATTCGGTCACGCGATCGGGCTCGCTCATGAACATCAGAACCCTCAGGGCGGCATCGTCTGGAACGAAGAGGTGGTCCTTCGCGACCTGAGCGGACCGCCCAACAATTGGACGCCCGACGAAATCCGGCACAACGTGCTGAACAAGTACGCCGCGGACCAGATCCGAGGCACGACGTTCGACCCGGATTCGATCATGCTGTACTTCTTCCCCGACACCTGGGTCAAGAACGGCAAAGGCACCAAAGCGAATGAAGTGCTGTCGACGATGGACAAGGCATTCATCGCCGGCGCCCAAGCCTATCCGCGCAGCGGGACGGCGCAGCCGGTGGAACTACGCGTGAACGCGGCACCGGTCCAGGCAGCGATCGGCAAGCCGGGAGAGGAAGACGTGTACCGATTCTCGGTGACGGACGGCGGACGGCACCGGATGGAAACGGGCGGCCAAACCGATGTCGTGATGAAACTGTTCGGCCCAAACAGTCAAACCCGACTGATCCGCGAGGATGACGACGGCGGCGAAGGCCGGAATGCCAGAATCATCGCCGACCTGATGCCGGGCCAGTACTTCCTGCAGATCCGGCACTACAACAAGGCCCGCGGAACCGGCAGTTACAGCATCGGCGTGGGACGGTAGCGGCGCGGCGACTTCCTCATGCGGCTTGATCGCTCTCGCTGTCGAGAAACGCGTTCACCTCGGCAAGCGCGCGAGCGGCCAGATCACGGTCCCCGCTGATCAATCGTCGAGCATCGTGTTCGCGGCGCAGCCAGGTATATTGTCGCTTGGCGAACTGGCGCGTCGCGACGATGCCGCGTTCGGTCATGGTCTCCCGGTCGCACTCCCCTTTCAGGAAAGCCCAAACCTGCCGGTAGCCCACCGCGCGGATGGCCGGCAACGACTCATCGAGATCACCTCGACGGAACAGTCGGTCGACCTCCTCGACGAATCCCCGCTGCAGCATTTGCAGGAAGCGCTCGCTTATGCGCCGGTGCAGTTCCGAACGCTCGGCGGGCGTCACCACCAGCTTCAACAGCCGGAACGGCGGCCCCTGCGCGGAAGCCTGCGCACAGAGTTCCGTCAGCGGCACCCCGGTCAGCCGGTAGACTTCCAGCGCGCGCTGGATCCGCTGCGGATCGTTCGGATGAATCCGCCGCGCGGCGGCGGGATCGACTCGAGCCAATTCCGCATGCAGGTGCGCCCAGCCCCGCTGCAACGCTTCCCGGTCGATCTGCCGGCGTAGATCCGGGTCCGCTTGCGGCAGATCGGCCAGGCCGCGCAGCAAGGCGTTGAAATACAGCATCGTGCCACCGACCAAGAGCGGTAGGCGTCCGCGGGACGCGATGTCTTCGATCAATCCGATCGCGCGGGACCGAAACTGGCCGGTCGAAAACGCCTCCGAAGGGTCGAGAATGTCGATCAGATGATGGGGTACCCCGCCCCTTTCCTCCAGATCCGGCTTCGCGGTGCCGATGTCCATGCCCCGATACACCAGCGAGGAATCGACGCTGATGATCTCGGCATTCAGAGCGCGGGCCAGCAGGACGCCCAGCGCGGTCTTTCCCGATGCGGTCGGTCCCATCAGCGCGATGACCGGAGGACGTTGAAGTTCCGTCATCGGCCGCGCAGAAACAGACGATCGAGTTCCTTGGTGCCGAGTTCGACCCAGGTCGGGCGTCCATGATTGCACTGCCCGCTACGCTCGGTGGCTTCCATCTCCCGCAGCAGTGCATTCATCTCGGGCACGGTGAGCTTTCGGTTGGCGCGCACCGAACCGTGACAGGCCATGCGCGACAACACGTCGTTGAGATGTTGTTCGAGCCGGAAACTGTGACCGTGGACCACCAGGTCTGCTAGCAGATCGCGCACCAGCTTCTCCCCGTCCGTGTCGCCCAGTACCGCCGGCATGCCGCGCAGCATCAGCGTCCCCGGGCCGGCCCGGCTGATCTCCAATCCCAGCCTCGCGAGCGATTCGGCATGTTCTTCGGCCAGGTCCGCCTCGGCCTCGCTGACGGCGATGCTCACGGGCAGCAGCAGCGGCTGACAGACGACCCGCCCGCGCTCCGCCTGACGTTTGAGCTTTTCATAGCTGATGCGTTCATGCGCCGCATGGGCATCGACCAACACCACACCATTGCGGGACTCGGCCAGGATGTAGACGCCATGCACATGGGCCAGCGCAAAACCGAGAGGGAAGGACTCGTCATCGACCGCCTGAGCAGCCGGTTCGTGCGCCGCCGATCCGGTCATCGCCCCGTACAGCGCCGAGTAGGCACTCGACTGATCCCGGATCCGGAACGGCAGCGACGACTGGGCCGGCGTGCGGATCGCAAAGTCGGCCCCCTTTTCCACACCGGCTTCCGGCTCGTGGCGCGTGTTAGCCGGCTCGGGCGGCATGGTGGGAACCGATCCCGTGGGCGCGCCAGGGCGATGATCGGCCAGCACGCGCTTCAACGCCCGGTGCAGAAAATCATGGACCATGCCGCTATCGCGGAAGCGCACTTCCAGTTTGGCCGGGTGAGCGTTGACGTCTACCAGCACCGGATCGAGTTCCAGATACAGCACGTAGGCCGGATGCCGCCCGTGATACAGCACATCCTGATAAGCCATGCGCACCGCATGGGTCACCAGCTTGTCGCGAATCAGACGGCGGTTGACATAAAAGAATTGCAGGTCCGGCTGGCTGCGCGAAAACGTCGGCAGGCCGACCCAGCCGGAAAGACGGAGGCCCGCCGCCTGGAACTCGACCGCCAGCGATTGCCCCAGGAACGCGTCGCCGCAGACCAGCGCGACGCGGCTGTTCTGCTCCCCGTCGCTCGCCGTCGGCTTGAGGTTCAGCACCTCACGCTGGTTGTGTCGCAGTTGAAAGCCGATGTCCAACCGGCTCAGAGCCATCCGCCTGATCTGCGTCTCGATGTGCACGAACTCGGTCTTGTCGGAGCGTAGGAATTTCCGCCGCGCCGGCGTGTTATAGAACAGATCCCGCACTTCCACGCTGGTCCCCGGCGGATGGGCGGCCGGCTGCAGCCGGAAATCGTGCTCGGTGCCGTCGGCCGCTACACGCCACCCCACCTCCGCGTCGCGCGTCCGCGAAGTCAGATTCAGCCGCGACACCGAGCTGATGCTGGGCAACGCCTCGCCGCGAAACCCCATGCTGCGAACGCGATCGAGGTCATCCAACGACGCAATCTTGCTGGTGGCATGGCGGGACAGTGCCAACGGCAGGTCCTCTCGCACGATGCCGATGCCGTTGTCGCGGACCCGGATCAGCCGCAGCCCGCCCAGTTCCACCTCGATCGAGATCGAGGTCGCCTCGGCATCGAATGCATTTTCGAGCAATTCCTTGACCACCGACGCCGGGCGTTCGACGACCTCGCCAGCGGCGATCTGGTTGATCAATTGCGGAGGAAGAACCTGTATGCGCACGGACTGTCCGGAGGGTACCCTTTTGCTCATTGTACCGAATCGGCCCACGATCATCCGGATGACCACGACGACCCGTTACCACATCGTCGCACCAGATAGCAAGACATGATTGGCGGCAATCGAGGTCAACAAGGCATTGCGGAAATGTGTGGTATTACCGAATATGGC
This sequence comes from uncultured Methylococcaceae bacterium, assembly GCA_964644665.1. Lineage (GTDB taxonomy): Bacteria > Pseudomonadota > Gammaproteobacteria > Methylococcales > Methylococcaceae > Methylotetracoccus. The sequence continues at coordinate 17,688 of CAZXXC010000080.1, forward strand.
GTCCGCCGAGGATCCCAAGAAATAGGCGCCAACAGCTGCCCAGCCGCAGGTTTGTGACGTCGAACAAGTTAAACGAGGAACTGCCCGTGTCCCAGATGACTTGCCACCAACAGCAACCCGCCGAAGTCCCGATCCGGCCGATCGGCATCGTTGCCTACGATGGCATCGAGCTGCTGGATCTGACCGGCCCGATGGATGCGTTCGGTCTGACCAACTTCGGCATGCAACGTTCCGGAATCGCTCGGGAGCCCGTTTATCCGATCCGGGTCATCGCCAAACGGCCCGGCCTCGTCACCTCGTCCTGCGGCTTGCGTATCCACGCGGAACATGGCTACGAGGAAATCACGGACGGCATCGATACTCTACTGATTCCAGGCTCTCCGGATGTCACCCGGGTGCTGGCCGATCCGGCGTTGCTGGCATGGGTACGGTTTATGTCCACCCACGTCCGCCGGCTGGTCTCGATCTGCACCGGCGCATTTCTGCTGGCGGAGGCCGGACTGCTGGACGGACGGCGCGCGACCACGCATTGGGCTTTTTGCGACCGTCTCGCCGTCGACTATCCGTCCGTGACGGTCGAAGCGGACCGCATCTTCCTCAGGGACGGTCCGATTTGCACCTCCGGCGGGATCACTTCGGGCATCGATCTGACGTTGGCGTTGGTGGAGGAGGATTGGGGTCGCGAGCAGTCGCTGTTGCTGGCGCGGTACATGGTCGTGTTCCTGAAGCGTCCGGGCGGGCAGTCCCAGTTCAGCGGATTCCTGGTGAGCGAAGCGACGCAGCACCCCGATCTGCGCGCTCTTCAGGTCTGGATCATGGAACACCCGGCCGAGGACCTGCGCATCGAGACACTGGCCGAAAGGATGGCGATGAGTCCGCGCAATTTCGCACGTGTGTTCCAGCAGGAAACCGGCATGACGCCGGCCAAGTTCGTCGAGAAGGCACGCGTCGATGCCGCACGCCAGTTCCTGGGCGCGAGTCATGACCCTATCGAATTGGTCGCAGTCGTCGCCGGCTTCGGTGATCCGGAGCGCATGCGCCGGGCCTTCATTCGCAATCTGGGCATCAACCCACAGGATTATCGGGCGCGCTTCGGCCCGGCGGCCGCCGCGCCGCTTCCAGCCGTGACGAGTCGGCATGCCGCTGTGATCGAGGCTTCGGTCAATGCCTTCTGATGACCACTCGGCGCCGCCATCCCCGCTTGGGAACGCGCGGCGCCAGGCGGTCCGGCAGTTCCACTGGCGAACATTCCGCATGATTGAAGCATCGGTGCCCGCCGGCGTGTTTCGATCTGCCTTTCGCTCGGCCTACGCGCCGCGCATCGCGTGACACCCATCCCCCCCCGATGTCAGATCCCGCCGGGGTGGATTCCCCTGCAATGTACAAGGGTATCTTACCCGCCGCGAGCGCCAAGCCAAGCCTGGCGCACCGGGTGAGGTGCTGGTAAGATCGTACGGGAACATATCGAAGCGGACTCCGATCAAGTTCTGCCAGCGCGCGGCCGGAAAAGCGCTTCATCAAGCGATGCAGCGCATTCATCTCCGCCACGCCGGTGCACCGCCCAGGAGATCCGCGAGGACCTTCTGTCCAAACCACTGCCGATGCAGTCGCCATTCGCTGCCCGGTGCCAACGAGCGCTGGCAGACCGACACGATCAACGCCCGACGCCACCCGGCGCGGTAACGGCCGAGGCGCGGCTTCTCACTACCGAAGCCATCGCGTTTCCGTTATGCCCAGACCCGCCACTGCTGTCGGCCGCCACCGAGTTGCCGCGGCTGAAGAAAAGTAGCCGGTTACATCTCCGATCCACTTCAAAATCTCGGAAACACGAGCCCGACCGGCGAAACCGGGAAAGGGGCACTGCACGCTCCCCACTGCGATGGGTGT
>CAZXXC010000081.1:0-16738 GCA_964644665.1 uncultured Methylococcaceae bacterium
CGTCGGATATCCGAAGTACTGGTTGGGGAGAGATGGAAATGACCCGCAGCGGGAGCGTCCCCGGTGCGGTGGAGACCCGTCCGACGCAAGCATCCAAGCCATTGATTATGGCACTATTGTGCATCTTGCGGACGGGCGTGCCGTTGGCACCGGATTCAAGGTAGACTGTCTCGGGCAGATACGGGACGGTTCACTGTCCCCTGCAATTCGGCATCGGGACAAAATCCGGACCCCGGGGCATTCGTGTCCGATCCGGCGAAGCGTGTCGCGAGGAACGGGTGTAAGCGAGGTGATTCATGGTGAATGAAACCGTGCGAGTCGTCGCGAGAGTGACGGCCAAATCGGAGCATGTCGCGGAAATCAAGTCCATCCTGAAGCGTTTGGTGGAACAGACGCGGATGGAAAGAGGTTGCATCGACTACCGGCTCCTCCAGGACGCGCACGATCCGGCCGAGTTCGCAACGATCGAGGAATGGACGAGCAATGCGGCCATTGACGCTCATTTTTCGACGCCTCATCTGCAGGAAGCGCTGTCCCAAGCGACGCCATTGCTCGCAACAGTTCCGGACATTCGCCGCTATGTCGTGGTCGCATAAAGGCCGGGGCACCAGGCAGCCGCCAGCAATGGGCGGCCGAAATCATGGTTTTCCGGTGGCTCATCAGACTTGATGCTGCGGGCACATCGGGACGACTACCGTTGAGGGATAATGTCGATGGATCAGCCGGACCAACCGCTCAAACGCTTACCATCTCAGCCCGTTCAGGGCCTGATCGTCGGCGAAGACAAGACCTACTCGAATTGGGGACTCAGCCGCACCACCCGGCCGGCGGTCTATGTCGAGCCGATCAGCTACGCCGATGTCCAATCCGTGGTCCGCGACCCGAGTCACTTTCCGACTCCGGTGCATCCGGTCGGCTCGCTGCTCTCGGTCACCGACACGATCGTCAACGATGGCGGGACGATGGTCTGTACCCGCAAGCTTGACGAGATTCTCGGCCTCGAAACGGACACAGCGGGGCGCCAGGTGGTCCGGGTGCAAGCCGGCTGCCGGCTCAAGAAGCTCAATCTGTGGCTACAGGCGCGCGGTTTGGAGATTCCGTTTCAGGCCGAGATCGGAGAAGCCACCGTGGGATCGGTTGCGGTTGGCGATACCAAAGAATCCTCGCTGGACGGCCCCGGCTATTTTTCCGCACATGTGGTCGCGCTGACCCATGTCGATGAGAACGGCAAACTCCGCACACTGTCCGATGTGACGGACGGCGCGGCGTTCCACGAGTTCAAGTGCAGCTTCGGCCTCTCCGGCATCGTCGTCGAGTGTCAACTCGAGGTGCGCGCTGCGACGCTGTGCCGATCCGACGTCTCGCTCGTCGCTTTCGAGTCGCCCGAGCGCCTCGCTGCCGGCCTTACGCGCTCGCGGGAGGAAAGCGACGCCCTGCTGGCGATCGTTTTTCTCGATCAACTGGCCGCCTTTTGCGACCGACGGTACAAGGCCGGGTCCGGTTCATCGACTCCGCTCGATTCGCAGCCGGACTGCGACACGTTCCGTCGCGCCAAGCGGCTTGCCATCCAACGCGGGTTCGACGGTGTGGCGGTCCCGCAGCCCGCGGGGATGGTGTACTCCCGCGCCGACTTCGTGAATGAATATTGGCGCCCCTCGACGAACGAGCCCCGCCTGGACTTCCAGTATTACGAGCACGACCTCGCGCAGTTCGAGCGTGTCGTAGCGGAATCCTACGCGTTCACGAAGGATTTCCTGGAAACGACAGGATTCGCGCCCAAGGGGTGGGCGACCTACTTCATCCATCGTCTCGACCAGGCAAGAAAGCCCTTCGGGCTCTATTCCGGCGGACCGGGCGTGTCGTTTTCGTTCGACCCGTTCTGCTCAAACCCGGCCGATCCGCTGTGGCATCGGTTCGCCCGGGAGTACAACCGACTCGCCATTCACACCCTGGGCGGAACCGCTTCGCCGATTCAGACGCAGTGGTTGCAGCCCGGCGACGTGAAGATCCCCGGACGGCTTGCTCGCCCCCGATTTACCACGAAGTACTATCAACAGTTTCTGGAGTGACGCCGCCTGGCACGATCTGCGACGGGGATCCCTCGTGTTCTCCCGGCCCGCCGCCCAAGGCCCGGCCGGGGCCGCGCGGCATTGTCACGGCGTCAGCCTGAATCCTTGAGTCGTGCCTGGAAACGGCGCCCGGCCGGTCGTCGAAAGCCCCTGCAACACTTGCGACATGTCGGCAAGAATCTTCGGCACCGAGCGGTAGGAAGAATGGACGTCCGTGATATGCGCCACGGCCGGGTATACCGTGACGCTCGAACAATCGACACCGGTCACGTTCGAAGGTAGCGTCTGCGGCGCGGTGAACCCGTAAAATGGCCCAGCCAGTCCGAGACGGGTCGGAAAATCCGCGATATGGAATTGGAAATACTCGTAATTCGACGCTCCCAGCGTGACGTCGGCACCCGAATAGTAGACCGTCACGTCCCGGCAGGACTGCGTGATCGCGGCCCCCTCCCCTCCGGTCTGTAACGACGACGCCGAGATGTCCGCCGCTAGCATCAGGCATTGCGACAGCGGCGGTGGTGCCGTCATGCCGGCCAGGCCGGCCATCAGCATGTAGTTGCCTTCCGAGTGGGTCAGCACTGACCAGTCGACCGGCGTGGAGGACTTGGCCACGACTTCGCTCTGCAGCAGCGTCAACAAGGCGGCAAAACTGCCCCGGCTGCCGAGAATGTTGTCCCGGATCGACCCGGACCGTTGCGGCGTCAGCGGCGGAAGCGGCGGCCCTTCGGTCGCGTAGAACAGACCGGAATCGAACAGGTCGTAGCTCGGCCAGGAAAAGCCGATCAACAGACCTGGCCACGGTCCGGAGCCCGCGAGGGAGCAGCCGAATTGCGCCGTTTCGGTCATGGCATCGGTCAGGAGATTGCCGAGACCGTGCACATAGACACCCAGATGTTGGCTGCCGTTGGTCTTGGTACGGGCCAGATCGGCCGCGAGCCGGGTCAGGAAGACCTCCTGAGTCACCTGCTGATAGTTCTTCTGCGGATCGGAACTCTGGTAGGCCCCTGCAGCCGTGAAGAATGTCAGGGTTCCGGGTGCGGCCGGCACGATCTGGGACTCCGAGGCCGCGAACGGTGTGGCCCGATTCGTCACCATGTAGCTGTAGGCGAACGGTACCCCGCCAGCCGCGCAGGTTCCGGTGGCCTCGGGAGGACCGTCCAAAGCCGCATTCACCGTACGGATGTGCTGGCCGACCGCCGCCTGGATGCGTCGATAGTCGTTCGTCGTCGGGCACCGGCCTTCGGCCAGGATCTCCTCTCTCGAAAACCGCCACTTCAATAGGGCTTCGCAACGTGCCAGCCGGGCCTCTCGCAGCGCCTCGTTGGGGACGGCCTCGGCTCTCACCTGGCAGGTGGCATACTTGGCCGCAGCCAGGGCTTTCCGTGACTGACAATGTCGTGCGGCATTCGTCGGTTCGGCGGCGAATGCCGATACAGAAAACAGCAGCACCGGAAGCAACGACGCAAGCGATCTCAGAATGACCATCGGAACCCTCGTTGAGGTGAGGACAAGGGAAAGGCGGAGCCGCCGGAAGAGACGACGTTCGAGAAGCGTGATCAGTGCGCGCGGTGTTGTCAAGGCATGGCGTCCGGCGAGTACCCCAACGGTTGCTGCCACGAGAGCCACCCGCGAACGATTGAGCGTGTTGCGACCGGCACGCCGGCCATGAAACCCGCGGACGCGGTCGTGACGGCCCCGCCACGATGATCCACCTCCCCGCAACCGTCGGGCAGTCCCGCAGTTGACAACGCGTCGGCGCGAAGGCATGCTGCGGCCGCAACGCGCCGCAGAGCGCGTCAGTTTTTTTCACTCTCGCCGTTTGCCGATACGGCACGACGGCAAGCCTTTCACTCGAAGTTCAACCCATTCTCAGCATCCATGGAAAATCTGTACCTTGTGTTGATCGTGGCCGGCTTGGCCGGCTTTGTGTTCTGGAACAGCCGTCGGGCAAAATCCGCCGTCGCGGTGGCGCCGGTCCATGTCGAGGCGGCGGCACCCGCAGCGACGGAATCCTCCGCGGAAACGGGCGTCACGCGATATCTGAAGAATCTGCCGCCGCCTCCGGTGCTGACCGGCGTCACCAAGTACCTGCGCAACCTGCCGAAACCCGCTCCGGAAACCGGCGTCACGCGCTACCTGAAGACCTTGAAGGCACCGGCGAAACCGGAAACCGGCGTGTCGCGGTATATCAAAGGCGTGTCTGCCGCCCAATCGGCGAGCAGCGCGGTGGTCACGCTGGAAAAGCTGGCCGAGAGCATTCCCGCGCCGACCCGGGCCAGCGGGGTCGCACGCTACCTGCAGGCCATCGAGAGCCGATAGGAATCTGGAAGGGGCGGTCGAACTTTCGCCCGCCCCGTCTCTCGGCGCGGTCTGCCGGCCTCAGGCCATTTCGCGTCGCAGTGCGTCGGTCAGGTGGGGAGCGATGACTTCGCGCATTGCCTGATGAAGTTTCGGATTCGCGGCCAGTACATAGCCCGTATCCATCGCCCGGTCTTCGCCGGCCAGGTCGGTGACCATGCCGCCGGCCTCACGGATCATCAGCACGCCAGCCGCCATGTCCCAGGGCTGCAGCCCCATTTCCCAGAAGCCGTCCAGCCGCCCGGCCGCCACATAGGCGAGATCGAGCGCGGCCGAACCGGCCCGGCGAATGCCGGCGGTATCGCGGATCAGGTCCTTCAGCATCCCGAGGTAGGGATCGATGAAGCGCTGGTCCTTGAACGGAAAGCCGGTCCCCAGCAGTGCGCCCTGCAGCGTATTCTGCGCGGCGACCCGAATCCGCCGGTTCTCCAGCGTGGCGCCGGCACCGCGTTTGGCGGTGAACAGCTCCTGGCGGAGCGGATCGTAGATCACCGCGGCCTCCGGTACGCCTCGGTACAACAGCCCGATCGATACCGCGAACTGCGGGAAACTGTGCAGAAAGTTGGTCGTTCCATCGAGGGGATCGATCACCCAGACGTAGTCCTCGCGCTGGGTGCCCCGGCGCCCGGTCTCTTCGGCCAGAATGCCGTGTGCAGGATAGGCCTTCTGCAGAATGTAGATGATTTCGCTTTCCGCCTGGCGGTCGATCTCACTGACGAAATCGTTGCGGCTCTTGGCGGTGATCTTTCGCGGATCGACGCGTCCGAGCGAGCGGGAAATCACGTCGCCGGCCGCCCGGGCGGCACGGATCGCGATGGTGACGGCTGGGTCCATATCCGAATCAGGTGTGGGTGGCCGCGTAGCATAACAAAATTCTGTTAACATCCCGGATTTTTCGCTGCCCCAAGTCGGATACAACGTGTCGCCGAACGCTCGGATCGTGCTCGTGGAAACCACTCACCCCGGCAACATCGGGGCGGTGGCGCGCGCGATGAAGAACATGGAGCTATCGGATCTGGCCCTGGTCGCGCCGAAAACCTTCCCGAGCGAGCACGCCGTCGCGCGCGCCGCCGGCGCCGACGACATTCTGGCTTCCGCAAGGGTTTACCACGACCTGCCGGCCGCGATCGCCGATTGCCGCCTGATCATCGGCGCCAGCGCGCGGCTTCGCTCGATACCCTGGCCCCAGCTCACCCCGCGCGAATGTGCCGAGCTGGTCAGCCGGCAGCCGCCGGAGGCGCGCACCGCGATTCTGTTCGGCCGCGAGCATTCCGGTCTGACCAACGAAGAGCTGGAACTGTGCCACTTCCTGCTGCATATTCCGAGTAATCCGGCGTTCTCGTCGCTGAACGTGGCCGCAGCGGTCCAACTCATCGCCTACGAGATCTATCTGGCGAACCGGGATCCCGCAGCGGTCACGGTGCCGCCGGCGCTGCTGGCGTCCTCCGCCGAAATGGAATCGTTCTTCGGACATCTGGAGGCCACGTTGTGGGATTTCGGCTTCCTGCACGAGCGGAAATCCTCGCCGTCGATCATGCGGCGGTTACGGCGCATCTTCGGCCGAGCACGCATCGAGGAACGGGAAGTTCACCTGCTGCGCGGCATTCTGAGCACGCTGCAGTTCCGCCTTCAGTCCAAATCGAAAGGATCCTCTTCATGCTGAAGCGATTGCACGAGGAATTCGACTGCATTTTCGAGCGGGACCCCGCTGCGCAGTCGTTCTGGGAAATCCTCACCACCTATCCCGGCGTCCACGCAATTCTGGTCCATCGGTTCACTCATCGGCTGTGGCACAGGGACCTCCGCTGGGTCGCACGGCTGATCGCCTACCTGGCCCGCTGGTGGACCGGCATCGAGATCCATCCCGGTGCCCAGATCGGGCGGCGGCTGTTCATCGATCACGGCATGGGCGTGGTGATCGGCGAAACCGCGGTGATCGGGGACGACTGCACGCTGTACCACGGCGTCACGCTGGGCGGTACCAGTTGGAAGAAAGGAAAGCGTCACCCGACGTTGGGCGACGGCGTGGTGATCGGCGCCGGAGCGAAACTGCTGGGCCCGATCACCGTCGGCGACGGCGCGCGGATCGGTTCCAATTCCGTGGTCCTTCGCAACGTGCCGGCCGGCGCCACCGTGGTCGGAATCCCGGGACACTTCGTGAATCCCAATCGGCAGGTCCAGGAGCAGCGGCGCCGCGCGATCGCCAGCAAGATCGGTTTCGATGCCTACGGCATGACGCCGGACATGCCGGACCCGGTCGCGCACGCGGTCAACCACATGCTGGAACACATCCAGAAACTCGACGAACAGGTCGAAGCGCTGAAACACAGCATCGAGCGCCACGGCATCGCCATCCATCAGCCGCCGCTGCCGGATCTGGAACCGTGCCAACTGGAACAAGGGGACGACAGCGAGCCCATCGTCGCCAAAGCCGGCGGCACCGACTAGCAGGACTTGCCACAGCGAACTGGAACCGGCGGTTCTTCCTTCCGCGCTCGACTCGCGCAGGCCATACGCCAGGTCGCGGATCGACCGACCGGGCATCACCCGCCGGCACATGGTGCGCGCCAGACGGATGTTACCGGCATCCGTCGGAGGCGAGGTCCGTACCGCGATCGGAGAGGTTGCCGGTGTCCGGCTGCGGCGTTTCACAGGCCCACGGTGCGTCAAATCACACACATCGAACCTGTGCATAAGTGTCCGCCGCGGCGCCTCGCCGCCGCGCACGAAAATTCGAAACAGTCAATCATCGAACCTCGCTGTTCCGGCTGCCGCGAGCAGCGCCGATGTCTTGCAGTCCGCCGGATGGGATTGTAAGCCACTGTCGAATAAAGCGTTCATATCGGCCCACATCATTTCGCCCGAGAGCTGCATTCGGCGCCCCTTGACAATCCGGCTGCCTTCAAGGCAGGGGCGTCGTCGCCGCGAGAGGCTCGGTTTTTCCACAGAACCTGTGGATAACTCTGTGCATCATCGCCGCCGAGCGGTTCGAAGTCGGCGGAACACAAGGCCTGTCTTTGTGCTGTAAAAAATCTCGTCAGAAATCTGTTAGCCTACTTCCTCGAGCTTCCCTGCACCGACCAATCCGTATGCCGCCGATCGACTTCGACACCGATGTGCTCGCCCGCAGTTTCTCCAGCCCCGTCCTGGTCGACTTCTGGGCACCCTGGTGCGCGCCGTGCCGGGCGCTGACACCGATTCTGGAGCAGGCCGCCGAACGGCTCACGGACCGTTTCGTGCTGGTCAAGGTGAACACCGAGGAACAGCCGGAAATCGCTGACCGGTACCGTGTCCGCGGCATCCCCAACGTCAAGCTGTTCGTCGACGGTCAGGTCGTCGACGAGTTCACCGGGGCACTGTCCGCGGAAATGCTGGACGACTGGCTGAAGCGAGCACTGCCGAGCCCGATGAGGGCGCAACTGCAGCAGGCGGAGCGACTGGCCGCCGAGGGGCGGAACGACGACGCCATGACCTTGCTCGAGAGGATCGTCACCGCCGAGCCCGACAACACAGCCGCGGCGAGTCTCTGGGCCAGGCTGCTGGTCATGCAATCCCCCGAGCGGGCCGTCGCGCTGGTCGAGCGGATCGGCCCCGATTCGCCCGATTTCGCGGCCGCCGAGGCGATCCGGACGTTCGCGCGGCTGTTCGGCCGGCTCGCTCGGCCCGAGGGTCTGGCGGAACATCCTGCCAAACCGGCTTATCTCGAGGCCGTGCACCATCTGTCCCGGGGCGAGTACGAACCCGCGCTGGAGGGCTTTATCGGCGTGGTCCGAACGGCCCGCAATTTCGACGATGACGGTGCCCGCAAGGCCTGCGTGGCGATCTTCAAGCACTTGGGCGACGACCATGCGCTGACCCGGAAATACCGCAGCCGGCTGAGCAGCGCCATGTATGTCTAAGGCCTGGCGTACCGGACTTCACGGCATGATGCTGGCCATTTCCGGCGCCGCGTGCGCTCCTCTGGCTCCGGCCGATGGCCCGCCGGCGAGCCCCGAGGCGTCCCGCCGACCGGAACTGGTGGAGTTGATCGCGCTGGACCCGACGTTGAAACTCGATGTCCGCTATGCCACCGGCAACAATTTCATCGGCCGGCCGGTTTATCCTGAAGCACGGGCCTTCCTGCAGCGGCCGGCCGCCGAAGCACTGGTCCGGGTACATACCCGGCTGCGCGACCAGGGACTCGGCCTGCTGATCTTCGACGGCTATCGGCCGTGGTCGGTCACCAAGATTTTCTGGGACTCGGTCAGCGGCAACAAACGGAACTTCGTCGCGGATCCGAAGCTCGGCTCCAAGCACAACCGGGGCTGCGCGGTGGACCTGTCGCTGTACGACCGTCAATCCGGCAAGGCCATCGCGATGCCGACCGACTACGACGAAATGACGACTCGGGCCTACCCCGATTACGCCGGCGGAAGCCCGGAATCGCGGCATCACCGCGATCTGCTGCGCGCGGCGATGGAAGCCGAGGGATACACCGTACATCCCCGGGAATGGTGGCACTTCGATTACAAGGACTGGCCGGAGTATCCGGTGATCGACGTTCCGTTCAGTGATCTGATCCGTTAGGAACTCCCGATGTTTCCAGTACGCGATGAAAATCCCACCGTCCGTGCGCCGGTCGCCACGATGCTGCTGATCGCACTGAACGTCGCGGCCTGGGTTTTTGTTCAGGGCGCCGGCAGCGGAACGCCGTTGGCGCAATCGCTGTGCCTTTACGGGTTGATTCCCGGCGAGCTGTTCGGGCTGGTTCCGCTGAATACGCAAATACCGCTCGGCGAGAGTCTGTCCTGCGTGCTCGACGGCCAGACCTCGCACCTGACGCTGCTGACGCACATGTTCCTGCACGGCGGCTGGTTCCACATCATCGGGAACCTGTGGTTCCTGTGGATCTTCGGCGACAATGTCGAAGACGCGATGGGCGCGGTCCGCTTTCTGCTGTTTTATCTGTTGTGCGGCTTGGCCGCAGCCGGGGCGCAGATCGCCACCGACCCGGCCGCCGCGATCCCGATGGTCGGCGCTTCCGGTGCGATCGGCGGCGTGATGGGCGCCTATGCCCGGCTGTACCCCCGAGCGCATGTGATCGTGGCGGTGTTTCTGGGCTTCTTCTTCACCACGGTTTCACTGCCGGCGATCGCGATGCTGGGCTACTGGTTCTTCATTCAGATCGCCGGCGGCTTGCCGGCACTGCATGGCGCCGGCGGCGGCGTCGCCTTCTGGGCCCACATCGGGGGGTTCCTGGCGGGATTCGTGCTGGTGAAACCGATGCACCGACCCGATTTCCTGCACGCGCACCTCACTCAGGCTTTGCGACAGACGGCGCGCTATCGGATGTGACCGACTGCAATCGCACCTGGCGCTCGCACTTCGAAGCGACTCATCGCGATTCGCGAAAACGCTGCCACAGCAGGCAGAACGTCGCGGTCAGGCCGGCACCGCCCGCGGCGTGCCAGCGGTCGATCTCGTCCGGATGCAGCCACCGCCCCTCGTCGATCTCGTCGCCGTTCAGCGCTAAGGGACCGTCATGGGTCGCGCGGTAGACGTGGATGAACTCCCAACCCGTCGTCGCAGCGGCCTCGACCTTGAACAGGAATTCCAGCGGCGGCGGCTCGATGCCGAGTTCCTCACGCAGCTCGCGACCGGCGGAAATCTCGTAGGTTTCGTCCGGGTCGACATGGCCGGCCGCGGAGGTGTCCCAGCACCCGGGATGTACGTCCTTCCAGCGCGAGCGCTTCTGCAGGAACAGCCGGCCGGTGCGATCGAATAACAGGATGTGAACCGCGCGATGCCGTAGGCCCAACCGGTGCAGCTCGCTGCGGGGGCGGCGCCCGATCACCCGGTCGAACTCATCCACTTCCTCCAGCCATTCTTCGCTCATGTCGGTAGAATCCGGCGAAAGGTCAGGTTGATGCGCGATGCTGTACAGTGCGGATCCTTCGGCACGCAATGGCGCCAGTGATGCTGCAGGCTGCCCTGCATCAGCAACAGGCTACCGGAATCGAGATCGAGACACACGGTTTCACGGGTCTTGTCGTGGCGAAGCAGAAAGCGCCGCGTGGCGCCGAGGCTGAGGGATGCGATGACCGGATTCGGTCCCAGTTCCTTTTCCTTGTCGGCATGCCAGCCCATCGAGTCGGTGCCGCCGCGATAGCAATTGCACAGCACACTGTTGAAGCGGGCACCGCTGAAAACCTCGATCCGCTGTTTTAGGCCGAGCAGCAGCGTCGTCCAGCGCAGCGGCGCATGATCCACGCCGGAGTAGCGGTAGACGGCGCCTTCATCGCCGTACCAGCAGACCAGCCGCGGTACCCGGACCGGCCTGCCGGCAATCACGATCCATTCCTCTTGCCAGGCAAGGTCCCGCTGCAGCGCGTCGAGGCACTGCCCCGCTTCGGCCGGCGGAAGGAATTCCCGAATCCAATAGACCTCGCCATCCCGCCCGACCCGATTTGCCGGCAACTTCACCGCGGCGCTCGATCGGGTGCGGACAAATCCCGGAGCGTTGCCGCCGCCTCCTCGTAGTCGAAACGGGCGATGGCGGCCACCAGTTTTTCACCCTCCTTACCGAAGACATCGCGCAACCGCTGCCGGTGTGCTTCGGCCAGGTCGTTCACCTCGATATCGCCGACCTGCAACAGCGCATCGATGCGCTCCAGCAGCCGCACCGTGTCGTCGGCCTCGACCTGACGCGGCGGCGGCATTTCCCCGGTCGCGGCACGGCGGATGCCGTCGATCAGAGTGTTCAGTTCGGCGCCCAGCGCCGTACAGCACTGTTCAACTTCATCTTCGGAGGCATCCCCCCGTAACCTGCCGTCCAACTCTTCGGCCAGTTCCTGAACCCGCATCGCCCCCAACGTGCCGGCGGACCCCTTCAGCGCATGCGCCAGACGCCGCAGCCCGGATCGGTCGCCGGCGAGCAGAAGATCGCGCAATTGCTCGGGATGCCGGCCATAGCGTTCGCCGAACAAGCTCAGCAGATCGAGGTACCGTTTGACGTTGCCGCGCAGCATTTGCAGCCCCCAGTCGAAATCCAGCCCCGGCACCTCGATCGGACGACGGGGTGTTTCGGTCCGAATTTCCGCCGTCGCCGACGGCCCGGTGAGCGGCGCCGGATCCGCAGCCGGCAGCCACTGCAACAGTTTGGCGAACAGCGCATCGGGGTCCACCGGCTTGGCAACGAAATCGTTCATGCCGGCCGAGAGGCAAGCCGTGCGGTCGTCTTCGAACACGTTGGCGGTCATCGCCAGGATCGGAACGCTCGCCCCGTCCGCTCGTGCCCGGATCGCCCGGGTCGCTTCGATGCCGTCCATTTCCGGCATCTGCACGTCCATCAGGATCAGGCCGTAGTTCGTGTTTCCCACCTTGGCCACCGCTTCGCGCCCCGATTCCACGGTGTCGACTTCCAACCCCACACCATGGAGGAGTTCCAACGCGACTTCCCGGTTGATCGGATTGTCCTCCGCCAGCAGGACACGTGTGCCGCGATGCAGCAGGCGCAGCTTCGCTTCGGCATCCAGAACGTCGGCGTCGTCGGCCGCGCCCGGCAGAATGCCGGTTGCCTGATGCAGCCGGGCGGTGAACCAGAACAGGCTGCCCTTGCCGGGTTCACTCTGCACCCCCACCTCGCCGCCCATCAGCGCAGCCAGTCGCCGCGTGATCGCCAGTCCCAAACCGGTGCCGCCGTAGCGGCGGGTGGTGGAGACATCGGCCTGCTCGAAGGATTCGAACAGCTTCGGGACGTTTTCCGGGGCGATGCCGATGCCGGTATCCTCCACCTCGAAGCGCACCACGACCTCGCCGCCTTGTCGTCCCAGCATCCGGGCACGCAGCGCGACGGAGCCCTCCTCGGTGAACTTGACCGCGTTTCCGGCGTAGTTCAGCAGCGCCTGACGCAGCCGGGTCGGATCGCCGCGCAACCAGAGCGGCACGTCGTCGTAGTCCACGGTGACCGTCAGGTTCTTGGCCCGTGCCGATCCGGCAATCAGCGAGCTGACATGATCCAGCACGGCGCTGAGATGAAACCGCGTCTCCTCCAGCGCCAGTCGCCCGGCCTCGATCTTGGACAGATCGAGTATGTCGTCGATGATCGACAGCAGATGCTTGGCTGCCGCGTCGATCTTGAACAGCCGCTCCGACTGCTCCGGTGTGGTCGCACTCCGCCGCAGCAGATGGGTAAGGCCGACGATCGCATTCATCGGTGTCCGGATTTCGTGGCTCATGTTGGCCAGAAATGCGCTCTTCGCGCGATTGGCGGCGTCCGCGGTTCGCCGCGACTCGTTCAGTTGTTGGGTCCGCGCAGCCACCAGTTCCTCCAGGTGGTGACGGTACCGATCCAGCTCCTGTTCGATCCGTTTCCGCTCGGTGATGTCATCCTTGATCGCCAGATAATGGGTGATCCGCCCATCGCTCTGGCGAATCGGCGCCACGATCGCGGATTCCACATATTCGCTGCCGTCCTTGCGCCGATTGTAGAATTCGCCCTGCCACGACCGCCCCTGGGCCAGCGCATTCCACAATGCGGCATAGCTTTCCTTCGGCGTCCGGTCCGATTTCAGGATGCGCGGGTTCTGTCCCAGCGCCTCCTCGCGGCTGTAGCCGGTCACCCGGATGAACGCCTCGTTGACGTACTCGATCTTCGCATCCAGACCGGTGATCACGACACTTTCCGGGCTCTGCTCGACGGCCTGGAACAGCTTCCGCAGTTGCTCCTCATCGGCCTTGCGTTCGGTAATGTCCACGGCCGTCGCGACTTGAAACTGCTCCCTGCCGGACGCGTCGGTGATCAGCGTGGCGTTCATCAGCGTCGGAAACTCGGAACCGTCGCGCCGGCGATGCCAAACCTCCTCGCTGACGAATCCGCCGTGCTGCCGGATTCGCACCAGCAGTTCGTTCACGCGTCCCTGGTGCTCGCTGGGATGGCACACCGACAGGGGCTGCCCGACCAGATCCTCAATCCGGTAGCCATGCATGCGGGCGTAGGTGTCGTTCACATAGGTCAGAAGTTCGTCCATCGACGCGATCGCAACGCCGTAGTTGGCCCGGTCGGCGATCGCACGAAACTTGCGCAGATCCAGCTCGTTCCGTTTCCGTTCCGTGACATCGTCGACGATGCCGTGCCAGACGATTCCGCCGTCGGTTTCCTTCACCGGCATCGAGCGGCCTTCCAGCCAGACTTCGCCTTTCCACGGATGGCAATAGCGGAATTCGCCGTGCCAGCGCTCCATGGTGCGGGCCGATTGGTCGATGCTGGCGAGCAGCGGGTCCAAATCTTCCGGCAGGATCCTGGCCAACGCCGGGGAGAAGTCCTCCGCGACATCGTCCACCGGAAGCCCGAAAACATCCGAAAAAGCGGGACTGGCATACGGCATGCTGAACACGCCGTCGATCTTTCGCCGAAATGAATAAATGACGCCGGGCGCGGCGGCGGCCAGCTTGGCCAGCTTGTCCAATGCGGCGCGCAAGGCGGCCTGGGCCTCGCGCTCGTCCTCCAGCACGTTGAGCAGCACCTCGCGCCCACGTTCGGCCTCCGCCGCATGGCGCGCCAACTCCCCTTCCGACCGCTTTCGATCGGTCACATCGAACAGCGTCGCCAGCAGCCCGTCGCCGATCGGCGTGCCGGAAATCAGTACCGTGCGGACCGCACCATCCTTGCAGGTGACCCGGTACTCGCGCGCCGGCATGTCGCTCTGTCGCTCCGAGACCTCCCGCATCGCCGCGTTCCAGTCCTCGAGCACCCGCGCACGGTGGTCGGGATCGGGATAGGCGCGGTGCCACCACGCATTCAACGTCGGGATGTCGGCACGACCATAGCCGAAAGTCCGCTCGAAGCACACGTTGATGTCGAGAATCGCGCCGTCCTCGGCGATGTGGCACAGCGGAACCGGGGTGAAGTCGAACAGTTGCCGAAACCGGTGTTCGCTCCGACGCTGGGCCCGATCCGACTCCCGCCGGGCACACCGTTCCCTCGCCTCGGCCAGCTCGCGCCGCACCACCGGAGCCAGTCGGGTCAAATTGTCCTTCATCAGGTAGTCCTGGGCACCGGCCCGCATCAACCCGGCCGCCGTCTCCTCGCCGACCGTTCCGGAAACGACGATGAATGGAACGTCGAGACCGGTATCGCGCAGGATTGTCAGTGCCTGTCCGGCATCGAATCCGGGCAGCCGGTAATCGGATAGCACCACGTCCCAGCTTCGGTCGGCGAGCGCTGTGCGCAACTCCTCGGCGCTGTCGATCCGCAGATGCGAAACCTCGAACCCGCCCTGCTGCAAATGCCTGACCACCAGCCCGGCATCGCTCGAGTCGTCCTCGATGATCAGTGCGGAAAGCGGAGTGGCAGCCATGGGCGATGGCGATCAGGTTCTGGGCGGCGGCTCGTTGGTCACCAGCCAGTACAGGCCCAGTTGCCCGACCGTCTCGGCAAAGCGGTTGAAATCGACCGGCTTGCGGATATAGCTGTTGGTGCCGAGATCGTAGCCCGCGGCGATGTCCTGCTCCTCGTTGGACGAGGTCAGAATCACCACCGGTATCCGTCGGGTACGCGGCTCGGCGCGCATCCGACGCAGCACTTCCAGCCCGCTGATGCGCGGCAGATTCAGATCGAGCAGCACCACCGCCGGAGGATCGGCGATGACGTCGCCGCTGCGCTCGCCGGTGCCGAACAGGTAGTTCAACGCCTCCTGGCCGTCCTCCGCCACCACCAGCGGCGCGTTGATGCCATTCTTGCCGAGTGCCCGCCGTGTCAGGGCGATATCGCTTGGATTGTCTTCGACCAGCAGGATTACGCCGCGCGTCATGCCGCCTCCCCAAGGGTGAAGTAGAAAGTGGCGCCGCCGTCAGGCACGGCCTCGGCCCAGATACGCCCTCGATGACGGTGCACGATGCGTTGCACGGTGGCCAGACCGATCCCGGTTCCCGGGAACTCGCTCGCCTTGTGTAAACGCTGGAACGGGGCGAACAGCTTCTCCGCATAGGACATGTCGAAGCCGACCCCGTTGTCACGTACGAAGTAGACGGTTTCGATCACATTGGAGTCGGGGTTCTCCTCGGTGCGGCTGCCGAATTCGATGCGGGCCACCGGACGCGTCATCGTGAACTTGCAGGCATTCGCGAACAGATTGGTCAGAGCAATCTCCAGCAATCGGGCATCGCCCCAGGCGAACAGACCCGGCTGCACCCGGACATCCAGCGGCCGTTCCGGCTGGTCCTGACGGCATCGCTCGACGATGACGTCCGCCAGCGCGCTCAGGTTCAGGGGCTCCCGCCGCACTTCGGAGCGGCCGACACGGGACAGCTCCAGCAGGTCATCGATCAACTGCCCCATCCGCTGCGTCTCGGAGCGCACGATCTCGAGATAGCCGCGGGCGGCGGCATCGAGCTGGTCACCATAATCCTCGATCAGCGCCAGACTCCAGCCGTCGATTCCCCGCAGCGGCGCACGCAGGTCGTGGGAGACCGAATAACAAAACGACTCCAGCTCACGATTGGCGTTCTCGAGCTGGACCTCGACCTGCTTCAGGCCGGTGATGTCGCGGGCGGCGGCAAACACGCCGGCCACGCGCTGGTACTGGTCCAGGTAGACGCTGGCGTTGTACAGCACCGGGGTGACACGACCCGAGACGTGGCGGATCGACAGCGGATAGTCGACTACCTGCCCCTTCGCATAGGCTTCCAGATAGCCGGCCCGGGCCTGTTCCGGCGCGGTGAAGTAGTTGCAGAAATCGGTACCGAACAGCCGCTCGCGAGCGATCCCGGTCGCCTGCTCGGTGGCCCGGTTGACATCCAGGATCTTGCCCTCGCCGCTGATCGTCACCAGTGGATCGAGGCTGGCCTCGATCAGGCTGCGGGCATAGCCGGCCGATTCGGCAAGCTTGCGGTTGGCCAGATCGAGTTGCCGGGCGGACGGCGCCCGGAGGGCCGCCGGCATGATCAGCCAGAGCACGATCGCGGTGGTCAGCGACAGCACCGCGGTGACGATGCCGGCGGCGGCAGCCAGCCAGTAGTCCGGACGCCAGACGTTCACCACATCGAACAGATGGGTGCTGCCGCACGCCATCACGAACAGCCCGAACAACACCAGCAGCCAGCGGTGACTGATGTCCGATCGCTTGCGCGCGAAGTACCAGAGCGCGAACGGGATCGAAAAATAGGACACTGCAATGATTCCGTCGGAGGCGACCAGCATCCACACCAAAGCCGGTTTCCACTGCAGGCAATAGCCATGCGGAATGAAGCCGGCAAGATCGAGACCCTTCAGTAGATCGGACGGCATCGCGGGCGCACTCCCATGGAAGGTCGTCGGCAGAACGGTTCGGCCC